>PLEC01000108.1:8000-14382 GCA_003136935.1 Gammaproteobacteria bacterium
ACGCGATCGCTGTAGGGAAAGTCACGCAGCAGGGCGCGGTACAGTTCGAGCTGGCGCACGAGGTCGCCTTCCGCGAGCGCCTGGCGAGGCATCGCCAGGAGCGTGACGGCCAGGAGATTCACGGGCGTCACGGCCGCGGCCGCATTGATATGGCGCATGATGCGCCCGGCCAGCTCATCCACCACGCGCGCCAGCCATGGCACGCGCTCCTCGTCATCGATGCCGCGTGTGCGCCACTCAGAGTCGGCGCCATCGAGAATCTCGCTCAAGCGGATCGGCTCGCCGAGGTTCACGTGCACCTGGCCGAAGCGCTGCCTGAGCACCCGCAGCGAGCCGAGCAGCCCCCAGATGCTCTCCTTCTCCTTGGGCCGCCCGGACAGCTCACCCACATAGGTCGCGCCCTCGACGAGGCGCTCGTACCCGAAGTACACCGGCACAAACACGACCGGGCGCTGCGGATCGCGCAGGAAGCTGCGCACGGTCATGTTGAGCATCCCGGTCTTGGGTTGCAGCAGGCGGCCGGTGCGGCTGCGCCCACCCTCGATGAAATACTCGATGGGATGGCCGCGGGCCATGATCGCCGCCAGGTATTTCATGAACACCACGGTGTAGAGGTTGCCACCGAAACTGCGGCGCATGAAAAACGCGCCTCCCTGGCGCAGAAAACGGCCGACGACCGGCAGGTTCAGATTCACGCCCGCTGCGGTGTGTGGCACCGCGTAACCGTGCGCGTAGATCGCATAACCGAGCAGCAGGTAGTCCATGTGGCTGCGGTGACAGGGCACGTAGATGATCTCATTGCCCTGGGCCACCTCGGCGAGCGTCGCCTCATGGCCAAACACGACCCCGTCGTACAGCCGGTTCCACAGCCACGCGAGCGCATGCTCCATGAAACGCACGAAGGCATGCGAGTAGTTGGCCGCGATCTCCCAGGCGTAGCCGCGCGCACGCTGCAACGCCTTGTGACGCGTGAGGTGGCGGGTGCGCATCTCCTGCGCCACCGCCGCGCGCACCGCGCGTGTGCGCAATACCTGGTTGACGATGGTGCGGCGGTGCGAGAGGTCCGGTCCGATGCGGGCGGCGCGCCGCCGGGCATACAGTGCGCGCAGGCTGCGGGCGACGCGTCGGCCACGCACCGCCACTCCCAGCTGCTCCCCGAGGAGCTCCCGCAGCGACAGCGGCGCGTCGAACTCGATGAGCGTGTTGCGGCCGTTGAAGAGCACCTGCATGAACTTGCGCACGCGGGTGGTCAGCACCCAGTCCTCCACCAGCAGCAGGCGCAACCACGAGCCTTCCTTCTGCGGCGCACGGCCCCAGTAGACCGCCGCCAGTACCAGGTCGAAATCCGCGCTCGGGTCGGCACGCAGTACGGCAATCATCTGCGCGAGGTGCGGGGGTGGCGAACGGTCCGGCCGCGCGTCCCAGATGCCGCGGGTGCGGCTCAGATAAAAGAACGAGCGCAGCTCGCGCGCCGCCCCGCCGAGCCATCTGCCCGGGCGCGGCAGCTTCAGCGCCAGACACGCGTCCTGCAGTACGGCGAGGTCGGTGACGCTGTGGCGCTCCAGGACATAGCAGATCGGGCGGCTACGCCCCGCCAGCAGCGCCGCGGCGTCGTCCGGGCGCACCTTGAATCGCACCCACAATCCCAGCAGTCGCCGTAACAGCCAGTTCATCGCCGCGAGCCACCGCCGTTATGATGGGCGCATAAGTTGCATCGGCAGTTTAGGCGGGAACGGCAACAAATGAACAACTTAGCGGGCAAGAGTGTGTTGATTACTGGCGCCTCCGAGGGCATCGGACGCGCGCTGGCGCTGGAACTCGCGCCGCTTGGTGCGCGCCTGGCGCTGAACGCGCGCAGCGCGCAGCGTCTGCAGGCAACGGCGCACGACTGCGTGGCGCTGGGCGCTGAGGCCGTGGCGCTGCCGGGTGACGTGTCGCAGCGGCAGGACTGTCAGGGCCTGATCGCCGCGACTATTGAGCGCTTCGGCCGCCTCGATGTGCTGGTGAACAATGCCGGCATCACCATGTGGTCGCGCTTTGATGCGGTCGTGGACTTCAGCGTTTTCGAGCGCCTGATGGCGGTGAACTACCTGGGGCCGATGTGGCTGACCGCCGCCGCCCTGCCGCACCTGAAGCAATCGCGCGGACTGATCGTCGCGATCGCCAGCATCGCCGGGCTCACGGGTGTGCCCGAGCGCACCGGCTACGCGGCCAGCAAGCATGCCATGGTGGGTTTCTTCGAGTCGCTGCGCATCGAACTGCGTGGCAGCGGAGTTGCGGTCAGCATCATCGCGCCGGACTTCGTCGTCAGCCAGATCCACCGGCGCGCCGTGGGTCCGGACGGCAAACCGCTGGGGACGACGCCGATGCAGGAGTCACGCATCATGAGCGCGGATGAGTGCGCGCGGCTGACGGTGCGCGCCATGCAGCGGCGGCAACGCCTCGCCATTCTGTCGGCGCGCGGGCGTGTCGGGCGCTGGGCGCGGCTCATCGCGCCAGGGATGGTGGACCGAATCGCGCAGCGCGCGATCCGCGAGCGTCACTGAAACGCGCTACGCCTGGGCGATCGCCGGCATGTCAAGCGCGATGAGGAAGTACTCGAACAGGTACTGGATCACGCGAATCTGGTTATGCAGCAGGTGGTCGCTGTCCAGCAGATGCAGCGCGGCATGATATGACTGGGCAAAGCGCACGCTGTGCTCAAACGGCACTACCTCGTCGCGCCAGCCGTGTACGGCGGTGACGGGGCAGTCGAGCCCGCCGGCGCGCAGCGGCGGAATTCCTTCAACATACAGTGCCGGCGCCATGACGAACACGCCGCGGGCGTGCAGCAGCGAGGCGGCGGCCACGGCAACATATCCGCCGAGGCTCGAGCCCACCAGCACCAGATCCCCGCTCAGGTCCTTGCAGAAATCCACCAGCCGCGCGACCCGCGCCCGCGGTTCCTCAACGCCGCGATAGTCCACCGAGTGTGCCTCGTGGTGCTCGCTGCGGGCGACCTCCGCGAGCGCGGAAATCTTGCGTCCCCAGGGGCCGCTCGCCTGGCCGTGGGAGAAGACGACGTGGCGCGACGTTACCGACGAGTCCGGCATGCCTCAATAATAGCCTTAGTTGCCGACGCCGCGTCGGCGCGCGTCAGCCGCGGAGGATCGCGCTGGCGATTTCCCAGCGGTTGACTGATACCGGCCGCACGCGGCTCGCCCCGGCGCGATGCGTCACCAGCCACGTATCGAAGGCGCCGGGCTTACTGGTCGCGAAGCCGAACAGCAGGTTGAACTTTCCCTCGGCGAGAGTGAGCGGGGTGTTTACGCGCTCGTCGCAGATCACGAAGTGATTCTCTGCGGGCGTCGCTCCTGGGAAAGCCCCCTGGGCGGCGAGTTCGGCCAGAAAATCCTCCGCCTGCGAGCGGGCACGCTGCCAGGCGTCGCGGGCGTTGTGCTCGAGCAGCACCCAGCGGGTGCCCTGCTCGATGCTTGCGGCCACGAACAGCGCCAGCCGCCGCGCCGACAGGTATTTCCAGTCCGCGGCCGTGCCGCCACCGACACCTAAGGTGCGCGGACTCACCCCGGTGCGCGACCCGCCACGCACCGCCAGCAAGGTGTTGACGCCGGCATGGGCCAGGCGCACCCGATCGGCATCCGCGACCGCCACCGCCGGCCGCAGACCGGGGCGCAGCACCGCCTCCTCGCGATCCGCCGCGGTCCACACCGGCCAGGTTTCATCGGCGCGCGCGATCATGCCGGCCGCGGCGCCGCAGGAGCCGAAGGTCTCGACGCGGCCGCGCAGCCGGTCGAAGGCCTGCACCCGCGGGTAGTACATGACGGCGCTGTCGCTGCGGAACGGCCAGACGCGCAGGGCATCGAGCGCCGCGCGGGCGCTGTCCCAGGCGGCCGGGGGATCAACCAGCAGCAGCGCCTGGCGCTCGCGGCAGATGCGGGCGGCCACCAGCAGGGTCGAGAGGCCCACGTCGCGCTCGCGCTCCAGTGGCGGAATGCACAAGAGGTTAAAGCGCGCGACGCCTTCCAGGGCGAACAACCCCCTGCGGCTCGCCGCCGAGCCGATCACGTCGTAATCAGTGAGCGGTGCACCGTCATCGCCGTCGGGGCTCGACAGGGTGTAACCGACCGCGACTCCCCCCGGTGCACCGGCGGAGCGTTGCGGACGCTCGGCGGGCAGCGTGCCGCGCACGCGCACCAGGCGCGACTTGAGCAGCACATCGTTCACGCAGCGCGCCGATTCGCGCGCTACCGACACGCGGCGATAAATTTCCTGATCCTCGACCAGTTCCGAACCGGCGCTGCGCACCCGCTGCACGACCAGGTTGAAACGATCCGGCTCGGCAACGCTGATGCCGTCGTAGTCGACCGAGGCACGCAGATATTCGCGCGACCCGGGGTTGACGGCGATAAGTTGCAGTGACGCGCCGTAGGCCGGCAGGCTCAGGGTCGGCGGGCGCGCGCCGTTGACGACGCGCACGACGTGCGCCTCGCGACCGCCATTCTCGAAGAACTGCTCGAGCGCGTAGGAGAGCGTGGCGGGTTGCCATAATCCACCGAAGTGGTGTTGGAATTCGGCAAAGCTGCGCACCGACAGCGGCTGATCGACTGGACCTTTGAGGGTGCGGCCGATGAAGGCGGCGATTCCGGTCGGCACACGCTCGATCGCGTGATCCGTTCGGCTTTGTTGTGCGTGTTCTATGCCGGACGCGGGGCTGTCGGCCACTCAAGCGCCTCGTTCGGGATCTAAGGCCCGCGCGACTCTAACACAGCGCGCCAGCGGCCGTCGCAACCGCAGCCGGCCAAAGTCACGCCTTTGGCCGGCGGAAACGGAACTACTGTCTGCCAAAATCGCTTCCTGCGATTTCGGCCGATGAATTAGCGTCGCGGCGGTGTGCGCTGCACTGCGTCCGGCGTGGGTGCCTGCGCCTGCTCCGCGGCGCGCCGTGTTTGTTCCGCGTGCGCGCGCTCGAGCTCCTCGCGCTTGCGTGCGATCTCCGCGAGCATGAGCTGCAGCCACGCGGACAGCGTCCTCACGAGTGTTGTCAGCCGCCGTTTTTCGGCGCGCTGGCAGGCGCGGGCGCCTTTTGAACCGTGCCGGTGCTGCTCGAGGTCGCGGCGGGCGCACCCGGAATCGGCGTACCGGGCTGGATTTCGCTCAGGATCTGCCTGAAAGAGCCCTCATCCATCGGCAGGTCGGTCTTGCCGTCCCAGGTCGACCCGGGCGGCAGGACGTTCTGCACCCGGGGGGCGCCCGCGAGCACCTGCTCGAGCCCGGTGCCCGTCGTCGTGACCGGCACCGGCACGCCGCGCGGGCTGCGGGTGAGTCCCGAGACCGCGTTCCAGTCGATCTGCTCGTGTTGCATCTTCAACTGCTGCTGCAGCGTGGTGGCGAGGGACCGGGAGAAGAGCTTGCGCGGCGCCTTGCGCCAGTCGCGGGTGTCGTCCTCGAGGACGTCGAAGGGCTGCATGTAGAGCTGCCCGTCGTGCCAGCCGAAGACGAAGGGCTGATTGACCACCCGCACCGCCGTGCCGATCGGCAGCATGGTGAAGAACTGCTCGATGTCCTCGGGATACAGGCGGATGCACCCGTGGCTTGAACGCAGACCGACACCTGCCGGCTTGTTGGTGCCGTGAATCAGGTAGCTCGGCCACTGCAGGTAGAAGGCGTACTTGCCCAGCGGGTTGTCGGGCCCGGGGCCGATGACCGGATCGAGCTCCTCACCGTTCTCGTGATGCTCCTTGCGCACCGAAACCGGCACCCGCCAGGTGGGGTCCTTCTCGCGGCGGACGATTTTCGTCACGCCCTCCGGAGTACGCCAGCCCACCTTGCCGATACCAATCGGGTGAGTGAAGGCCACCGGGCGTTCGCCTTTCTTCAAAGGCGGGAAGTAAAAAATGCGCATCGCCGCGATGTTGATGACGACGCCGGTGCGCGGCGCGTTCGGCAGGATGAACTGCGACGGCACGATAATCTCGCGGCCGGCTCCGGGGAGCCACGGGTCCACTTTGGGATTGGCGCGCAGGATCTCCTCATAGCCGACGTTGAAGCGCCGCGCGATATCCGTGAGCGTGTCGTCCTTGCTGGCCACCACCACCTGCAGGACGCCGATCATGTCGTCGCCCGTGGCAAGTTCGAAACGCTCCGTGGCAACCGGCATCGGCAGCGGTGGCGGCTCCGGCGGGGCTGCTGGCGAGGCTGGCGGCGGCGCCCTGTGGCGGAACGGCGCGATCAGCGAACAGCCGGTGGCGCCCAGAACCACGACGGCCGCGAGGGCGGCAACGAATCTGCGAGTCACCATAGGCGCGGAATTATGACTGATGTCGCGGTCCCAACGGATATCGGCGATCCGCTACAGCAGCACCGGCTGGTTCGGCAGCTCGTT
>PLEC01000158.1 GCA_003136935.1 Gammaproteobacteria bacterium
GGCACCGACGAGATCCAGCGCAACATCATCGGGGAGCGGCTGCTCGGCCTGCCGAAGGAGAAGTCGTGGGAGTGAGCGCCGTTCCGCACCCGGGGCCGGTGGCTCCCGGCGGGCGCCGCGCGGCGGTCCGGCGATGAACTTCGACCTGTCCGAGGATCAGCGGGCGTTGCAGGAGGGAATCCGACGCCTCTGCGAGGGGCGATTCGACATGACCCGCGTGCGCAGCGGGTTCGACACCAGCGTCTGGACCGAGCTCGCCGACACCGGAGTCTTCTCGCTGCGAGCCGATGGCTTCGGGTGGGCCGACGTGTCCCTGACCTTCCAAGAGCTCGGGCGCGCGCTGGTCCCCGGCCCGCTGGTGTGGTCGCATCTCGCCCACGGCGTGGTCGACGGTGTGGTGGGTGGCCTCTAGCGGCCCCGCCGCGGCGAACCGGCCATCGTCGAGCACCCAGGGGACCTCGACGCGCTCGCGGTGATCGACGACGCGGGCGTCGCCCTCGTCCGGCCCGCCGACCTCGACCCCGGCGCGCCCCTGACGTGGCCGCTGGACCCGCTGACCCCGATGCAGCGCATCGCCGAGCTGCCCGCCGGCGAGCCGATCGGGGACGCCCGCCTGGCGACCGCCTGGCGACAGGCGGGGGCGGTGCTCACCGCCGCGTACGAGGTCGGGATGGCCCAGGCCTGCGTGGAGCGGGCCACCGCCTACGCGTTGGAACGCGAGCAGTTCGGACGTCCGATCGGGTCGTTCCAGGCCGTGAAGCATCTGCTCGCCGACCTCGCGGTGCGGGCCGAGGTCGCCCGCGCCGCCGTCGACGCCGCCGCATGCACACTCGACGACCCCGAGACCGGCGACGTGCGTCGCGCGGTGAGCGGCGCCAAGGTGCTGGCCGGCGAAGCAGCGCTCGGCAACGCCAAAGGTGCGCTCCAGGTCTACGGCGGCATGGGATTCACCTGGGAGGTCGACATTCACCTCTATCTGAAGCGCGCGTGGGTGCTCGATACCCACTTCGGTTCGGGCGACGCGCATTGTGACGCGGTCGCCGCAGCGCTCGCGGGCGCGGCGCTGCCGACGCAAGCGGCGCTGGCGGAGGACACCGCCTCGACCGTAGCCGCGGGGAGTGCCGCTGCCGCGGCAGCGGCCGCGCCTGCCGCCGCCGCCCCGCCCGCCAGCGAAGCCAGTGTGCTGCGCGAAGTAGTCGTCACCGCGCGCAAGCGCGAGGAGAACCTGCAGGATGTACCGATCAGCATCGAAGTCTTCGACCAGCGGGACCTCAGAAACCTCGCCATCAACAGCATGGACGACTACCTGCAGAAGGTGCCGTCCATCTCCTATATCAGCACCGGCCCGGGCACCCAGCTGTTCGTGATGCGCGGCGTCTCCGACGGCAGCAATCCCAATTACGCCAACACCTCCTCGACTGGGTTCTTGGTCGATGACATGTCGATGAGCTATGGGGGAGCGCAGCCCGACCTGCACCTCTATGACATTCAGAGCATCCAGGTGCTGAACGGCCCGCAGGGCACGACCTACGGTGCCGGAGCGATGTCGGGAGCGATCATCTATACCACCAACAAGCCGGACCTCAAGGCCTTCAGCGCCGGCCTTGACTTCGACGGCGGGCAGATCCAGAGCGCCCAGCAGAACTGGAACTATCAGGGATTCCTCAACGCCCCGCTGATCGACGGCGTCCTGGGCCTGCGCATCTCGGCCTTCAGCGATTCCCACGGCGGATTCATCGACAACCAGCTCACGACGCGCGCCTGGGTGAACGGCGCGGTCTCGAATAATGCCCAGTGGGCGCGCCAAGACTACAACCGCGAGAACGTCGAGGGCGGCCGCGTGGCGCTCAAGGCACAGTTCAGCGCGGGGTGGGACGCACTCCTCACCTATGGTTTTCAGCGTCAGCACACGCTCGGCGCGTGGGACGAGGACCCGACGCTCGCCCCGCGTACCGTCTCGCGCTTCGGTCCGGAGTCGAATCTGTTCGAGACGAACATGATCGATTTCCACGTCGACGGCGACGTCGGGATCGGCGACCTGGTATTTGCCAGTACCTACTGGAACCAGGAGCGGCGCCAGTGGGATGAGTACTCGCAATACGAGCAGAACTTCAACGCCGGCGCCCGCAACACCCCGCCTACGGGCTTCCCCGGCACGCAGGAGGGCTTCACCTGCCTCACCGATCCTTACTACGGCGGCGCCGGCACACCTTACTCGGGCTGCAACCCGGCGCTGCAATACTATTCCTACAACGTCAATCCTCAGCGTTGGTCGAATGAGCTGCGGCTCTCCTCCAAACAGGGCGGACGCTTGCACTGGCTCGCGGGGCTCTATTGGGAGCGCACCATCGACCGCAACTACAACAACACCTACTACATGCCGGGGCTGCAATATGGCGGCCAGGCCTTTCAGTACGAGCTCCAGTACTACACACAGACGCAGCGGACGCTGCCGCCCGGGGTGTGGTACACGTACACGGAAACCTCCTGGATCCTGCAAACCACCGAGTTCGCCAACATCAATTTCGATGTCACCGACAAGCTCAACGTGGAAGCGGGTGTCGTGCACTTTCACGATGACGAGGCGTACAACACGCCGGTTCTGGGCTTCGCCTACGCCCCGAACTCGCCGAGTTACTTCACCAGCGACTCGCACAAGTGGAACAGCAAGCTCGGCGTCAACTACAAGATCACGGACCACGTGATGCTGTACGCCGACTGGGCGCAGGGCTTTCGCCCCGGGGGCTCGAACTCCGGAGACCCCCCGGGCTGCTACACCTCGGGTGTTCCCCAGCAGTACACGCCCGACACACTCAACAACTACGAATTCGGCTGGAAAACGACCAGCCTCAACAACCGGCTGCTGTGGAACGGTGCCGTCTACGACATGGGCTGGAAGGATCTGCAGGCGCTCATCTACGACGCGCTGGTGTGTCCGTCCTCGAGCTACAACATCAACGTGGGCGACGCCCACATCTACGGCGCGGAGTCCAACGTCGACTTCCGGGCGAACGAGAACTGGTCCACGCAGGCCGCGGTGAACTACACGCAATCGAGCGTCACCTCGGCCGCCGCCTCGAGCTATGACTCTTATGTCGGGGAGCGACTGCCGTTCGCGCCGTACTTCAGCTGGAGCTGGAACGTGCGCTACACGCACCCTCTCGCCACGGATCTGGCCGGCTACCTGCAGTTCGACATCGCTCACAAGGGCGATATGTACAACGGCCTGAATCCCGAAGATAAAAACACCGGCTTGGGGCGCATCGTGCAGCCGGCCTACTCGATCATGAACCTGCGGCTCGGCTTGAATCCCTTCGAAGGCGAGCGCTGGCTTATGGAGCTCTATATCACCAACCTCGCGAACAAGAACGCCATCGTCTACAGCAATACCGGCAATTTCGACTTGCGCCTCACCACCAACGAGCCGCGCGTGTACGGGTTGCGCCTCAGCTACCACTGGGGTAAGGGCAGCTGAGGGCAACGATTGCGGCCGCTTCCGTGAGCGCCGGCAGTCCGCCACCGGCCAACCTTCCTGCGCACGCCCGCGTGGTCGTCGTCGGCGGCGGCATCATCGGCACGTCCGTCGCATACCACCTGGCACTCATGGGTTGGAAGGACATCGTGCTGCTGGAGCGGGACCGGCTGACCTCCGGGACCACCTGGCATGCGGCCGGTCTCATGGTCACCTTCGGCTCAACCTCCGAGACCTCGACCGAAATGCGCAAATACTCGCGCGCTCTGTACGCTCGTCTGGAGGCGGAGACCGGGCAGGCCACGGGATTCGCGCCGATCGGGTTCATCGAAGTCGCAGCCGACAAGGACCGGCTCGAAGAGTACCGGCGGGTCTCGGCGTTCAACCGTTATTGTGGCGTGGACGTGCACGAGCTCTCGGCGCGCGAGGTAAAGGATCTTTTTCCGCTGGCGCGGGTAGATGACATTCTCGCCGGCTTCTACGTCAAGGAAGACGGCCGCGTGAATCCGGTGGACGTCACCATGGCGCTCGCCAAAGGCGCGCGCCTGCGGGGCGTGAAAATCATCGAGGGCGTGCCGGCGGGCGGCGTTCTGCAGGACCGGAGACGCGTCACCGGCGTCCAGACGGCTGCCGGCGACATCAAAACCGATATTGTCGTCAACTGCACCGGCATGTGGGCGCGGCAGTTTGGGGCGCGCGCCGGCGTCACGATCGCCAACCAGGCCGCCGAGCATTACTACCTCATCACCGAGCCGATCAGGAATCTGCCGCCGAACATGCCGGTCCTCGAGGATCCGGCCGCCTACGGTTACTACCGCGAGGAGGGCGGCGGGTTGATGGTTGGTTTGTTCGAGCCGGTCTGTGCACCCTGGCGCGTGGAAGGAATTCCTGAGGATTTTTCCTTCGGCGAGCTGCCGCCGGATTGGGACCGCATGACGCCGTTTCTCGAGCGCGCCATGTCACGCGTGCCGATCACAGCGGAGGTTGGCATGAAAAAGCTCTTCTGCGGACCGGAGAGCTTCACTCCGGATTTGCGCCCGATCGTCGGCGAAGCGCCCGAGCTCAGAGGTTACTTCGTCGCGGCGGGCTTAAATTCCGTCGGCGTTCTCACCGGCGGTGGTCTGGGTCGCGTGCTCGCCCACTGGATCGTCACGGGGAATCCCGATGTTGACGTTACCGGGTTCAACATCGATCGACTGCACGCTTACCAGGCAAACCCCGAGTACCGCCGGCAGCGCACGGTCGAATCCCTCGGCATGGTCTACAAGTGTCACTACCCCGCAATGTCTCTGACCAGCGCGCGGGGCGTGCGCCGCTCCCCGTTCCATGATCGCCTGGGCGCCGCCGGCGCCTATTTCAAGGAGGTGAGTGGCTGGGAGAGCCCCGACTGGTACGGCACACCGGGCACGACCCCCGAGCCTGGTCCCCTGACCTGGGGTCGGCCGAGCTGGTTCGCGCGCTGGCAGCAGGAGCATCAGGCCGCGCGCCAGAACGTAATTGTCATGGACATGTCGTTCATGGGCAAATTCCTCGTGCAGGGCCGCGATGCCGGACGCTGCCTTAACCGTATTTCCGGCAACCAGGTCGATGGCGCACCGGGAGTCATCACCTACACGCAGTGGCTGAACGAGACCGGTACGCTGGAAGCGGATCTCACGGTGACCAAGCTGAGCCCCGACAAATACATGGTGGTGGTCACCGACACGATGGTGCGGCACGCCGAGACCTGGCTGAAGCGCAATATTCCGGAAGGAGCGCAGGCGATCGTCACCGACGTGACGTCGGCCTACGGCCAGCTCAATGTGCAAGGCCCGAATTCACGCGCGCTGCTGCAGAAGCTCACCACCACGGATCTCTCCAACCAGGCATTCCCGTTTCGCACCGCACGCGAGATCGACATCGGTTTCGCACGCGTACTGTGCATTCGTATCACCTACCTGGGCGAGCTCGGCTACGAGCTCTACGTGCCCGCCGAGCAGGCGACGCATGTTTATGACCGGATCGTCGCGGCGGGACGCGAATTCGCTCTGGAGCACGCCGGGCTCAAGGCGCTCGCGAGTCTGCGCATGGAAAAGGGCTACCGCGATTACGGCCACGATATCGACAACACTGACGTGCCGTACGAAGTAGGTCTCGGTTTTGCCCTCGATCTGAATAAAGCGGAGGGCTTCATCGGCAAGGAAGCGGTGCTCGCGAATAAGGCCAAGGGCCCGCTGACTCGCCGTCTCGTCCAGGTACTGGTGAAGGATCCCGAGCCGCTGATGTTTCACGCCGAGGTCGTGCGTCGCGACGGCGTCGCGGTCGGCTACGTGCGCGCGGCATCCTACGGCCATACGCTGGGGGGCGCCGTAGGGCTTGCGATGATCGAACCGAAGGCGCCCGTCGATGCGGTCTACCTCAGCAGCGGAGAGTGGCAGGTCGAGATCGCGGGAAAACTGTATCCCGCCAGCGTGTCGGCCAGGCCGCTGTACGACCCGCAGATGAAGCGCATCCATGCCTAGCCGCACCGCCTGCGGTCGCGCTCAGCGGGCGCGGGCCGGGGCGAGGCCGAGCAGCGTGCGCACTTCGGCGGCGGATTGCACCCGCGCGCCTAACAACTCCACGAGCGCAACCGCACGTTCGACCAATTGAGCGTTGGTGGCGAGCACGCCCTTTTCAAGATAGAGGTTATCCTCCAGGCCTACCCGCACGTTGCCTCCCAAGAGCGTCGCCTGGGCGACCATGGGCATCTGCATCCGGCCGACACCAAAGGCCGACCAATGAACCCCCGGCGGGAGGGCGTCGCGCATCGCCGTCATCGCCGCGGTGGTGGCGGGCGCGCCGTACGTGATGCCGAGGCAGAGTTGGAATAAGGCCGGCGCATCGATAAGCCCTTCAGCGATCAGTTGCCTGGCGAGCTCGATGTGCCCCAGTTCGAAGACTTCGATCTCGGGGCGAACGCCCCGGCTGCGGTACTCCTGAGCGATGTAACGCAGGTATCCGGGCGTCGTGCCGTACAGGGCTTCACCGAAGTTCAGCGATCCGCAGTCGAGGCTGCCGATCTCGGGCAGCAAATCGATGATGTGCGCAATGCGCTCGCGCGGACCCACAAAATCAGTGCCGGCGGCGAACTTGAGGGGTGCATCGTCGGGTCCCAGCACGAGGTCACCACCCATGCCGCCGGTCAGATCGATAATCACCTCGGTGTTTTTGCCGCGGATCCGCTCGCAGACCTCCCGGAAAAGCGCCGGATCGCGACTCGGGGCGCCCGATNNTGGCGATCTGTCCGGGCGTGACAGGAACGTGGGGGCTTTTTCTGACCGAATCGCCCGAGCCCGTGACGGCGCAGGTGACAAAGACCGCGCTGGCCAACACGACTGCCTCCGTTGGGATGCGCTATGCCCCGAGCATAGCGCACCGGGCATCGACCTCCACGGGCCGTTGCTGCATGCTTCGCGAATGACTGCAAATCGCACGATTGGCTGGGGGATGGGCGCGCTGCCGCGCATCGTGAGAGGCGAAGGAAGCTACCTCTACGACGCCAGTGGCCGGCGGTATCTGGACGGCTCGGGTGGTCCGGCCGCGTTCAGCATCGGTCACGGCAACCGCGAGGTCAACGCGGCGATCGCCGCGCAACTTGAACAGGTGGCGTGCGGTTATCGGTATCTGTTCACGAGCGAGCCACTCGAGCAGCTGACGAGCCTGCTGCGTGCGCGCTGCGGACCTGAGTTCGAACACATCGTGTACTCGGGCAGCGGTTCCGAAGCGGTCGAGTCGGCGCTGAAGGTGGCGCTGCAGTACTGGGATGCGCGCGGACTGCCAGCGAAGAAGCGTTTCATCGCCCGCGAGCGCTCCTATCATGGCAATACGCTGGGCGCACTTTCCGTGTCAGGCTTCCTGGAGCGTCGCCGGCCCTTCGAGGGCAGCCTGCTCGAGGTGTCGTTCGTGTCCGCCGCCAACGCTTACCGCCCCTTGCATGGGTTGGCCGGAACTGCGCTGGCTGGTGCTTTGGCCGACGAACTGGATGCACGCATCACAGCGCTTGGCCCGGAGCAGGTTGCGGCATTCATTTTTGAGCCCGTCGTCGGGGCCGCGGGCGGTGTGGTGCCGGCTCCTGAAGGGTACGCGCAGGCGGTCCGCGCTGTTTGTGACCGGCATGACGTACTCGTAATCGCCGATGAGGTGATGTGTGGCGCCGGGCGCTGCGGCACGTGGCGCGCTCTGGAACATGATGGAATCGTCCCTGACATCATGGCCGTCGGCAAGGGACTCGCCGGCGGCTACATCCCGCTGGCGGCGACGATCTTTCGCAAAGAACTCGGGGCCGCGATCCTCTCCGGGCAGGGAGCGATTCTCACCGGGCACACGTACTCCGGACACACGGCCGCGTGCGCTGCGGGGCTTGCAGTTCAGCGCATCATCGAGCGTGAGTCCTTAGTGTCCCAGGTGCGTATTCGGGGCGCATCGCTGCGCCGCGACCTGCGGGAGGCGCTCCAGCGGTTCGAGGAAGTCGGCGACGTGCGCGGCCGGGGATATCTGATCGGCATCGAATTTGTCCGCAATCGCGCCACCCGGGAGCCCTTCCCGGCGGAGCGGGCGGTCAGTCGTTCTGTCGGTGCTCATGCGCTCGAGGACGGGCTGATCTGCTTTCCGTGCGCGGGCAACGTGGGAGGCGTCATGGGCGACACTATCATCGTGGCGCCCCCGTACAACGCCCGCGAAGCGGAGCTGTCGGAACTCATCGAGAAACTGGCGGCCGCAGTCGAACGCACGCTGGCCTCAGGACGCCACAGGTCTTGATGAGGCAGGTCGTTTGAATCATCCGTTAGGGTTTTCCTCGCTCGCGGGCCGGATCAGCGGCCGCAGCGTATCGGCCTGGGACATCCATTACGAGGCCATGGCGGCCGCCCGCCGCGGCGAGGATGTCATCGTCCTGAGCGTGGGTGATCCGGATTTTCCGACCCCCGGACCGATAGTCGAAGCGGCCGTCGCCGCGCTGCGTGCCGGTGATACGCACTACACCCCGCTCGCCGGGTATCCGGAGCTTCGTCAGGCAATCGCGCGTGAGCACCAGCGGGTTTCGGGGCAGGCTGTGGGCCCGGAGAATGTGATCTT
>PLEC01000170.1 GCA_003136935.1 Gammaproteobacteria bacterium
GCCGACATGATCGCGCAGATGGCCGATCGCTGTTACCTGGAGAAATGCCGTGACCGGCTGTATGCGGAGTTCGTGCTCGGTGGCGTCGCGCTGCCATTCACGCAGGGCTACCCGCAGGTCAAGTACGCTTCCGGCCTGGACCTGCTGCGGCAGACGCCGGAGTTCGTGAACGACGTGCGCAGCAACCGCCTGGAGCGCGAATTTCACGGCGCGTACCGGTATCTGGAGATTCTCTACGGCGGCCGCAATCCCTATCTGGAAGCCATCGAACGCAACGTCGAGTACCTGCGCCAGGTGCTGCGCAGCGAGAACTGGCAGCTGCTGCGGCGGCGGCCACCGATATTCGCGGCGACCGCGGACCCCATGTCCACCATGCGGGGTCTGATGCTCGGACACATCAAGAGGGTCTGGTCGGGCGGCTGAAGCGGCGCCCCGGAGCGCCTCGCGGGTGGCGCCACCGGGGGGTGGCGGTTAAGATGATCCCTTAATCTGAAGGGGATCACGCACTGGCGGGAAGGGGTCGTCCCGCCTGGCGCACGCACAGTGACTGCCGCCAACTTCAAATTCCGCTACGCCGGCTCGGCCTTCATGGTCGTGCTGCTGATTGCGACCGCGATCGCGGCGCTATTCCTGTTCCGGCACGAGGGTGACACCAGCGACTTCGGCACGCTCGCGGAGCGCGTCGCGCGTGAGCGTTTCGACCCGGAATTGCAGGCGCGCGCGCAAAGCGTCGGCGCACACGCAGCCGATTCGATTGCGGGCGCCGTGCGCGCGCGCGATACCAGCGGCGTCGCGCGCCGGCTGCAGCCCTTCATGGAGGACCCCTCGGTCGCCACACTCGAGGTCACCGACGCCGCAGGGGCGACGCTCTTCAGATGGCAGCGGCCCGGCGGCGCGAGCCAGGGGGCACTGAGCGCGCGCGCAGCCGTGCCGGTACGGGCGATGGTGGAGAACATTCCCGGCGCTGCCACGCCGCAGACGCTGGCCTCCCTGAACCTCACGCTCGAGCAGGCGGCCCCGGTGCCGCAGATCAGCCTCGCCAGCCGCCTTGAGGCGGCCATGTCCGAGCGCGAGCGCGGGACCCTGCTGCTCGCCTTAGGCGTAGCGGGCCTGGGCGGAATACTCGGCGCCATCCTCGTCTGGGGCGCGACCCAGGAACTCGCACGCCCGGTCGCGCCGCTCATCAAGAGCGCCGACCGCATCGGCATGGGTGATTACACGCGCCCGGTCGAGGTGGGTCGCAAGGACGCGCTCGGGGAACTGCAGCAGGCGCTCGAGCGCATGCGCGGGCGGCTGCGGCAGTCCACCATTAACAAAAGTTACCTCCACAGCGTCCTCAACAGCATGACGGACGCGGTGTTCGTCACCTCCCCTGACGGGGTGATCAAGCTTGCGAACCTGGCGGCGTGCAAGCTCCTGGGTTACGCCGACGAGGAAATCCTCGGCCGCGGCATTCTCGCGGTGCTCGAGGAGAGCGAGCGCCCCGGCTTCGATCTGCTGCAGGCGGCGCAGGAAACGCGCGAGACCGTGGTGCGCACCCGCAGCGGCCAGACCATCCCGGTGTCCTTCACCGGTTCGCGCATCGACAGCGACGATCCGCAGTTCCAGGGCAACATCTTCGTCGCGCGCAACATCACCGAGCGCAAGCGCGCCGAACGGCGCATTCGTTACCTCGCCCGCTACGACGCGCTCACCAAGCTGCCCAACCGCATGCAGTTCCATCACGTGCTGCAGCAGACCATCGCGCGCATGCTGCGCGGCGGCCAGGTGGTGGCGGTGCTGTACCTGGACATGGACCGCTTCAAGGAAGTGAATGACACCTTCGGCCACGGCGCCGGTGATCGCGTCCTTGAGGTGCTCGCGGAGCGCCTGACACGCGCCGTGCCGCGCGAGACCGTGGTCGGGCGGCTCGCCGGCGACGAGTTCGCGCTGTTCGTGGAGGGCCTGCCGGCGGACGCCGACAACCGCGGGCCGATCGCACAGCTGGCGCGCACCATCCTCACGGAAATCAGCCGCCCGTTCCAGCTGAACCAACACGAGGTGTTCCTGACGGCGAGCATCGGCATCGCCTTCTGCCCGCGTGACGCCGAGAACGTCATCGATCTCATCCGCAACGCCGACGCGGCGATGTATTACTCCAAGCAGAACGGCGGCAATACCTTCGCGTTCTACTCGCCGGAGATGAACGCCGCTGCCGTCGAGCGGCTGATGCTCAAGAGCAAGCTGCGGCGGGCGCTGGAGCGCGACGAGCTCGATATCCGCTACCAGCCGAAGGTCGACCTGCGCAACGGCCGCGTCATCGGCGCCGAAGCGCTGTTGCGCTGGCGGCTGCCCGGACACGGCGACATCCCGCCCTCGCATTTCATCCCGCTCGCCGAGGAAACCAACCTCATCCTCGATATCGGCGAATGGGTGCTGAACCGCGTGTGTCTGGACTACAGGAAGCTGCAGGCCAGGGGCGGCGACCCGGGACGCATTTCGCTGAATCTGTCGTTGAAGCAGCTGCGCCAGGCGAGCTTTATCCTGCGCTGCCGCTCGGTGTTCAAGCAGCACCGCGTGTCGCCAACCTGCTTCGAGCTGGAGATCACCGAAACGACGCTGATGGCGGATCCGCAGCGCACCGTGCGGCTCCTCGATGAGCTCTACGCCATGGGTCTGCACCTGTCGATCGATGATTTCGGTACCGGGTATTCATCGCTGTCGGCCCTGCAGCAGTTCCCTATCGGCACGCTGAAGATCGACCAGTCATTCGTGCGTGACGCCAGCGATGACGCAGGAGACGCGACTATCGTGCGCACCATTATCGAGATGGGCCGCAGTCTCGGCATGGAAGTGATCGCCGAGGGCGTCGAGTCGCTGCGCCAGCTGGAGTTCCTGCGCGCCAACAACTGCCATTTCGGGCAGGGGCGCCTGTTCGGCGAGCCGTGCACTGCCGACGATCTGCTCGTCCTGCTTGGCCAGCAGGCCGAAGGCGGCGTGCCGTTCGCGCATCTGCTGCGCCAGACGAGCGCCGCAGCACCCCGACTGGCCTGAACCTGTGTCTCTTGGCTGGCGCGGCTCGCGGCGTGTACTCGCCGGCTGCGTGGCCGCCGCCTGGGCGGCGAGCAGCTGGTGGGGGAGCCACAAACCGCTGCCGCCCGGCGCGCACGTCGCCTCCGCACCAAGTGCGGTGCCCGCGGCGGACCTCGCGTTCATTGCCGACATAACCGCCGCGGACGCCTACGGACGCCCGGTCGTGAGCCAGGCGATTTTCAACCAGCTGCTGCAGATCGTGCGCGGTGCGCGGATGTTTGTCGTGCTCGACTACGCGCTCATCGGCGGTGCCCCGGTCGCAGGCTCTCCGGCGCTCGGCGCGCAATTGCAGGACGCGCTGCTCGAACGGCGCCGGGCACTGCCGGCGCTGAAGGTGCTGCTCATCAGCGATCCGGCCAACGAGGCTTCCGGCGGGCCCGCTGCTTCCGCAGTTCTGCAGCTGCTGCGCTCCGCGGATATGGATGTCGTGATCACCGATCCGGGTGTGCTACGTGACTCCAATCCGCTGTACTCGGGCTTGTGGCGTCTCACGGCGAGCTGGTGGGATACAGCGGCCGGCCCGCTGCGCGGCGCCACGCAGCGCTATACCTTCAAGCACGACCACCGCAAGGTCATCATCGCCGATAATGGCCACGGCGCGCTCACGGGGATGGTTGGTTCGGCGAACCCCCAGGACGCCCAGGGGCTGTGGTCCAACGTCGCGGTGCGCCTCGCCGGCGAGCCGCTCGATGTGCTGCTCGCCTCAGAACTTGCTCTGGCGCGGGCCTCCGGCTGGCGTGGCGACGCCGCGCAGTTCAGCGCTGCTGCGCCCGCCGCCGGCGCGCAGGCTGCAACCGCGGGCGCGCCCGCCGCTGTGCCAGTCGGATCAACTGCGCGCGTGCAGGCACTCACCGAGGGCGCGATCAGCGAGGCGCTGCTGGCGCAGCTGAATGCCGCGGGCCGCGGCGACACCATTGATGTGGCGGCCTTTAAGCTCGCGGATCGCGGCGTCATCCGCGCTCTGCTGGCGGCGGCGGGCCGCGGCGCGAGCGTACGAGTGCTGCTCGATCCGGGCGAGGACGAGCAGGTCACGACGGGCGGCATTCCCAATCAGCCCATGGCGAGTGAGCTGGAGTCCCGCAGTGATGGCGCGGTGCGCGTGCGCTGGTATCGCACCCACGGCGAGCGCTTCCACTCGACCCTCGTCATGGTCTACGGCCAGGAGCGGCTGTGGTTCATGACGGGCTCGGCGAATCTCACCCGCCGCAGCCTCGGGGATTACAACCTGGAAGCGGATGCAGCCGTGGAAGTGGCGCGCTCGGCAGCGCTTGCCGCGCAGCTCCTCGGCTACTTTGACACGCTGTGGAGCAACCGTGCGGCGCTCGGCATCGAATACAGCAGCGACTTCGCGGTGTTCGCCAATCCCTCGCAGGCGGACTACTGGCTGACTCGCGTGATGGAGGCGAGCGGCGCGTCAGCGTTCTGAAGTCACCGCTCTCGCATGCGTGCGCACCGCCTCGCCCGCCTGCTGCGACAGCGACTGCAGCGCCGCATGCGTCGCCTGCTCGAACGCCGCCACCACCTCGCTCATGCGATCGGCGGCAGCGGTTGCCGCACCCTGCGCCACGAAGCTCGCGATAACCTCGCGCCCCTCGCGCCGCCCGAGGGTGCAATCAAGCACTACCTGCACTTGCGGAGCGCCGCCACCAGCGCTGTAGTCCGCCTCGAAATGCCGCACGCTGATCTGCAGCAGGTAATCCGCGGGGAAAGCACTGGCCGAATCCTGCACCCAGTTCCAGGCGCCCGAGGCGCGCAGCGTCTCAACCGTGAGCGCCCCGATAACCTCCGGCGCGGTGCCCGGCCAGCGGCTGCCGGCATAGAAGTTCATACGATGGTCCGCCTGCAGCAGCATGATGCGCGAGCTGTCGAGTCCGGGGCTCGCGAGCGGTGTGGCGACGCGCAGCGATGCGCCGGCGGCGGTCACCGCGGCGACGGGCGTCGCGCCAGCCGCGCCGCTGGCGGCGAGCGGGGCGCGCAGGTAGTAGGTCTGCTCAGGCTGCGCGTTGCTGTGCAATAGGCCGGTACAACCGGCGAGCAGCACGCACACGAGCGCCGCGGCGCGCAGTGCGTGCCCGCCGGCCAGCGTAAATTTCACCGTGGGATCTCCACGCCGTGGTCCTGTGACTGATACAACAGTTGCGCGGGATTCTCGCGCAGACTGGTCGAGAGCGCGCGGATGTCCTGGGCCGCGGCCCGCCCCTCGCGCACAAACCGCTCGATCTCCGGCAGGCCGTCGCGCGCGAAGGCACGCACGTCCTGGCGGTTCTCGCCGATCACCTTAGCGAGCTGATCGGTGGCATCCGACAGGTGGTCCGCGATGCCATGCAGCCGCTGGGCGGCGCTCTGCACCTCAGGACCCACCGCGTCGATCACGCCGTGGGCGCTCTTGGCCGAGGCGCTGAGCTCGGCGCTGGCGCCGCGCAACTCCGCGATCAGCGAGTTCAGGTCGTGCACGGTCTGCGGCAGCGTGCGGCTCGCCTGTTCGAAGTTCGTCAGCGCGCTCGCAACCGCGTTCAGATTGTTATCCCCGAGCAGACGCTCGGCACGCTTCGCCACATCGCCGGTCTCGGCCACCAGCTCAGGCAGTGTCGAGAGGAACACATCGAAGCGCGACGGCGCGGAGCGGATCACCGGGAACCTAAGTCCCGCCACCGCCGGCGCCATCCGCTTGTTGGTGCGGTCCTCGCCTAAGTCGATGTACAGCAGGCCCGTGATCCCCTGCAGCTGCAGCTCCGCGACCGTGTGCTCCGAGATCGGTGTGCGCGAATCGATATCGACAACCACCTCGACGCGGCTGGAATCACGCGGGTCGATGGCGATGTCGACCACGCGCCCGACACCCACACCGATGTACCGCACCGCCCCGCCCTTGTCGAGTCCGCTGACGCTGCCGGTGAAGTAGATTTCGTAACGGTTGTAGTCGCGGTGCTCGCGGCTATCGGAATACCAGTAGACGAACAACGTCCCGACCAGCGCCACGACCAGCACGAAAGCCCCGACCGCGGCGTAATTGGCGTCACGCTCCACGCGCGGCCCCGAGGCGTTCGCGCGCCCGCTCACCGTGGAAGTAAGCCTGGATCCACGGGTGCGGGTGGTCGACGATGCGTTCCAGCGTGTCAGATTCCATGCGGCCGTCCACGATCACCCCGACACGATTACAGGTACGGAAGATCGTGTCCAGATCATGCGTGATCATGACCATCGTAAGACGCAGATGTTGCTGCAGGTACAGCACCAGCTCATCGAAGGCGGCCGCGCTCACCGGATCCAGCCCCGAAGTCGGCTCGTCGAGAAACAAGAGGCTCGGGTCGAGCGCCAGCGCCCGCGCCAGGGCGGCACGCTTCACCATGCCGCCCGAAAGCTGCGCGGGATACTTGGCCGCCGCATCCGCCGGCAGCCCGACCAGGCAGATTTTCAGCAGCGCCAGCTCATCGCGCGCCGCCGCCGTGAGTTGCAGATGCTCGATCATCGGCAGCTGCACGTTCTGCAGCACCGTGAGACCGGAGTACAACGCGCCCTGCTGGAAGCTCACGCCGTAGCGGGCCTTGACCGCGCGCAGCTGCGGCGGGCTCATTTGCGTGATGTCGCTGCCGCCGATGCGTACCACGCCCGCCTGCGGGCGCTGCAACCCGAGAATCGTGCGCAGCAGCACCGATTTGCCGGAGCCGGACCCGCCGACGATGCCAAACACCTCGTCCTGCGCCACCTGCATGTTCAGGCCGTCGTGGACCAGCTGCGTCCCGAAGCGGTTGACCAGCCCCTGCACTTCCAGCACCGGGTCCATCAGATATCCATTTTCATGAACAACACCGCGAACAGCGCGTCGGCGAGGATGACAAAGAAAATCGCCTGCACCACCGCCACGGTCACCAGGCGCCCGAGCTCGCGCGCTGAACCGCGCACCTGCATGCCGCGGTAGCAGCCGGCCAGCCCGATCAGCACGGCAAACACCGGGGCCTTCAGCAGGCCCACCCAGAAGGTGGTGGGCGAGATCGCGTAGTTCACGCGGCCCACGAACTGCGTGAGCGGCATATCGAGCAGGTAGCGGCACAGCAGGCCGCCGCCGGCCAGGCCGACGAGATCGGCGATGATGGTGAGCAGCGGCAGCGCGATCGCCAGTCCCAGCAGGCGCGGCACCACCAGCACCTCGAACGGATCGACGCCGGTCGCGGTCAGCGCGTCGACCTCTTCGTTGAGCTTCATGGAGCCCAGTTCCGCGGCGAAGGCGCTGCCCGAGCGCCCGGCCACGATAATGGAAGTCAGCAGTACTCCCAGCTCGCGCAGCACCCCGATGGCGACCAGGTCCACCACGTAGATGTCGGCGCCCAGGCCGCGCAGCTGCTGCGCGCTCATGTAGGCGATAATGACGCTGATGAGAAAGGCAATGAGCGCCACAATGGGCACCGCCGTGATGCCGGTGTCGTACACGTGGCGCGCGACGGAAATCGGTCGCAAGCGCCTGAAATTCGTAAGTCCACGCAGCAAGGTGATACTGGCGCGGCCCACGAACGCCAGTCCCTCCACCATGTCCGCGCCCGCCCGCACCGCATAGCGGCCGATCGCGGTCAGCACCGGGTCGTGTCCGGGAGGCACCGCGGGAGTTGCGGCCGCAGCCGCCGCGGCGTCCGCGCCGGCGAGCGTCTCATCGAGCAGGCGTAACTGGTCGGGGGGCGCACCGCTGAAGGTCACCTCAATCCCGCGGCCCCGCGCGCGCTGCAGGAACTCGCGCAGCGCCCAGGCGCCCGTCAGGTCCAGTGCGGTGAGCCCCTGGGTGCCGATCCGCACCGCAGTTCCCGCCGCAAGATCAATGGCGGCGAGCGCCCTCTCGATGTCGGCGATCTCAAGCGCCCGCCATGCGCCGGTCAGCTGCAACCCGACCTGCGAAGCGCTTCTCTCGACCTCGACGAACATGCGGGCGGTGCGGCGCGCGCTTTAGCGCTTGGCGTGCAAGTGCGCCTCGAGGAACCACAGGTACTTGTCGTTCTCGCGCGAGATCCCCGTGAGGAGGTCGGCCGTGTCCGCGTCCCCAAGCTTGTCGGTGGCGTCGATTCCCGCGCGCACCCTGGCACCAAAGGCGGCGAGCGCGCTGGACAGCGCGTTGACGTGCGCGAGGCCTTCGGAAATGTTCTCAGGATACGGCTTGAGAGTCGTCGCGCGTGCAACGGCGGCGATGGTGCCGTGGGCCGTGCCGCCCAGGGCGGTCACCCGTTCGGCGAGATCATCGATGTGGCCCTCGACACTCTCGGCCACCTTGTCGAACAGCTCATGCAGCGCGATGAAGTTCGGTCCCTTGACGTTCCAGTGCGCGTGTTTGGTCTGTGCACCCAGATCGATGGCATCCGCCAGTCGTGCGTTCAGCACCGTGATCACCTTCGCGCGCTTGCCGGCCGGCAGATCATTCTTGGTATCGAACATACATAACCTCCTGTGGCTCGCCGGCATTGGAGCATCGCGGTGGCGCCGCGGTCCAATTGTCTGTCCGCATGAGGATGATAAGCGCGATCTATTGCGCGCGTCTTGCGCGCCCGGTCGGCGGCGCGGGTCGCACCGCGCCGCAGCAGCCTAAGAGCTTCAGGTGTCGTCGCGGTAGCGGCGGATGCGGGTCGCGGCGTAGATCATGGCGGCCGCGGCGATCAGCCCCAGCCACAGGTCCGGAGCCAGGAATGCGGCGCGGAAGTGCAGTTCGCCCAGGAGCGCATCGATCGGCTGCACGTGAAAGTGGCTGTTGCCCTCGGCAGACTGGTCGCGGAGGAACTTCAGATCACCGTGGTTGGCAAGAATGTCCCAGATGCCATGGACCCGATAGGCCATGAATGTCCACAGGTAGTGAGTGCCCAGGACGATACGCTCGAGAATCGGCACCACAATCGGGATGCCAAGCGCCCACATAACCGCATTGCGCCGCGCCAGCACCGACACCAGCAGGAAAAATCCCGTTATCGGCGCGTACCACAGCGCGCCGAGGATGACGCCGATCAGCAGCAGGAGCTCCACCCGCAGCCAGGTGAGGGTATTCCACGCCACCAGGTGTGCGGGCAGCTGTCCGAAAGCGGAGTGCGCGGCGAACACCAGGCTTACCGCCACGTGAGTCACGGCCGCCAGGACCCAGACCCCGAGCGGCGCCAGGACCATCGCCACCAGCAGCTTCGATGCCACGGTGAGTCCATCCGACACAGGCAGTGACTTCCAGAAATAAATGCTGCGGTCACGGCGCTCGGCGTACAGGCAGTCAATGAGATAGAAACTCACCACGGCCGACATCACCAGATTCAGCGCCAGCCACATCACGCCCTGCGCGATGGTGGAGACCGCCAGTGCCTGCCGCGCGCTGAAGGGCTGATCGCCGACGTCGTTGCCGTCTATCTGCACGTGTCCGTGGGCGAACAGTGCGCACACCACCAGCAGTACCGCGGTGGCGAGCGGTGCGATCCACAGCGCCCGATGCTCCCAGAATTCGCGGCGCACCAGCGTCACGAGTGTCTGCTGCAGGCCGGCGCGAGCCACGCCACTCCCCGGCACGGCCAGACTCGCGGTCCCGATGGGGGTTGTCATGTTGGTGCTCATGGTGTTGCTCGCTGCATCCTGGCGACGAAGAGATCCGCGATGGAAGGTGTGCGCAGCTCACCGAGCGCGCTGAGTTCCGCCGCCGAGCGGCCCTCGAAGAACATGGCGACCCGTCCGAACACTTCGTGCTCGTAGAAGGGCCCGAGCGCGCGCGCGGCAGCAGCCTGCTCGCTGCTCACGATGAGCTGCTGGTAACGGCTGCCGAGATCCTCCACCGGGGAGTCGAGCGCGATGTGACCGTGTTTAATGAAAATGATGTCGGTGAAAAGGTGCTCGACCTCCTCGACCTGGTGGGTGGTGATGAGGATGGTGCGTTGTTTGTCGAAGTAATCGTTCAGCAGCGTGTCGTAGAACTGCCGCCGATAAAGCAGGTCAAGGCCGAGGGTCGGCTCATCGAGTACCAGCAGGCGCGCGTCGATGGCGAGAATCAGCGACAGATGCAGCTGCGTCACCATGCCCTTGGAGAGCTGCCCGACGCGGCTCGACATGTGAATGTCGGTCTTCTTCAGAAACCCTTCGGCGACGCTGCGATCAAAGCGCGGATGCACGCCGGTGACGAAGTCGAGCGCCTGGCTCACCTTCAGCCACCGCGGCAACACCGCCACATCCGCAATGAAGCACACCTCGCGCATGAGCTCGTCGCGCTGCGAGCGTGGATCGAGCCCCATGACGCGCAGGTCACCCGTGAAAGAGGTAAGCCCCAGGATGGCCTTGAGCGCCGTGGTCTTGCCGGCGCCGTTCGGGCCGATGAGACCCACGATGTGTCCCGGCTGAACGGCAAAACTCACTCCATCCAGTGCGCGCTGCGCGCCGAATGCCTTGCTCAGGCCCCGGGCTTCAATTACTGCTGTCATCTTCTTTACCTGCTGCTGTGCGTGGGGCCGGGGGCGCCGGCGCTGCGCTCAGGCGCAGCAGCTCCCCTGCCGAGAGCCCGAGCCGCTGGATGCTGGCAAGCACCTTCGGCCACTCATCCTCGAGGAAGCGCTGCCGCTCGTCCTTCATCAGGGCCTTGGCCGCACCGGTGCTCACGAACATGCCGAGACCGCGGCGCTTTTCCACCAGCTGCTCGTCCACGAGCTGCTGGTAGCCCTTGAGAACCGTCAGCGGGTTGACCCGGAAGTCCGCGGCGACGCTGCGCACGGATGGCAAGGCGTCGCCTTCCTTCAGAGCCCCCTCCAGAATCATGGCCACCACGCGGTCACGCAGTTGCCGGTAAATCGGCTGGCTTTCGTCCCACTGCGGGTCCATTTGGATGTCCTGAAGGCTGTGACGGAGGGGTAGCGGACTAATCTACCAAAACGGCCGGCTGCGGCTGCCCAAACCAAACCGGCGCCATCTGCAGGGAGACGGTCGGGATCGAAGCAGCGCGTGCACCAGGGGCTACAGCCGTGGACTGCACGAAGCTCAGGCCAAGGACGGCGGTGATGACGATGGACGCAGCGGCGCAGCTGACGTCACGATAGAGGACATTGAGTGCGTTCATGATCGGATCTCCTTAGGTTTATCTGGTCTGTCTCTTCCGGCCTCCCTGCACCTGCAGGTTGGCCTTCCTTGGTGTTGTACTCTACTAGCACACTACCCTAGTGTCAAGCCGACTCACTAACCGGGCGTTCCCGGCCTCCCTTTCGGGCTCTTACAGGTGGGGTGCGGCCTCTCGCGGCCGGTTGGAGCGCGCTGCGCCGCCTCGGGTTTGAGTTTCGGTGCGTAAGCAGCCCTGCGGTCACCGCTCTAGCCGGCCAAAGTCCTTAGCGCCAGCCTCGCTTTGAAGCGCTCGGCTGCCGAGGTGATCGGAACAGATGCGTATCGAGCCCCGCCTTCGGCCGGCGGAAACGGAACTACTGTCCGCCGAAATCGCTTCCTGCGATTTCGGCCGGTTGATTAGGGGCAACGCCTGATCGCCGCTAGAATTCTAAGGTTCCCCTTCATCGCAGGAAGAAACGCTTCGCCTATGAAACCCGCAGTCAACGTTGCAATCACCGGTGCCGCCGGCCAGATCGGTTATGCCCTCGCCTTTCGCGTCGCCGCGGGCGCACTTTTCGGCCGCGACACGCGCGTGAATCTGCACCTGCTGGAAGTCACGCCAGCGCTGCCGGCGCTGCAGGGCGTGGTGATGGAACTCAACGATTGCGCCTTCCCAACACTCAACAAGGTGGTGGCGACGGACGATGCGAACCTGGCATTCCGCGACTGTCAGGTCGCGATGCTGGTCGGCGCGCGGCCGCGTGGCGCGGGGATGGAACGCAAGGACCTGCTGCTCGCCAACGCGCAGATTTTCTCAGCCCAGGGCAAGGCACTGAACGAGGTCGCGGACCGCAACGTGCGGGTGCTGGTGGTCGGCAATCCCGCCAACACCAACGCGCTGATCGCGCGCGCCAATGCGCGCAACCTGAATCCGCGTAACTTCACCGCCATGACGCGGCTCGACCACAACCGCGCGCTGTCGCAGCTCGCGGAAAAAACCAGCTCCCACGTCACCGACATCCGCCGCATGACCATCTGGGGCAACCACTCCGCGACCCAGTATCCGGACTTAAGCCACGCCGAGGTTGGCGGCCAGGCAGCCAAATCGCTGGTGACACAGGAGTGGATCGAGAAGACTTTCATCCCGGTGGTGCAGCAGCGCGGCGCCGTCATCATCAAGGCGCGCGGCGCTTCGTCGGCCGCTTCCGCCGCTTCCGCCGCCATCGACCACGTCCACACCTGGCTGCACGGCACGGCGGGCGGTGACTGGGCGAGCATGGCGGTGCCGTCGGATGGCAGCTACGGGATCGCGGAAGGGGTGATCTATTCCTATCCGGTCATCGTGCAGAACGGCGACTACCGCATCGTGCCGGGACTTACCGTGGACGAATTCAGCCGCCAGCGCATGGACGCGACGCATGCCGAGCTGCGCGAGGAGCGTGAGGGCGTGAAGACTCTGCTGGGCTGAAGCTGCCGCAGGCGCGTCAGCGCCGCACGCGAGGGATTGACTATGGTTGGTGCAATCGTTTCCCTGCTGCTGATCGTGGCGGCCGCCTACGCGGTCACGCAGGTCGGCGGGGTCATCACGCTCTTGTTCATCGCCGCGGTACTGTTCCTGGCCTACCGGCGCCTGTCGCTGCTCGCCTTCACGGTGACCTTCACGGTGCTGCTCGCCGCCTACACCGTGCTGGGCGCCAACGGCGCACCGGCGGGTATCTGGAAGGGGCTGCTGTGGGTGCTGCTCGCATCGCTGTGGCTCCTGAACCTGCGGCCGCTGCGCAAGGCGCTGATCACCCGTCCGTTCATGAAGGCCTACCTGAGACTGCTGCCCTCGATGTCGCAGACCGAGAAGGAAGCGCTCGAGGCGGGCACCGTGTGGTGGGACGGGGAGCTGTTCACCGGCGCGCCCAACTGGCGGAAGCTTCTGTCCGCCAAGCCCCCGCAGCTGAGCGCCGAGGAACAGGCGTTCATCGACGGTCCGTGCGAGGAACTGTGCGCGATGCTCGATGACTGGAACATTACCCACGAGCGCGGTGACATGCCGCCCGAGGTGTGGAATTACCTCAAGAGCCGCGGCTTCTTCGCGATGATCATCCCGAAGAAGTACGGTGGACTGGAGTTCTCCGCCTACGCGCACTCGTGCGTGCTCGCCAAGGTCTCCAGCCGCAGCGCCACCGCGTCTTCTACGGTGGCGGTACCGAATTCCCTCGGTCCCGCGGAACTGCTCAACCATTACGGCACCGAAGAGCAGAAGAACTACTACCTGCCGCGCCTCGCGCGCGGNNGAGGAAGTGCCGTGCTTCGCACTCACCGGCCCGCGCGCCGGCTCCGATGCCGGCTCGATTCCCGACACCGGGATCGTGTGCCGCGGCATGTGGCAGGGGCGCGAAGTCACGGGCCTGAAGCTCAACTTCAACAAGCGCTACATCACCCTCGCGCCGGTGGCGACCGTGATCGGGCTCGCGTTCCGTATGTTCGACCCGGATCGCCTGCTGGGCGACAAGGCCGACATCGGCATCACCTGCGCGCTGATTCCGCGCAATACCCCGGGGGTGAGCATCGGACGGCGTCACTTCCCGCTCAACGTTCCGTTTCAGAACGGACCGGTGCACGGCAAGGACGTATTCGTGCCGCTGGACTTCATCATCGGTGGGGCGGCGATGGCCGGCAGCGGCTGGCGCATGCTGGTGGAGCAGCTCTCGGTCGGCCGCTGCATCTCCCTGCCCTCCAACACCACCGGCGGCTCCAAGGCGGCGGTGTGGGCGACGGGCGCCTACGCGCGCATCCGCACGCAGTTCAACACCCCGGTGGCACGTTTCGAGGGCGTCGAGACCGTCATCGCACGCATGGTAGGACTTACCTACACCATGGATGCGGCGCGCTCGGTGACCGCCGGCGCGATCGACGGCGGCGAGAAACCTTCGGTGCCATCGGCGATGCTCAAGTACCACGTCACCGAGATGGGCCGCCAGGTCGCCAACGACGCCATGGACGTGCACGGCGGCAAGGGCATCTGCTTAGGTCCCAAGAACTACCTCGGCCGCGGCTACCAGATCGTGCCGGTCGCCATCACGGTCGAGGGGGCGAACCTGCTGACACGTAACCTCATCATCTTCGGCCAGGGCGCGATCCGCTGCCATCCGTTCGTGCTGCGCGAGATGAATGCGGCGCGCAATCCCGACCGCGCCGCCGGCGTGGATGAGTTCGACCGGGCGCTGTTCGGCCACATCGGCTTCACCATTTCCAACGCGGTGCGCTCCTTCATCATGGCGCTCACGCATGCGCGCTTCACGCGCGCGCCGGTACACGGCGCTACCGCGCGCTACTACCAGCACATCGTGCGCTTCAGCGCCTCGTTCGCCTTCGCTGTGGATGTCT
Organism: Gammaproteobacteria bacterium; assembly: GCA_003136935.1. Taxonomy (GTDB): domain Bacteria; phylum Pseudomonadota; class Gammaproteobacteria; order Steroidobacterales; family Steroidobacteraceae; genus 13-2-20CM-66-19. The sequence goes on from PLEC01000170.1 coordinate 14,476, forward strand.
CCATGCTCACCCTCGGCGGTTATCTCAAGAAGAAGGAGGGCTTGTCGGCACGCCTCGGCGATGTGCTGTCGTGTCTGTATCTTGCTTCCATGGTGCTCAAGCATCATGAGAACCAGGGNNTTCCCGCGCGGCCGCAGCTACTCAGCCCCCGGGGATCGGCTCGGGCGCACTGTCGCAGCCCTCGTGACGAGTCCGACCGAGGTACGCGATCGGCTGTGTCAGCTCGTGTACCGCACCGTCGGGCCCGGCAATCCGCTCGGCCTCCTGCAGGAAGCGCTGCAGCTGGCGGTGCAGCTCGAGCCGCTCGAGAAACGCATCCGCGTCGAAGGGGTGAAGACCGGCAAGGTTACCGCGCTCGACCTGCCCGGCAGGATCCAGCAGGCGCTCGCCGCGGGGGTGATTTCCGAGACCGAAGCGGCGGCGCTGCGCGACTATGACCGCAAGGTCATGGATATCATCAACGTCGATGACTTCGACACCAGCGAGCTCGGCACCCAGGCGCAACCGGCTCCGGATTCTCTCGTCAGACCCAGCGCGCACGTGGCATGAACGAGTCGGCGCCGGCGGCACCGATCGCGGCGCCAGCTCCGGCGCAGGTGGCCGCCAGCGCAACAGTCACGGCAGCGCCGGTTACCGCGCCGGCCGTTGCGACCGGGACTGAGGTGGCCGCGGTGCGCTGCGAGAACTGCGGCGCGCCGGTGCCCGGGAAATACTGCGGCACCTGCGGCCAGCGGCTCGAGGCGCCGGTGCATTCGTTGTGGCATTTCACGCGGCTCGCCACCGAGGACCTTACGCACGCGGACTCGCGACTTTGGCACACGCTCGGGACTTTGTTGTTCAGGCCCGGACGCCTGACGCGGGATTTTCTCAACGGCCGCCGTGCGCGTTACCTGCCGCCGGTGCGCCTCTACCTGGTGGTGTCGGTGGCGTTCTTCCTGGTGGCGGGCGCCGTGCAGACGCCGTTCACCGTGGTGGACTTCCACGACAAGCCCGTCGCCGGCAAAGCCGCGGTAGTTCAGGAGCTCGACGAGGTACCGGAGCTGAAACCGAAGGCCGACGAGACTCCCGAGCAGATGGCCGATCGGGTGTGTGGGGATGCGAACTACATCGGTCCCTGGGCGGGCACGCTGCGACCGTTCGTCCAGAAGTTCTGCCGCAAGAGCTTCGCGGACAATGCGCATGTGCAGGAGGCCTTCATGCACAACATGCCGCGCGCCATGTTCATCTTCCTGCCGCTGCTCGCCGGCCTCATGATGCTCATGTACTGGCGGCCGCGGCATTATTACGTCGAGCACCTGCTGCTGTTCGTGCACAACCACGCCGTCGCGTTCCTGGTGCTGGGCGTCGTGCTGCTGCTGGACAAGGTGGTGGCGGACATCCCCGGATTGAACTTCGCGGTCTTCCTGTACTTTACGTGGTACATGTACCGCTCCATGCGCGTCGTCTATGGCCAGGGGCGCGTGCTCACCTGGAGCAAGCTCGCACTGCTGGCCTTCTTTTACCTGGTGTCCGCCTCCCTGATGCTCTTGGCCACCAGCGCCTATAGCGTCCTCATGTTGTGAAGGAGTCGGCCATGCGTACCTTGCTTCTCGCCGCGTTGATCCTTGCCGCCCCGCTTGCCGCTGTCCCGCTGGCCGGCGCCCAAACGCCTGCGGCTTCTGCGCAGCGCACTGCCTCACCGGCGGGCGCGGAGGTCTACATCATCAGCCCGAAGAATGGCGCCACGGTGCACAATCCGCTGCGGGTGCAGTTCGGACTCAAAGGCATGGGCATCGCACCCGCGGGCGTCAAGTTCGACAACACCGGTCATCATCACCTGCTGATCGACACCGACGCCCCGACGGATCTGAGCGCGCCGCTCCCCGCGACCGACAAGATCGTGCACTTCGGCAAGGGGCAGACCGAGACCACGCTGACCCTTGCGCCCGGCAAACACACGCTGCAACTGCTGCTAGCTGACATGAACCACATTCCGCACAATCCGCCGGTGATCTCGAAGAAGATCACCATCAGCGTCGCGCCGTAAGCGCGACGGCCACCAAGGCGCTACCGTTGTGACGCGCGCGGTTCTGCATGTCGACATGGATGCGTTCTACGCCTCCATCGAACAGCACGATGACCCTGCGCTCGCCGGCAAACCTGTGATCGTCGGCTGGAGCGGCGGCCGCGGCGTGGTGGCCGCGGCCAGCTACGAAGTGCGCCGCTTTGGGGTGCACTCCGCCATGCCGATGCGCACGGCGCTGCGGCTGTGTCCGGACGCGCTGTGCGTGCGGCCGCGCATGCAGCGCTACCAGGACGTCTCGGCTGTGGTGTTTGGTGTGTTTCGCGAAATCACCCCGCTGGTGCAGGGCCTGTCGCTCGATGAGGCATTCCTGGATGTCACCGCCAGTAAGCAGTTGCTCGGCAGCGGCGTCGACATCGCCCGCCGCATCAAGAGCCGCATCCGTGAACTCACCGGTTTGTGCGCCTCGGTAGGTGTCGCGCCCAATAAGCTCGTGGCGAAGATCGCCTCGGATCTGGAGAAACCCGACGGACTCACCGAAGTGACCCAGGAGCGCGTGCGCGAGGTGCTCGATCCTTTGTCCGTGCGGCGCCTGCCGGGACTTGGCCGCAAGACCGGAGCGCGCGTCGAAGCGGCTGGGATTCACACCCTGGGCGAACTGCGCGGCGCGCCGGATGCGATCCTGTGGCCGATCTTCGGGCGCTACTGCGCCTGGATCCGCGAACGCGCCTCAGGCGTGGATGAGCGCCCGGTGCTGCCAGACATGGAAGACAAGTCCCTGAGCGCCGAGGACACCTTCGAGGAGGACATTGCCGATCCGCGCCTCCTGCAACGCCAGCTCGCGCGCCTGGCGGATCTGGCCGGCAGCCGGCTGCGTGGCCGGGGGCTGGTGGCCGGCTGCATCGGGGTGAAAATCCGCCGCGATGACTTCAGCACCTTCACGCGCCAGCGCGCGGTGGCGCCGCCCACCGGCGAGGGGCGTGCCATCGGCGGCGTGGCGGCGGAGCTGCTGACACGCTGGCTGGCCGCGAACCCCGACACGAAACTTCGCCTCCTCGGCGTGGTCCTTACTGAGCTCACGCCCGCCGCGCAGCTGGGCCTGTTCGAGGACCCGCGCCAGCCATCGGGTATCGATGCGGCGCTGGACGAAGTGCGCGGGCGCTTCGGTAGCCACGCACTGCGCCGCGGCGACACGATCGAGTAGCATCGACCCAATGTACCTGACGTTCTTCGGCCTCAACGAAAAGCCCTTCGCGATCACCCCCGATCCGCGTTATCTGTACTTAAGCGAGCGGCACGCAGAGGCACTGGCGCACCTGCTGTACGGCATCAACGAGGCCGGCGGCTTCGTGCAGCTCACCGGGGAAGTGGGCACCGGCAAGACCACCATCGTGCGCTCGCTGCTGGCGCAGACTCCCACCAACGCTGAAATCGCACTCATCCTCAACCCCAGGATGACGGCGCCGGAATTCCTGCTGACCATCTGCGAGGAACTCGGCATCGGCGTGCCGGATTCCGCGCTCGGCAGTCTCAAGGACCTGGTCGATATCCTCAGCCACTACCTGCTGCGCGCCTATGCCGCCGGCAAGCGCGTGGTGCTGGTGGTGGATGAGGCGCAGAACCTCTCGCCCGACGTGCTCGAGCAGGTGCGCCTGCTGACCAACCTCGAAACCAACACCCAGAAGCTCCTGCAGATCATCCTCATCGGCCAGCCGGAGCTGCGCGAGCTGCTGGGGCGCAACGAGCTGCGTCAGCTCGCACAGCGCGTTACCGGCCGCTATCACCTGAATCCGCTGTCGCGCGAGGAGACCACGGCCTACGTGCGTCATCGACTGCGGGTCGCTGGCGCGACCACCGACATTTTCTCACCCGCGGCGCTCACCGAAAGCTTCCGGCTCTCGCAGGGCGTGCCACGCGTCATTAACGTCATCTGTGACCGCGCGCTGCTCGGCGCCTACTCGCTCGACCGGCACCGCGTCACAGGTCCCCTGGTGCGACACGCGGCGAGTGAGGTGTTTGGCAAGCGCTTCGCGCCGCAATGGCTGCCCTGGGCGGTGATCGGCGGCGCCACCGCCATGCTGCTGCTCGCGACGCTGCTGGTGCTGAGTCTGCGGCCGTTCGGGTGGAGTGCCGCCTCCGCGACGCCCACGCGCTCAGCCGGCCTGGCAGTGGCCGCGGCCGCCACCCCCGGCGCTGCGAGATCGCCGGCTGCGCCGGCGCATCTGACGGATCTGCTGGCGCAGCACGCCGCCGAGACCGACACCGATGGTGCGTTCGGCAAGCTCTTTGGCCTGTGGGGCGCGAAGTACGCCAGCGGCGGCGCCGAGCCGTGCAGCCAGGCCGCGGCTCAGGGTCTTGAATGCGTGACCGAGCGCGGCTCGTTCGGGCAGTTGCGCCTGTATAACCATCCGGCGATCCTGCTGTTGACCGATTCCGCCGGCGGCACGCACCAGGTGGTGCTCACGGCGCTCGATGACGAGCACGCGCGGCTGGAGCTCGGCGGCCTCGCCCAACAGGTACCGATCGGCGAGCTGTCGCGCTACTGGATGGGGGACTTCGTGATGCTGTGGCGTCCGGCCAGCTCTCCGGTGAAGCCATTGTCGGCCGGGATGCGTGGCGCGGACGTGCGCTGGCTGCGCCAGAGTCTGCAACAGCTTCACGGGCAGCACAGCGACGCGCCCGCGAGCGATGTCTTCGATGAGGATCTGACACGCGAAGTGCGCGAGTTTCAGCGGCAACATCAGCTCAATGTTGACGGGATCGCGGGTCTGCAGACGCAGATCGCGCTCGCGGGTGCGGTTGCCGGACCCAACGGGCCGCTGTTGTTCACGGCCAATACTCACGGCGGGTGATCGATGTCGTTCATCCTTGATGCGTTGAAGAAATCCGAAAGCGATCGGCAGCGCCAGAGCGGGCCGGCGTTGTACGAGGTCAAGGTGGCGCCGCCTCGCAGCGGCTTGCCGCCGTGGGCCATCGCCGTCGTGATCCTGCTGGCGGTGAACCTCGTGATTGGATTGTGGTTGTTGCTGCGCCATCCAGGCGCGCGCGCCGCGACCGCAGCCGAAGCGGCGCCGGCAACCGCGGCGGCAGCGCCAGCCACCGTACCTGCGATACCCCTCGCCGCGCCAGCGCCAGGCCCAACTGCGGTGGCGGCCTCAGCCCCTGCGGGTGCTGCGATCGCCGGCGCGCAAACCGCGCCCGCGGCGGCGACGCTGCCTGCCGGCGACATCGGCCGCGGCGACAGCCTGGCTCCCGAGGACTACGCGCCGGCGGCGGAACCCGCCACCTCCTCACTCGGCGGCCACGTGCGCCGCGGCACCGCGAGTGGGGTGCCGCTGTACCAGGACGCCGCGACGACCCCCGGCACCAACATCCCGCAGCTGCGGCTGGATCTGCACGCCTATGCGGCGCGACCCCAGGACCGCTGGGTGATGATCAACATGCACAAGATGCATGAGGGCGACACGCTGCCCGAAGGCGTGCGTGTCGATAGCATCACGCCCGATGGCGCCGTGCTGTCCTACCACGGCTCGAGCTTCCTGCTGCCGCGCGACTAGTTGATTGGCCGAAAGTCGCCAGACGGCGCTTTCGGCGGGCCAACCGAATTGCTGTACTGATCTCGCCGGCAAAAGGCGTGGCTTTTGCCGGCGCATGGGGCCTTGGGCGTGGCCTGTGTGACGCCAGCGGCGCTTTGCGGCACGCGGGTTGATCAGTTTCACAGAATCCCTCCCCCAGCGGCGACAAGCCTGCCCCGTTCCGTCATGGTGACTTGGTGCGGCCGGGTAAGGAGCCCGACGGGCGGATTTTGAATGTGACAGCCGTGACCACCAGGGTGAGCCTTGATAGCTTGACGGCTACGACGCCGTCCGGCGACGTGCTGCCCTTGCCCGCGCTGGACGCAGTGCGCCACTGGCGTTACCAGCCGGTGACGCAGGAGGGACGCGCGATCACGCAGCGCGCCCGCGTGCGCGTGTTGTTCGAGGCGCCGCGATGACGCGCCGCGCCGCCCCTTCCGCCCGCGTGATGGTGGTGGACGATGACCCGCGCTACAGCGAGTGGCTGCGGCATCACCTGGACGTGCTGTGTCCGCAGGCGAGCGTCAGCATGCTCAGTGTCGCGGAGTTCGAACGCTGGTGCGCACGCGGCTCCGGAAGCGACTGCGATCTGCTGATGCTCTCGGCAGCTTTCGGCTCAGGTCCTGAGGATCCGCAGGCGCATGGACTGTCGCTGCTGCGACGCCTGCGGGTGCAGCCGGCGACCCCGGCGGTCATCGCGCTTGCCGAGGACGGCAACGAACTCACGGCGGTGCGCGCGCTGCAGCTTGGCGCCGTGGACTATCTGCCAAAACGCCTGCTTACTCCCGAACGACTCAGCACAGCGGTGAGCGTCGCCCTGCGCCGTGTGGAACGCCGCGTGGCGCGCCGGCTCGCGAGCCTTGCGAACCTGACGCGCGAGCGTATAGCGGCGCCCGCACCCGCATCGACCGGTGAAGCGGCGCTGCCCGCTGCGGCCGCCGGCCCGCAGCCGGGCACGGACAGCGCCGCCGCGGCTGCCGAAGGCGCGCCAGCGGCCGAATCCCCCGACACGCTTGAATCACCGGGCACCCCTGAATCCGCACCGCTCGCGGCCGCGGGCGTCGCGGCGTTGCTGGACAACACGACGAGCGAGAATCTCATTCCCGGCTATACCTTGCGGCTGAAAATCGGTGAGTCGGAAAAAGCCATCGTTTATCTCGCCTCGAGCAGCCGGCGAGGGCGCGACGTGGCGTTGAAAGTAAGCAAGAGCGCGCGCGAGGAAACCGCCGGCCAGCAGTTTTTCGAGCGCGAGTACACGGCGATTCTCGCGATCCATAGTCCCCTGGTGGTGGAAATCTACGACTACGGCGTACACCAGGGACTGGAATATCTCGCGATGGAATACCTGCCGCACGGCGACCTGAAGGCGCGCATTCAGCGCGGTGTGAGCGAAGCGGAAGCGCTGCGTTATGTGGGAGACATCGCCCAGGCGCTGCAGGTCGTGCACGATGCGGGATTGGTGCACCGCGATCTGAAGCCACCCAACGTGATGCTGCGGGCGAGCGATACGGTTGCGCTCATCGATTTTGGTCTGGCGCGCTCGCTGGATGGCGGCACCACCAACACGCACTCCGGCGTGCTGCTCGGTTCTCCGTACTATATGAGTCCCGAACAGGCCCTCGGCGAGCAGCTCGACGCGCGCTCGGACTTCTACAGTCTCGGGGTGATTTGTTACGAAATGCTGACCGGCCAGAAGCCCTTCATGGGCGCGAGCGCCATGGAAGTGCTGCAACAGCACGTCAGCGCCCCACCCCCCTCGCTGCGGCCGACGCTGCAACGCTACGAGGCGTTCCTCGCACGCATGCTCGCCAAATCGCGCGACGAACGCTTCGCCACTGCGGCGGAAATCGTGACGGCGGCGGCCGCGCTGCGCTCAGGCGCCGCGCCCGAGGTAGAGTCAAGCGCCGCGTGAGCGCCCGCCAGGCGCGCGTCAACACGCGCCTGGCTTGTCACCGCCACCAATGTGACGCCGCCGTGGCGCTGGTGCGCGCTTGACACGCTTGCTTCATAAAGGTGCAATGCCGGCAGCGTGCATGACGTGCCAGGGCGATGCATCTTCTCGACACAACACTGTTCTATTCGCCCACCAGTGGCGGTGTAAAACGCTATCTCACGGCCAAGCACGCGTGGCTTGGCGCTCATACCTCGTGGGAACACACCATCGTGGTGCCCGGATCGCTTGATCACCTCGAGCGCGGCGGCGTGTGCACCTTGTCCGGCTACCCGGTGCCGGGAACCTTCAACTACCGCCTGCCACTGAACCCGCGCCGCTGGGCGAACCTCATGAGCGCGCTCGAGCCGACGCTCATCGAGGCCGGTGACGCCTTCCATCCGGCCTGGTGCGCGCGCCGCGTGGCGCAGCGCCGCGGCATACCGCTCGCCGGCTTCTACCATTCAAACCTGCCGCGGATCATCGGCCGGCGTTTCGGCGGCGCGCTCACCGAACCTGGACTCGGCCGCTACGTGCGCTGGCTGTACGAGGGGTTCGACGTGGTGTTCGCGCCGAGCCGGCTGATGTGCGCGTATCTGAACGACATCGGCGTGCATCACACCATGCATCAGCCGCTCGGGGTGGACGCCGAGGTGTTCCACCCGCAGCGCCGCACCGCAACGCTGCGCGAGCGGCTGGGCCTGCCCGCCGCGACGCGCGTGCTCGTGTACGCCGGGCGCTTCGCCGAGGAGAAGAACCTGCCGGTGCTGCTGCAGGCCTTTGCGCGCTTAGGCAAGCCGTATCACCTGCTCCTGATCGGCGGCGCGCGCGCCGCGCGGCCGGCCGGCAACGTCACCATGATGCCGTACCGCCGCGACAGCGTGGAGCTCGCCGCATGGATCGCCTCCGCCGACGCGCTGGTGCATGCGGGCACCAAGGAAACCTTCGGGCTGGTGATTCTGGAAGCCATGGCGTGTGCCCGCCCGGTGGTGGCGGCGCGGGCCGGCGCCTTCCCGGAGTTGGTGGATGAGAGCGTCGGCATGCTGGCCGAGCCCAACAGCGGGGCGAGCATGGCCGCAGCGATCGCAGCTCTTTACGAGCGTGATATCGAGGCGGTCGGTGCCGCCGCCCGCGCCCGCGTGTTGCAGCACTTCACCTGGCACCGCGCCTTCCACGCCCAGACCTCCGCCTACGCATCACTCGCCGGGGCGCACCGCCAGAGTGTCCCCGAGGGCCGGGTCCTGGAGCTGCGCTCTCCTTAGCGCGCGCGATCAGCGGGTGCTCAGCGGCACCCTTAACCTCAGTCGTCCGCCTCCCTGCAGCGGGCCATGATGCCTAGAACTTGCCGCTGAACGTCAAATCAAAACTGCGCGGTGGCAGTATCGTCAGGAAGTCATTGCCGTAGTACGGATAGTCGTTCTCCAGGTTGCGGTGGTTGGCGAGGTTGTAGATCGCGAACTTGACCGTGTAGTGCTGCAGGAAGTTGTAGAAGACCGCGCCATTGAGCGTGTACTGCCAGGGGATCGTCGGCGGCGTGTAGTAGCCCGACGCGATGGCTGTGGGATAGGCCGCCGCCACGGTGGCGGCGGGAAGGCCTGTGAAGGAGCTCGGGCCGAAGTCGGCTTGCATGGCTGCCTCGGTTGCGGCGACATTCACCGCCCCGCCCTGCGTGGTCGTGATCGGACCCGTCACCTGCAGGTTCCCCTGGAATCCCCAGCCGTTGTCCAGTTTGTAGTTGGCGAGGACGTTGAACAAGTGCTCCGGCACACCCGGATCCCTGAAGTCCTGGCGTGGCTGCCACACAACAGCCCCGCCCGCCCCATCGATGTTGTAACCCGGCTGGGCCGGGAAATTCCAAAAGCCCGAGGGCGTCTCCAGCATCGTGCGCAGGTAGGAGTAGCTCGCCGTGGCGAAGAAGTGCGGATCGGGTTGGTAGTTCAGCTCGATCTCGGCGCCGCTGATGTGGGCGAGGGTATGGCTGTTGATGCCAATGGGCAGGGCACGTTCCTGGTAGAACCCGGCGGTGGAAATGAACAGCGCCTTGCCGAGGAGGTCAAACTTCAGGCCCGCCTCCTCCAGCAGCGTGTTCTGCCGCAGCTGCGTGGTCGCATCCACGCCGAGCGTCGCGATCGAGCCGTCGTTGTCATTGGCGAGCACGTACTGGGCCTTGTTGTAGGTCAGGTAGGCTGAGAGCCGTTCGGTCGGGCTGTACACCAGGCTGATGTTGCCGTTGTACAGGCCGTACCAGGCCGTGTGCTGGGACTGGGGGAAGCCCGAGATCTCGAAACCGCTCGCTACGGGGTCGGCGTTAACCTGCGCGTAGAGCGGATCCGAATCGTTCAGCTGCACCAGGTCGCCGCGCAGACCATACAGCAGACTCCACTGCGGCGAGAACTGCATCCGGTGCTCGAGGAAGATCGCAGCGTCCTGCAGGTTGGAGTTGATGGACGTGTTAGGGACGATGAAATTGTCCGCCGCCACGCCGTATTGCGGATGACCGAAGGCCCCCAGGTACGGGACTGCACCGCCGGAGGGGCCCTGGTTGGAGGCGGGGAAGATCCAGGTGTTCGGATTCTGCGAAAGGTCGAAGACGCTCACCGGCTCGTTGTTGTAGTTCTGGATGTCCAGCACATGCAGGTAGCGATACGTGAAGCCGGCGTCAACCTGGCTCTTCACGGAGCCGGTGTTGAAATCGACCTTGAAGTCGGTCTTGTTCTCGATGGAGTAGCTGCCCTCGGCCGTGTCGGCGTAGTAATCCTCCGTCTGGTTGTAGCGGTTGAGGTAGTCGTACAACGTGTTGTTCACGACGGAGAAGTGGTCGTTGATCTTCCAGGTCTGGATGAGCTGCAGCATGGCATGCAGGGAGCGAGCGCCGGTGCCAGCCGGCTCGTCAATGAGGATCCGGCGGTTGAGGTCGGTGGATCCGGTCATATCCACCAGCGTGCCGTAACCTTCGACGTCACTCAGAGGGGGAGCGCCGGTGAGGTACGTGCCGTTGTCGATGAGTCCCTGGTTGACCCGGTTGATGCCGTCGTTCTCGCGGTAGGTGGTGTTGGTGATGTCGCCGTTCACCGAGATCGTGTAGCTGTCCGAGATCCTGTCGATGATGGCCGCATACAACGACTGCTGATGGAAGAACATGTCGTAGTAGTAGCTGCCGCTGTCGTTGCCGGTGAAGCTCACGCGCCCGGCGATGTTATCGGCCAGCGGACCGCCCACGTCGAACCCCACAATCCGCTTCTGCTGGGTGTCAGCCTCGGCATCGAACGTGAGCGCGAACTTGGTCATCGAGGGCATCTTGGTGGTGATGTCGATCGAGCCGCCCACCCCGGATCCCGGCCCGCCCTGGACGCTGGCCGGCCCCTTGATGATGTCGATCGAATCCACCATGTTGAAGCTGATCGGGGCGCCGTAGCCGTTCAACGTGAAGCTGTCGCGCATCCCGTTATAGAACATATCCGCGTACTGGCCGCGGATGCGGGGCACGTTCGGCTGGCCGAACGAGGCGTCCGAATAGGCGCTGGACGTCAGGGACGAGAATCCGCCCGGATTCTGCACGTTGAGGGCGTCGATCTGCACCTTCGACAGCACGGTGTTGTTGCGCGGCGTATCCATGACACCGAGGTCCAGGCCGTAGGCCGAGCCGGACGTGACCGTGGTTGGTATGATGAGTTCGCCGCGCTTGATGCCGTGCACGATGATTTCATCCAGGTCACCGGGCGAGCCGATCGGGGCGCTCGCAGCGGTGGTCGGCGCGGAGTTGGGCGCAGCGCCCGTCGAATCGGTGGCTGCCTGCTGGGCATTGCCATCGGCGAGCGCCGCAGTCCATCGCACCAGCGTCAGCAGCAGCGCCACCGCCACGATCGCAGTCAGTCGTCGGATCATCGTAAACCCCCCTGTCAGCTTCGTTGTGCGCTGCGGTGACGATTGCGTCCCGCCATTTATCAGCAGAAATGCAGCTTCTGTGCCAACGAAATGCTCGTCGATAGCCCTCAGCCGAAGCGGCCATCAGGAAACGCAGGAACTACTGTGCCACAAGATAGTGCGGTTCCAGTACCTGCCGCACGATTTGCGCGCGAGCGCAGCACGGCGTGCGCACCGTTCAACGCGCCGCCTGCGGCCGGTACGGGTGATTCGTGAGCCAGTGTTGCGCGATTTCCACGCGCCGGCAAACCCACACCTGCGGCTGCCCGAGGATGTAGTCGAGAAAGCGCTCCAGGGCGGTGATGCGCCCGGGCCGCCGCGCGGCTCATCCGGGCCATGGGCGTCAGGCGAGTCGCAATCTAACAGCTGCAGTCCGTCATTTTGCTGCCGGTGTCTCTTCGGCGTATCTCGCCCAATTGCCAACTATCTCGTTCACCACCGGACTGCCGACGCGATAGGCGGCCTCAAGCGCGGGCACATATGCCGACAGGGAGCCCTCGCCCGCGTCGCTTGCCAGAAGCTGCGCCACCGTCTGGCCGGAGGCGGGGACGGTGTAGTCGGAGCCCGTGCGCAGCACGAGAACGCGGTCCAGCCGCACGCGCTGCGTGCGGGAAAGCGCGGTGAGGGAGGTCAGGATGCCGCTGTCCTCCATGGCCGTCGTGACTGCGCGTCCCTTGCCGCCGCTCCAGTAAGTCATCCACTGCTGGGCGAGGGTATTCATACGTTGACCCAACCACCAGTCCGAGGCGGAGATCTCGTCACCTTTGAGAACGAAGGGTGGCTTAAGTGCGTTGGGGTAGCGCGCATAGCCGGCACGAATGCTCTTCAGGGCGGGTGTGTCATCCAGATGCACATTGCGCGTCAGCTGATAGGCCCACTCGACGAGTCCGGGGTTGAGGTGATAACCGTTGACGCCATTGGGCCGATCGAGCTCAGGGGTTGGGGGCGCAAAGGGCTTGCTGCGGCCCAGAGGGATGTGTCCGGTTGACCAGTCTCTTGGGATCTCACGCGCATCGATCTCGAAGTTCAGATCCCGATCGATGATCCACTCTGCCCAGGCGGCGGAGCCGACCGAGGCGTAAGTGGGATCGATACCGGCGATCGCGGGTACGAGCCAGTACGCCTTTGAGAGATCAAAGCGGTCGTCGAGACCGAGGGCCATGATCGAGGCCGTGCCGCGCAGCGAGCCTTCACCGGTGACAATTCCCAGGACCTGTTTCTCCGCGTTGTACCGCAGCGGATGGTTGCCCAATGGAAACGGCAGGGTCTGCGGCAGCGGCAGGCGCTCCACCCAGGCCTGGAATTCGCCCGGCGTGTCACCGGTATCGTTACCGATCTCGAAGGTCGTGACGACCACCACCCGCACGGGCAGCTTGCCCGCACCGTCGGCGCTCACGCGTGCGATACCGAGCGAGGTCACGAGGACGCCCAACACGAGCCAGCGGCCGATCTGCATGAATGGGAACCAAGCCGCGGCAACGCCGCTGTGCACCGGGGGCCGCGAGTCGTGGGCGAAGGCCATGCGTCGATTGTGCATGATTTTCCGTACAATGACGCGTATCCGCTTTCGAAACTATCCGCGGATGAGAAAAATGGCCGTGACCAACATGAGATTTCTTCGCGCCCGATCGGGCGTGGCCCTCGCTTGGTGCCTGGTGCTCGCCGCAGCGCTCGCAGCCGCGCCGACAATCACACGGGCGGACCCGGCCGCGAAGCCCGTGATCGTGTTCATGACGGACTTCGGGACCGTCGACGACGCCGTCGCGATCTGCAAGGGCGTCATCAAGACGCTGGCTCCAGATGCGGAGATCATCGATCTCACCCACCAGGTGACGCCGTACTCGATCGCAGACGGCGCACGCCTGCTCGGGCGGACCTCGCAGTACTACGCGGCCGGGACCATCTTTCTGACGGTCATCGATCCGGGGGTCGGCACCACCCGGCGCTCGATCATCGTGAAGACCAAGCGCGACCAGTACTTCGTGCTGCCGGACAACGGGCTCATCACCCTGGTCGCCGACCGCGACGGCATCGAGGGCGTGCGCGAGATCACCAACCCCAAATGGAGCCTCGCGGGTTCCAGCTCGTCCACGTTCCACGGGCGGGACATCTACTCGCCGGCCGCCGCGCACCTGCAGCGGGGCGAGGACTGGAACGACGCTGGCCGGGCACTCAAGGGCGTGACGCGTCTGGACATCCCCCGCGTGAGCGTCGATTCCACCGGGGTCCATGGCCAGGTCGTGGCCCTTGATGGTCCGTTCGGCAACCTCGTGACCAACGTCGCGCCGGATGAGTTCGCGAAACTCGGCTACCAGGTCGGCGACACGGTGCGCGTCAGGCTCGCGGGGAAGGAATTGGCCGTGGCTTTCGTGAAGACCTTCGGCGCCGTGCCGATCGGCAAGCCGCTGCTGTACATCGATTCGCGGGGCCTCGTGAGTCTTGCGATCAACCAGGGCAACTTCGCCGCGGCGCACGGCATCGTGCCACCCGTGCCGCTGCAGATCCTGCCGAAGTAGCCTGTGTATACCGTCAACGAACTGTCTGGCGCTTAGCGGCGCAGCGCCGCCCGCGCCCGCGTGTTGCAGCACTTCACCTGGCACCGCGCCTTCCACGCCCAGACCTCCGCCTACGCATCACTCGCCGGGGCGCACCGCCAGAGCGTCCCCGAGGGCCGGGTCTTGGAACTGCGCTCGCCGTAGCGTCCGCTGCGGATCAGCGGGTGATCAGCAGTACCCCGCCAAACAACAGCGCCGCACCTGCCAGGCGCACCAGCGTCAGCGGGTGCTGCGGAAATCCAAGCCAGCCGAAATGATCGACCAGGAGCGACGTGGCCAGCTGCCCGAGCACCACCAGCGCCAGCAGCGTCGCGGCACCCAGCCGCGGGCCCGCCACGACGGTCGTGATCACATAAAACGCGCCCAGCGCCCCGCCCAGCCAGGCCCACGCGGGGGTGCCGAGGAACTGCGAGCGCATGGGCCACGGCGTGCGCGTGACGACCACAAAGCAGGCGATCGCCACGGAGCCCACCACGAAGCTCACGAGACCGGCAATCACCGGACTTCCGAGGGCATTGCGCAGCATCATGTTGATGCCCACCTGGAGGATGAGCGTCACGCCGGCGGCGAAGGCGAGCGCGTACAGGAGGCTCGGCATGAATACTATTTTCCCTGACGGCGCAGCGCCGCGAGCACTGCGAGGCCGGAACGGCTTGCCGCCAGTGTCAGCACCAGCGCCCACAGGCAGCGCTTGGCAAGCGGCACGCGCCGCGGCGGCAGCGCGCGGCAGAAAGCCGTGCCGACGTCGTGGTGCAGGTGCGCGGCCGCCGCCTGCAGCGGCCATTCGCGCGCGGCACTCTCGAGCAGGTAGCGCGTGGCGCCGGCGGCCACGACCTTCAGATCCGCGAGCGCCTCCGGCAGGCCCTCCGGAGCCTTGCCGCTGAAGGCAAGTGACGTGGGCTCAGCAGGGCCCTCACCCGCGGCTCCGATGAGCGTCAGCCCGAGCGCGCCGGCGCTCTGGCGCTGCACCGCAACCGCGCCGTGGAACGCGACCAGCGGCTTAAGCATCGAACACCGGCTCGCAGCGCACCTCGGTGGTGACCGAGTTGGCGATGAAACACTCCTCATGGGCCTGGGCGTGGAGCTGCACGATGTCCTCGTGTGCCGGCTGGGTTGAGCCGCTGAACACCGCACGCGGATGCAGCGTGACGCGCACCATGGCTATTCTGCCGGCGGGGTTGCGGCCCATGACGCCGCTCGCCGCGTCGCTGTAGTCCTCGACACAGAAGCCGCGCCCGGCTGCGAGCGACAGGAACCACAGCATATGACAGCTCGCGAGCGCCGCTACCAGCGCTTCTTCCGGATCCACTGCCGCCTCCACCGACATGGGGACCCGCACCACGTGCGGTGAGGAAGATGCCGGCACGGTGACGCCGCCGTCGAACGCCCAGCTGTGAGCGCGGCTGTAGCGGTTGTCGGTAAAGGCCGCCGTGCCTCGTGCCCAGTGAATCCGTGCCTGGTGCTCGTGTCCTGCCATCACTTTGTCCCCGACCTGCCGCCAGTAGCGATTGTACGATACGCGCATGAAGTCACCCGATCTGCAGCCGCGCCGTGTGCTGACACTCCTGCCCGCCACCTCGCTGGTCGTCGGCATCACCATCGGTACCGGGGTGTTCCTCAAGTCCGCGCAGATGGCCCAGGCCGTCGGCACGCCTGCCCTGGTGCTCGGGGCGTGGGCTGCGGCGGGCCTGGTCGCGATGCTAGGCGCGCTGTGCTTCGCGGAACTTGGCGCGATGTTGCCGGCAGCGGGCGGGGAGTACGTGTACCTGCGGGCCGCCTATGGCGATGTCCCGGCCTTCCTCTTCGCCTGCAACAGCTTCGTGCTCGGCGGGGCGATTGTGGCCGCCTATGGCGCGGCGGTGGCGGTGTTTACCGCCGATATTTACCCGCTGGGAGCGGCGTGGTTCGCGCACACCACGGCGCTCTTCGGCACGCACTTCACGCTCGAGTTTGGCCCGCGCCAGCTGATCGCGGTCGGTGTGATCGCGGTGTTCGCGCTCATCAACTGCGCCGGCGTCATGCTCGGCGGGCGCGTGCAGACCCTGCTCACCGTCGCCAAGGTCATCGCGATTCTCGGCGTTGCCGGCGGCGTGTTCTTCTTCAGCGACGTGCATGGCACCGCCAATCTCGCCGCTCCTGCGGGCGCTGCCGGCGGCGGGTTCAGCGGCTTCGGCGCCGCGATGTTCGCGGCCCTGTGGGCCTACAGCGGCTGGCAGTACCTGCCCATGGCCGCGGGCGAGGTGCAGGAGCCACAGCACAATCTGCCGCGCGCCATTATCCGCGGCATGCTGCTGGTGCTCGGCATCTACCTCCTCATCAACCTCGCCTACCTCTACGCCCTGCCGTTCGCGGAAGTTGCGAGCGCCAGCTCCAGCGCCTGGCCGGATGCGCCCTCGGTGGCCGCGCGTGCCGTGCGTACCTTCCTCGGTGCGCGCGCAGCTCCGGTGGCCGCGCTCATTTTCCTGCTGTCCACCATCGGCTCCCTGAACGGCACGATCCTCACGGGTGCCAGGGTTGCCTGGGCTTCGGCGCGCGACGGCCTGTTTTTCTCGAGTTTCGGCACCCTGAGCCCACGCTCGCGCGTGCCGCTCACCTCGATCGTGCGGTTGTGTGTGTGGGCGGCGCTGCTCGCGACCACCGGCACCTTTGATCAGCTCACCAACATGGCCGTGACCTCCTATGCGGTGTTCTGGATCCCGGTGGTGCTGGCGGTGATCGTGCTGCGCCGGCGCGCGCCGCTGGCGCCGCGCCCGTACCGCCTGCGCGGCTATCCCCTGGTGCCGCTGGTGTTCGTGGCGGTGATGGCATGGATCGTGGTGAGCGCGTTCATGACGACGCCAAAGGAATCGATCGCCACGGTCGTGCTGATCCTGCTGGGGCTGCCCTTTTATCCGCTGCTGCGCCGCCTGCGCGCGCACTCGCGGTCCGGCGCGGCCGCCGTCCTCACTGCGACTCCAGCTCCCAGAGCGTGAGCGGCGCGCCGCGCCGCAACCACAACCCCAGGCCCGCCTCACGAAACCGCGGCGTCAGCCGCGCGCGATACCAGCGGGCGCTGCGCAGGTGTACGTCCGGATCGGTGCGCCCGACGTCGCAGTTATGTGCGAAGTCGTGGCGGGTGAGTGCGCTGAAGTACAACGCGCCACGGCACAGCCGTGAGAAGTTCGCCAGCGCGCGCGTGGCAGCCGCGCCGTCGAGGTACTGCAGCACGTCGTAACATACGACCAGATCGAAGGGCGTACGCGCGCGGTAGTCCTCGATCCTGCCGTGCTGCCAGCCGTAACGCCGGCACAGGTAATCACTGGCCTCCAGTGCGATGTATTGCGCGCGCGGCCACAGGCGCTTCAGTTGCGTGCGCAACAGGCCGGTACCGCAGCCCGCCTCGAGAATGCGCCGCACCGGAAGTCCCAGGTGTTCGCTGCCGGCGGCGATCAGCCGCGCCCGCGCGCGCATCTCACTGCGGCTGGTCACCGCGGTGCGCGGATCATGGTAATAGCGCTGGTAGTACTCGCGGCCAAAGGGCGCATCGCACGTCGGCCGCCGCCTCATGGTGATTGCGGTGCGTAGCAACGCGCGATGAGTGCGGCGTGCTGCGCGGTCGCGCCCTCGCGGGCACAGGCAGCCACGAGAGCTGAATGCGTGCTGAACAGGTTGTAGTCACTCAGCTCGCCGGACTGGTTGAACGCTTGATCTGAGGCACGGACCATAAGAGCTTCCGGATGTGTATGCTTTTCACGCCGCGGCACGTTAGTCGTAATATGTTCCGGCATCGTGCACGCGAACAAGAGGAGGCACGCTGATGAAATCCATTTTCGCCGCCGTCGCGGCACTGACGCTGAGCGCCGCGCTGTCGGGCTGTGTCGTCACACCGGTTGGCTACGGGGTGGTCGGTGAGGCGCCGCCGGCGGCGCCGTTCGAAGCGGTCGTCGGTGTGGCGCCGAGCCCGGGGTATTTCTGGATGGGCGGAGGCTACGCCTGGGTGGGCGGGCGTTACACGTGGGAGGCGGGCCACTGGGCCGCACCGCGCGCCGGCTATCGCTGGAGGCCGCACGCCTGGCGTCGCTCCGGCAACGGCTGGCGCGACGCAGGCGGCCGCTGGGAGCGGATGCGCTAGCTGCGCGCGGGATTGCGCCGCTACTGCAACGGTAGCGGCGCCTCCCGCCTCTTCCGCATTTGCGCTCCTCCCGGGCGCCGCTGCACACTGCGCGGTTGCGGCGATAGCCACGGGACACCTCGAGGAGCTAAGTCATGAAGGGCACGGCACGGATCGCGGGCATGGCGC
The DNA here is from genome assembly GCA_003136935.1 of Gammaproteobacteria bacterium. Classification (GTDB taxonomy): domain Bacteria; phylum Pseudomonadota; class Gammaproteobacteria; order Steroidobacterales; family Steroidobacteraceae; genus 13-2-20CM-66-19. The sequence continues at coordinate 32,741 of PLEC01000170.1, forward strand.
TCGCGGCGGCATTATTGGTTGCGCAGGCGCTGGCAGCTGAAACCTCCGCAGGCAACGCGGCGCATGCTTTCACCCTCAGCAGCCCGGACATCACCGCCGGCGGCAAGATCGCCGAGGCGCAGGTTTTCAGCGACTTTGGCTGCAAGGGCGGCAATGTGTCCCCGCAGCTCGCCTGGAGCGGCGCCCCGGCAGGCACTCGCAGCTTCGCACTGCTGATGTATGACCCGGATGCGCCGACCGGCAGTGGCTGGTGGCACTGGATCCTCTACAACATCCCGGCAACCGCCACCTCACTCCCAGCCGGCGCCGGGGATCCGCAGAAGCACCTGTTGCCCGCGGGCGCGCTGCAGGGCCGCACGGATTTCGGCACTCCCGGGTACGGCGGACCGTGTCCGCCGCCCGGCAAGCCGCACCACTATCACCTGTGGCTGTATGCGCTGAAGGTGGAGCGGCTCGACGTCCCCGCGGACGCCACCGCCGCCTACATCGGATTCAACGTGCGGGCGCAGTCGCTCGGCCGTGCGCAGCTCATGGGAGTGTATGGCCGCTGAGCGTCCCAGATTGCGTGAGCGCCGGCCGGCCGTCTGGCCGTGGCTGCTCATGCCACTCGTCGTGCTGGTGGTGTTCTACGCGCTGTTCCGCGTGCATCACCCCTCCGGCACACCCTGGTCTGTCCTGTGGAGCCACGCCACGGGCGGCAGCGACAGCGCGCCCGCGGGCGAGTAAGGCGGCGTATGCCTGGCAGTACAGCTAAGGCCCGTGTCCGGGCGGCGCCGCGCGGGCGTGAGCGCGGGCCCTCAGCCGCGCGCGCGGTCGCGACACGCGCCCCAAAAGTTGGCTTCGTAAGCCTGGGGTGTCCGAAGGCGCTGGTGGACTCCGAGCGCATCCTCACGCAGCTGCGCGCGGAAGGCTACGAAGTCTCCCCGACCTACGAGGCCGCCGATGTCGTGGTCGTCAACACCTGCGGCTTCATTGATGCGGCGGTCGATGAGTCGCTCGATGCCATCGGCGAAGCCCTCGAGCACAACGGCAAGGTGATCGTCACCGGCTGCCTGGGAGCAAAACCCGAGCGCATCCTCGCGCGCCACCCGCGCGTGCTCAAGGTCACAGGTCCCCACGCCTACGAGGACGTGGTCAACGCGGTGCACGAGCACCTGCCGCCACGGCACGAGCCATTCTTCGATCTGTTGCCGCCGCAGGGGGTGCGCCTCACGCCGCGGCACTACGCGTATCTGAAGATCGCCGAAGGCTGCAACAACAAGTGCAGCTTCTGCATCATTCCGGACATGCGCGGGCGGCTCGCGAGCCGCCGCATTGACGAGGTGCTGCGCGAAGCCGAGCGGCTTGCCGCGGCTGGCGTGAAGGAGCTGCTGGTTATCTCGCAGGACACCAGCGCTTATGGCGCGGACCTGCGCTACGCACGCGGCGAGTGGCGCGGGAGTTCCTATGAAACGCGGTTCCTTGATCTGGCACGCGGGCTCGCGCAGCTGGGCATCTGGGTGCGCCTGCACTACGTCTATCCGTACCCCCACGTCGATGCCGTGATCCCGTTCATGGCCGAGCGGCGCATCCTTCCCTACCTCGACATCCCCTTCCAGCACGGCAGCGCGACGGTGCTGAAGCGCATGCGCCGTCCCGCGCACGCGGAAAACACGCTCGCGCGGCTGCGCGCCTGGCGAGCCGTGTGCCCGGATCTCACCCTGCGCAGCACCTTCATCGTGGGTTTCCCCGGAGAAACCGCGTCGGAGTTCCAGGAACTCCTCGACTGGCTCGACGAGGCGCAGCTCGATCGCGTCGGCTGCTTCAAGTACTCACCCGTCGAAGGTGCCGCCGCCAACGCGCTGCCCGGGCATGTGCCGCCGGCGGTGCAGGAGGAGCGCTTCGCGCGCTTCATGGAGCGCGCGGCCGCCATCAGCACTCAGCGCCTCGCCGCGCGCGTGGGCAAGCGCATGCGGGTGCTGGTGGACTCGGTGACAGACGACGGTGCGGCAATCGCGCGCAGTGCAGCGGACGCGCCGCAAATCGATGGGGTGGTACGGATCGCCGCCGGCCAGAAGAACATCGCACGATTAAAGGTCGGCGACTGGGCCGACGTCGAGATCGTGGCTTCCGACAGCTACGATCTCACCGGCCGCCTCACGCTGTGAGGCGACCGGTGGTTCGCATGGACTGAAGGCTCAGCCCGAACTCATTCCGAGCGACTTCATGATGTCGGCCGCCTGGGCCTTCACGGCCTGGGCTTTGCTCACGGCCGTGGTGAAATCACCGGACGTGGCGGCGTTCGAAGCATCACTCCATGCCGTCTTCATGGCATCGAGCCCTGACTTGGCGGACGCGAGCCCGTCCTTGCTGACGCCCTTGGGCAGGTGGTGCGACTTCGACAGAGTGTCGACACGGCTCTGGATCGCCGTGACCATGTTCGGCACCTCGGTGGACAACGGCCCCCACGCGTCCTTGGCCTGGGCGGTGGCGGCTTCAGCATCCTTCTGCTTGCCTTCGGCCGTGTCCTTAAGTCCGCTGATGGCGGAGGTCAGCGCCGGGGCCGCAGCCAGCACGCCCTTGTAGTCGCCCTTGGTGAAACTGTCCTTCACGCCGGCCAGCTGGGCCTCCACGGCTTGCAACTGGTCGGAAGCGTACTTCTGTGCGCTGTCATGAATCTCGGCCAGCGCGGATTCCGCGCTCGCGATGGCCCTTTCGGCCGGTTCCTTCTGGCCGGCGCAGCCGACCAACACCAGGGCGGCCAGCGAAGCCAGCAGCCAGGCGGATTGCTTTTTCATTTTTAAGATCCTCTCGTTGCGGTGTTACACGAATCGGTCGTTCAGGGAATGCGCAGTTTCTGACCCGGCGAAATCCTGCTCAGCTTCCGTTCGCTAGCAAGCAGCGCACCGGCTCTGTGGGGTCATACTGTATTGGTACGATGCATGGCGCCGCGGGGACCGGACCGCGTTCGCTCTGCGAACCTTAAGATTAACACGAAGGGCCGGGGGCAGGAGAGAGCGCACCCCGTCGACGACCCCCCGTGCCCTCGGCCATACTTCCCGTCGGGCTGGCGGGTACGCAGCCGCGGATGCGGACCGTCCGCACAAGAAAAACAGGGGGTCTCATGCGGGTATCGCTGCGCATCTTCATGCGTGGGCTGCTGTGTGCGCTTGCAGGCTTCCAGGTGGGCGCGGCGCTCGCTGACGACTGGCTGCCCGTCACACCCGACGACCTGCACATGACGAGCGTGCCGCAGGCACCGGGAGTCGCCGCAGTCATTCTCTATCGGCAGGTGGATCGCGACGATTCCAATGACCGTGAAGATGTCTACATGCGCATCAAGATCCTGAGCGACGAAGGGCGCAGTTATGCGGATGTCGAGATCCCCTACCGTGATTATCACGAGAGCGTGCGCGATATCGAAGCCCGCACGATTCGCCCGGACGGCAGCATCGTGCCCTTCACCGGCACGGTGTACGAGAAACCGATGGTGCGCTCACGAGCCGGCGCGCTGCTCGCCAAGACCTTCCAGCTACCCGCCGCAGAACCCGGCTGCATTGTCGAGTATCGCTACCGCCACCAATACGCCTACGGCTGGACCTACAACTCGCAATGGATATTGAGCGGCAATCTGTTCACCCGCGAGGTGAAATTCTCGCTCGTTCCCAATCGCACCCTTTCGCTGCGCTGGAGTTGGCCGAACGGGTTGCCACCGGGGACCGCAAAGCCGCACCTGGAAAAGGACCGCGTGCTCCTGGAGGCGCACGACGTGCCGGCGTTCGTCACTGAAGACCACATGCCGCCGGAAAACGAGCTCAAGTCCCGCGTGGATTTCATCTATACCAGGGGTCGCATTGAGACTGCCCCGGCGGCCTTCTGGCGCACGTACGGGATCAACCTCTGGAAGGGAACGCAGGATTTCACCGACCAGCGCACAGCCATGGAGCGGGCGGTGTCGCAGATCGTTCAGCCGGGAGACTCGGACGAAGAGAAGCTGCGCAAGATCTATGCGCGCATGCAGCGGGTCCGCAACCTCAGCTACGAGCGCCCCAGGACCGCGCAGGAAACCGAGCGCGAGGATGCGCGGAAAATATACAACGTCGCGACTGTGTGGAATCTCGACGCCGGCCATGAGGCGGAGATCAACTGGCTGTTCCTGGCATTGGCGCGCGCGGCCGGCGTGGCGGCCGACCCGGTGCAGATTTCGCAACGCAGCGAGTACATCTTCGATCCACGCCTCATGAATCCCGGGCAGCTCGACACTTCGGTGGTGCTCGTCAGCCTCGGTGGCAAGGATGTCTATCTCGACCCCGGAACCCCGTTCACCCCGTTCGGCATGCAGCCGTGGGACAGAACCGATGCGAGGGGCCTGCGGCTGAATGCAGACGGTGGCGTCTGGGTCGTCACTCCCCTGCCCGACGCCTCGGCGTCGCGCACCGAGCGCCGCGCTGTGCTCAGGCTTGCCGCGGGCGCGCTCGAGGGCAAGCTGACCGTGCGCTACACCGGACTCGAGGCGTCGTGGCGGCGGCTGCAGGAGCGCAACGAGGACGACACGGGCCGCCGGCAGTTTCTGGAGAAGCAGATCGAGTCCATGGTTCCGGTCGGCATCGACATCAAGCTCACCAACAATCCCGACTGGAGCGCCAGCGACGCGCCACTGGTCGCCGAATTCGATTTTAGGGTGCCGGGCTGGGCAACCAGCGCCGGTCATCGTGAACTGTTGCCCATCGGGTTGTTTGGAGGCGCCGAGAGGCATACGTTCGAACACGCAACGCGCATTCAACCGCTGTATTTCGAGTTTCCGCGCCAATACCTGGACGATGTGGCCATCGAACTGCCCGCCGGCTGGCACGTGGACAGCGTTCCGCCGCCGCACACCACTGACCTCAAGGTGTTGCTGTACAAGTCCGCGACGCAGAATGCGCAGCAGTCATTGCGGCTGACACGTGAACTCACCATTACCTTCTATGAGGCAACTGCGCAGTCGTACGAGCCCGTGCAGGCCTTCTTTGAGAAAGTGAGAACCGGCGATGAGGAACAGGCGGTCATCGCACCGGCCGCCAGTGCAGCGCGCTGATCGGCGCCGCGCCGCACTGCTCGCGCGCGCGTTGCTTGGCGCGTTCGCGCTCGGTGCCGGCGTACACAGTGGCATCGCGGCGGCCGGCGGCGCGCCGCAGTGGATGCGCGACCAGGTAAATGCACCCGTGCCGGCGCACGACGAAAAAACCGCCGCGGTACTGCTGTATGCCGAGACCGTGGTCACGGTGCAATCCGCCGGCAAGCTGCGGCGTCTGGAACGCAAGGTCTACCGCATTCTGCGTCCGGAAGGGGAGCAGCGCGGCATTGTCCCTGCGATAGTCAGCTCGAGCCGGCGTGTTACGGGCATGCGTGCCTGGTGCATCCCCGCCGCGGGCAAGGATTACGAAGTCAGCAACAGCGACGCGGTCGAGTCAGGGTTGGCTGGCGCGGAGTCGGTCAGCGACCTGCGCCTGCGGCTACTGAAAATTCCGGCAGCCGTGCCGGGGAACCTCGTCGGCTATGAAGTGGAAACCGAGGAGCAGCCCTACACCTACCTCATGGCTGACGAGTGGGCATTCCAGGACACGGTGCCCGCGCGCGAGGCTCACTACACCCTGGAGCTGCCGCCGGGCTGGCAATACAAGGCAACCTGGCTCAACCATGCCGAGATCTCACCCACCGCAGGGGCCAATCGCTGGCAATGGATGGTGAGCGACCTCAAGGCGCTCAAGCTCGAAACCGACATGCCACCCTGGCAGGGCATTGCCGGGCAGCTGTGGATCTCGCTCCTGCCCCCCAGCGGACAGGCCGCCGGACCTCAGAGCTGGCGTGAATTGGGAACCTGGTACGTGAACCTCACGCACGGGCGTCGCGACGACAGCCCCGCGATCCGGCAGAAGGTTGCCGAGCTGACGGTCACCACCCCTGGGCCTCTGGGAAAGATGCGGGCGCTGGCTGGCTTCGTGCAAAACAACATCCGCTATATGGCCATCTGGCTGGGAATCGGCGGCTATCAGCCCCATGCGGCCGGCGACGTGCTTGCGAATCTCTATGGTGACTGCAAGGACAAGGCGACCCTCCTCAGCTCGATGCTGAAGGACATCGGTGTCGACTCGACCTACGTGCTGGTCAATAGCAATCGCGGCGCAGTCACCGCCGCAACTCCGCCAAATCCTGGATTCAACCACGCGATCCTGGCGATCCAGCTGCCGGCGGGGCTTGCGGATCCGTCGTTGCTGGCCGTCAAGACGCACCCGCAGTTGGGCAGGATCCTGTTCTTCGATCCCACGGATCCCTATACCCCTTTTGGCAGTCTTTCGGGCCAGCTGCAGGGCGGCTATGGCCTGTTGGTCACCCCCGATGGTGGCGAATTGCTGCAGCTCCCGGAGATGCCTGGTGATCGCAATGGCATGCAACGCACGGGGCAGATGACTTTGGATGACACCGGAACCCTGCGCGGCGACGTGCACGAAGTCCTGTCAGGCGATCGGGCCGCGCGCCAACGCGGTCGCCTGGCGGCGGCGGGTCAGGACGCGACCCACGTCAAGACGGTCGAGTCGTACATCGGCGGCTCCTTCACTTCCTTCCAGATACTCAAGGCGACGGTTGGCAATCTGCACGTCAATGAGCAGCCCCTCGAGTGGAACTACTCGCTCGAAGCGGAGCACTACGCCAAGGCGAGCGGGGATCTGCTGATGGTGCGGCCACGCGTGCTGGGCAGCAAATCGTCGGCGCTACTGGAAACCCATGAAGCACGAGAGAACCCGATAGAATTCGCCGCCGCGGAACACGACACCGACGTGTTCGATATCGCGCTGCCATCCGGATATCAAGTCGACGACCTGCCGCCGCCCGTGGACATCGAGGACGGTTTTGCCGCCTACCACAGCAAGACCGAAGTGGTGAGCGGCAAATTGCGCTATAGCCGCACGTTTGAGGTTCGCGAGCTCAGCCTCCCGGCCGCCAAGGCTGGGGAACTGCAGGCGCTCTACCGGGCTATTTACGGCGACGAGCGCGCGGTGGCGGTGCTAAAGCGCGTGCCTCAGTAGCTGCTGTCGTACGATACCGGCGCGCGGCTATTCGGGCGTCACACACTGCTCGCGCACGGCATCGTCCACACTCGAGTAATCCAGGGCCGCTCCTGATAACTGCGGCAGGTTGGCGCGCACCAGGGCATCCCGGGCTGCATCTTTCAGGCGCGCCAATCGCAGCTGCGCGCCGCGCCCGTTGAGCCAGCTGCAGTACTCGCTCAGAGACTCCAGCGCGGTACTGTCCAGGTCCGCCGACTCCTCGAGGCTGAAAACCACGAGCTTCACCGCCGGCTGCCTCAGCACCCGCTCGCGCGCCTGTAAGAACAGCGGCTCGGCGTTGCCGAAGAACAGCGGTTCATCGGGACGCAGCACCAGCATCGCGGGCAGAACCTCGGCCTTCGGGAAGCGCGTGATGCTGACGTAGTCGTGTTCGCCGACGCGCCCCAGAACCGACAGGCGCGGCCTGGTGAGCGCCTTGAGGAGCATGACGACACTGAAGGCGATGGCGACCAAGAGGCCATTCAACACGCCGAAGAGAATCACCGCGAGCACCGCCGCGAGCGCCACCAGCCGGTCGCGTTGCCAGCGGAAATAATTGCGGAACACACTCACCCGCAGCGATTTGCTGACCGCGTGGATCACGATCGCCGCCAGCACCGGCTCGGGGATGCGCTCGATCCAGCGCAGGCATACCAGCACCAGCGCCAGCACGATCGCCGCGGCATACAGGCCCGCGAAGCGCGACTGCGCACCGGCGGCCTCGTTGGCGGAGGTGCCCGAATAGCCCGCCCCGACCGGCGTGCCCTGGAATAGTCCCGACACCGCGTTGGCGATCCCCAATGCCAGCAGGTCGCGGTTGGGTTGCACCTCGTCGTCGTGCCTGAGCGCGTAGGTGCGGATCGAGCCGTAGGACTCCGCGTACAGGATGAACATCAGCGCCAGCGAGAACTCCGCGAGCGGCAGCCAGCGCACCTGCGGGGCGGTAAATGCCGGCAGCGCGAGCGACAGGTGTATGGGACCTGTGAGCACCACGCCGTGCGCCGCGAGCGCGCCGGAGGCCACGATGCTCGCCACGATGACCACCAGCGCCCCCGGGACGCGCGGGATCCGCTCGAGCACGAACAGGCCGGCGAGCGCGGCCAGGCCACAGCCAAGGCTCGGCAGCTGCCAGGACGGGTAGCGCTGCAGCAGCTCCGTGATCAGCGCAAAGAACCCGGTCGCGTGCGCGTGCAGGTCCACGAGCTGCGGCCACTGCTTGACCGCGATCACCAGTGCCAGCCCAAACGCGTAGCCACGCAGCACCGGGCGGGCGATCAGGTTCGACATGGCGCCCAGGCGCAGGCAGCCGGCGAGTGCGAAGGCGATGCCCGTGCACAGCACCAGCGCCGAAGCCAGCGCCACGCGTTCCGCCACGGTGGTGACCCCCAGCGCGAGCATCGCCGAAGCCAGGACCGCGGCGGATGAGGAGGTCGCCGAGACGATGGCGAAGCGGCTGCGGCCGATGAGCGCGTAGCACACCAGTCCCGCTAACAGCGCGATCACGCCCGCCTGCGGCGGCAGGTTGGCGAGGCCCGAGTACGCCACCGCCTCGGGCAACAAAAGGCCCGCGATCGAAAGTCCTGCGAGCACATCCGCAGCGAGGGTTTTTGTCATGTTGGTTTCGCTCGCGACCGCGCGCGCTCCGGCGGACACCACAGTTGCCGCAGCGCTGGTCCGGCGCAGCGGCTACTCGACGGTAACGCTCTTGGCGAGGTTGCGCGGCTGATCCACATCGGTCCCCCTGAGGATCGCCACATGGTAGGCGAGCAGCTGCAGCGGGATGGTGTAGACGACCGGGGACTGCACATAGGTGACGCTGCGCGGCATCTCGATGACGGTCACCCCGTCGCTCGGTTTGATGCCGGACTCCGGATCCGCAAACACGAACAGCTCCCCGCCACGCGCCCGCACTTCCATGAGGTTGGATTTGAGCTTCTCGAGCAGGTCGTTGTTGGGTGCCACCGTCACGACCGGCATATCGGCATCCACCAGCGCCAGCGGTCCGTGTTTGAGTTCACCCGCGGGATAGGCTTCCGCGTGGATATAGGAGATTTCTTTCAGTTTCAGCGCGCCCTCCATGGCGATCGGGTAGAGCGCGCCGCGCCCCAGGAACAAGGCATGGCGCTTGTCGGCGAAACGCTCGGCGAGACGCTTGATCACCGCATCCAGCTCGAGGGTGCGCTCGACCATNNGTGGTGAAGGCCTTGGTGGAGGCCACGCCGATTTCCGGTCCCGCGCGCGTCAGCATCACCAGCCCCGATTCGCGTACCAGCGAGCTTTCCGGCACGTTGCAGATGGCGAGCGTGGCGAGGTAGCCGGACTGCTTCGCCAGCCGCAACGCGGCCAGTGTGTCCGCGGTCTCCCCGGATTGCGAAATGGTGACGAACAGCGAGTGCGGCGGCACCAGGGGGCTGCGATAGCGGTACTCGCTCGCGATATCCACCGAGCAGGGAACCTTCGCGATCTGCTCGATGAAATAACGGGCCACGCAAGCCGCGTGGAAGCTGGTGCCGCAGGCGACGATGTGCACGTTGTGCGCACGGCGGAAGATATCGTTGGCGTCCGGGCCGAAAGCGGCCGCGAGCAGGCGCCCGCCGGCGACGCGTTCCGAGAGCGTGTCGGCGATGGCGCGCGGCTGCTCGTGGATTTCCTTCAGCATGAAATGCTGGTAGGGACCCTTCTCGGCGGCATCCGCGGACAGCTCGCTTTCGCGTACCGGCCGTTCCACGCTGTTGCCATCCCGATCGAGGATGCGCACCGCCGTGCGGCGCACGTCGGCAACATCGCCCTCCTCGAGGAAAATGAATCGGCGGGTCACCGGCAGGAGCGCCGCCACATCCGAGGCCACGAAGTTCTCCTGGTCGCCGAGACCTATGACCACCGGGCACCCCTGGCGCGCCAGGATCAGCCGCTCAGGATCGTGCTCGCTGACCACCACCAGCGCGTACGCGCCTTCGAGTTCGGCCACCGTGGCGCGCACCGCCTTGAACAGGTCCTTCAGGGTCCCCAAGTGATAGTGCACGCGATGCGCGATCACCTCGGTGTCGGTTTCAGAAGAGAACTTGTAGCCACGGCGCTCCAGGTCCGCGCGCAGCTCCTCATGGTTCTCGATGATGCCGTTGTGCACGATGGCGATGCCGTCGTGCGAGATGTGCGGGTGGGCGTTACGCTCACTCGGCGCCCCGTGCGTGGCCCAGCGTGTGTGGGCGATGCCGATCTTGCCGCTGGTCGGGGTCTGCTCCAGGGCTTCATCGAGCATGCGCACCTTGCCGACCGTGCGCAGGCGCGTGAGGTGACTGGAGCCGTTGAGCACCGCGATGCCGGCGGAATCGTAGCCGCGGTATTCAAGTCGCCGCAGACCCTCCATGAGGATCGGCACGATGTTACGCCCGGCTACCGCTCCAACTATTCCGCACATGGCTTCTTGACTCCGGTGACCGCTAAGTGTGCCTGAAACCGCGAAAAACGTGGCCCGCCGCTGACATAAGGCGTGATGCACGGCGGCCCGCGCGCCTACTTGCGCGGCTTGACCGGCCGCTTCCAGCCCTCGATGACCTGTTGCCGCGCGCGCGCGACGGTGAGCTTCCCGGGTGGCACTTCCTGGGTGACGGTGGAACCGGCCCCAATGGTGGCGCCTGCGCCTACGGTTATCGGCGCCACCAGTACGCTGTTGGAGCCGGTATGGGCGTCGTCGCCGATCACGGAGCGGTGTTTGTTCGCGCCGTCGTAGTTGGCAATGATGGTACCGGCGCCAATGTTGACCCGCTTACCCAACTCGCAGTCACCCACATAGGCGAGATGATTGGCCTTGGATTCATCGCCGACGCGGGCGTTCTTCACCTCCACGAAATTGCCGATGTGCACGCCGCGCGCCAGACGCGCGCCCGGACGCAGGCGCGCGAACGGGCCGATGAGGCAACCCGGGCCGACGGCCGCATCCTCGATCACGCAGTGCGGGAACACCTCGGTGCCGGCGCCGATCTCGCTGTCACGAATGATGCAGCCGGCGCCGACGCGCACACCGTCGCCGAGGACCACGCGGCCCGCGAGCACCACGTTTACGTCCAGGAACACGTCCGCGCCATGGCTGAGCGTACCGCGCACGTCGAGGCGCGCCGGATCCGCCACCGTCACACCGGCGAGCATGAGCGCGTGAGCCGAGCGCTGCCGCCAGGCGGTTTCCAGGTACGCGAGCTGCGCCTTGTCGTTCACGCCCAGCACCTCTGTGAGTGTTGGTGCGATGAGCGGCCGTACCGGGATCTTGTCCTTCACGGCCATGGCGATGACGTCGGTGAGATAGTACTCACGCTGCGAGTTGCTGTTGCCGAGGCGTGCGAGCCATTTGCGCAGCAGGCCCGCAGGTGCGGCGAGTACTCCGGTATTGCACTCGGTGAGCTTAAGCTCGCGGGCGTTCGCGTCCTGGTGCTCGACGATCCGCACTACCCGCCCGCGCGCGTCGCGCACGATGCGGCCGTAGCCGCCGGGATGGTCCGTGCGCATGGTGAGGAGGCCTAAGGCCCGCGGTCCCGCGAGCGCGAGCAGCCGCGTCAGGGTCGCGCGGCTGATGAGCGGCACGTCGCCGTACAGCACCAGCACCAGTTGATCAGCGGCGATCCGCGGCATCGCCTGCTGCACGGCATGCCCGGTTCCCAGGCGCGGCTGCTGCAGAATCCAGGAAACGCCCTCGTCGTTCAGGGCGCCGCGCACCTGCTCACCGCCGTGCCCGTAGACCACGTGAACCGCGGCGGGCTTGAGCGCACGCGCGGTGTCGATAACGTGCTTCAGGAGCGGCCGGCCGGCGAGCGGCTGCAGCACCTTGGGTAGCGCCGATTTCATGCGCTTACCCTCCCCGGCGGCGAGGATCACGACTGCCAACGGCATGCGCGGCGGCACCGCGGCACTCACGGCAGCGCGCGGGCGGGATGCAACCGGCGGCGCACGGCGGTGGCGGCGGTGGGGGTCGCGGGCAACTTTGGTGCTGGGTGTCTTGCGCATACGTTATCGCCTGACAGTGTACGAGGGTCGCGTGCGGCCGCGCTGCGCTGCCTTGAGTTCCTCGAGCTTCGCCCGCATGAGCGAGCCGATAAACAGCTGCGGGTTCGAGTGCACCTGGTGTTCCGCCGTCTCACGGCGGGCGATGAGCTCGGCGGCCTTGTGAAAGGCGTCTTCGAGTGACTCGCTGCCCGGGAGCGCGTCCTTCAGAAACGCCTCGCCGAACCAGGTGAGGTCGCGATCGGCGTCGCAGCCAAAGGAGCTGTGTTCGGCATCCGAGGCGGTCACGACCGCGGTGGTAGCGGTTTTCAGCTCATCGAGAAAGACCCCGGCGTAGCAGGCCGACACCACCACCATCCGCCAGCGAATGCCGGAATCATCCAGCGCCTGGTGCAGATCCGCTGGCGAGAGCTGCGCCAGCGGCAGGGTGCCGTTCTGCACTTCCAACCCTTCTTCCGAACCATGCGAGGTGAGGAACAGCACCAGGACATCTTCGTCAGGATTCATGCGCGAAGTCAGCAGCTTCAGCGTTTGCGCCAGCCCCGAGACGCTCGCCAGCGGATACGAGTCGCGATCCTCGATATCGTTGATCAGCAGCACCGAGCGCTGACTGGAATCGAAGCGGGCGCCGAAGACCTGGGCCGCATACAGCGCCTCGCGCCGGAATACCGCCTGGTCGCCATCGCCTGCGAAGCCGACAAAGTAGACCCCGGGCACATGCGCCGGGACGGGCTGCAGGCGCTCCACCGCCGCGGCGATGCGCGCCGGCTGGTCGTAGAGGAGTTCCTCGACGGCACCGGGATCCTCTGCCTCCTGTGGCTGCGTGTCCGCCGCAATCCACAGCCGGGTGTCGAGGTTCAGAAAATCCAGCGTCCAGGGCGTGGTCGCGATCAGCAACACGGCGAGCAGCGCGGCGGCGCTGTGCAGCGGACCAAACGCCGCGCCGAGCACCCGCACGGCGAGCAGGCACAGGTACACGACGGCCACGACGGTGACGGCAAGCGGGTGGCGGCCAACACTCGCGAGATCTCCCGCCAGCCAGAAAATCGCCAGCACGTAAGGCGCCACGGCCAGTGCCGGCACCAGCAGCGCGCGCGTATCGGCCGCGCGACTGTAGGCGCGCGCGATGATTGCTGCGGCCACTAGCGCCAGCAGCAGGTAACACGTCCAGCCGAAGAGGCCATCGAGCGCGAGCTGTGCGTGCCTGTCGGCATGCAGCGCGTCGAGCCCCGCCCATACCAGCAGATTCAGTGCGAGCAGTGCTGCGAGCTGATCGAAGCTGACCGCAAAACGCGGTGGCCACAGCCGCCGCAGCACCAGCAGCTGCACCCCGCTGCTGAGATTGCGCCCGAGGCCCGCGAGAAATCCGGGCGCTGCCGCAGTGGGAGCCGCGTCCAGCCGATCAGCCCCGGAGCTTGCGCAGGCGCTCGATGAGTTTGAGCTGCGCCATGGCGCGGACGAGCTCGGCTTGCGCCTCGGCAATAGTGATGTGCCCCGCCTTGTCCTTCAGCGCCTCTTCCGCGCGCTGCTTAGCCGCGAGTGCCGCCGCCTCGTCGATGTCCCTGGCGCGCAGCGCGGTGTCAGCCAGCACCGTGACCTTGGTCGGCTGCACCTCCAGCGCCCCGCCGCCGACAAAGAAGTGGTGCTCTTCGCCGTCTGGTGTCTGCACGCGCACCTCCCCGGCCTTCAGCAGGGTGAGCAGCGGTGCGTGGCGCGGATAGATGCCGAGGTCGCCCTCTTTGGCCGGCGCGAACACCATCGCCGCGGGCCCGGAAAAGAGCTCGCCCTCGGCGCTCACGATGTCGACCTGGATGGTGGGTGCGTCCGCCATGGCTTACCTGGTGCTGTGCTGGTGCGCGGCCGTCATTGCAGCGTCTTCGCCTTCGCTACCGCCTCGTCGATCGCGCCCACCATATAGAAGGCCTGTTCAGGGAGCGCGTCAAATTCGCCGCTGATAATGCCCTTGAAGCCGCGGATGGTGTCCTTCAGCGGGACGATCTTGCCGTCCTGGCCGGTGAAGACCTTGGCGACGTTGAAGGGCTGGGACAGGAAACGCTGCACTTTGCGCGCGCGGTACACGGTGAGCTTGTCCTCTTCCGACAGCTCATCCATCCCCAGGATCGCGATGATGTCCTGCAGCTCCTTGTACCGCTGCAGCACCGCCTGCACACCGCGCGCGGTGTTGTAGTGATCCTCACCGACCACCAGCGGATCGAGCTGGCGGCTGGTGGAATCAAGCGGATCCACGGCCGGGTAAATGCCAAGAGACGCGATCTGGCGCGACAGCACCACGGTCGCATCCAGGTGCGCGAAGGTCGTCGCCGGCGAGGGATCCGTCAGGTCATCCGCCGGCACGTACACCGCCTGGATGGAGGTAATGGAGCCGGTCTTGGTGGAGGTGATGCGTTCCTGCAGCACGCCCATCTCTTCGGCGAGCGTCGGCTGGTAACCCACCGCGGAAGGCATGCGCCCGAGCAGCGCCGATACTTCGGTGCCGGCGAGCGTGTAACGGTAGATGTTGTCGACGAAGAACAGCACGTCGCGCCCGGTGCCGCCGTCCTCGCGCTTCTCGTCGCGGAAATACTCGGCCATGGTGAGTCCGGTGAGCGCCACGCGCAGGCGATTGCCCGGCGGCTCGTTCATCTGGCCGTACACCATCGCCACCTTGGAGTTCGACAGGGTGTCCTTGTCGATGACGCCCGACTCGATCATCTCGTGATAGAAGTCGTTGCCCTCGCGGGTGCGCTCGCCGACGCCGGCGAACACCGACAGTCCGCTGTACTGCTTGGCGATGTTGTTGATGAGCTCGAGCATGTTGACGGTCTTGCCGACGCCCGCGCCGCCGAAAAGACCGACCTTGCCGCCCTTGGCGAACGGCACCAGCAGGTCAATGACCTTGATGCCGGTGACCAGCAGGTCCTGGCCGCCCGCCTGCTCATCGAACGCCGGCGGCGGCCGATGGATCGGCAGGTGCTCTTTGCTCTGCACCGGTCCCCTGTTGTCCTGCGGTTTACCGAGCACGTCCATGATGCGCCCGAGGGTGCCCTTGCCCACCGGCACGGATATCGGCGCGCCGGTCGCCAGCACCGCCAGTCCGCGCTTCAAGCCTTCCGAGGGGCCCATGGCGATGGTGCGCACCACGCCGTCACCCAGCTGCTGCTGCACTTCGAGCGTCAGGTCCACGTCCTTGAGCTTGAGCGCCTCGTAAATACCGGGAATGGATTCACGCGGAAACTCGACGTCAATGACGGCGCCGATGATCTGGGTAATCTGTCCTTGAGCGGGGCTGGCCATGTCTTCGTTCCTCAAACCGCAGCCGCGCCGCCCACGATCTCAGAAAGTTCTTTGGTGATCGCGGCCTGGCGGGCCTTGTTGTAGATCAGTTGCAACTCGTTAATCAGTTTGCCGGCGTTGTCCGAGGCCGCGCCCATGGCGACCATGCGCGCCGCCATTTCCGAGGCCACGTTCTCGACCGCGCCGCGATACACCTGCGATTCGATGTAACGCATCAGCAGGCCGTCGAGAATGCCCTCGGCATCCGGCTCGTAGATGTAGTCCCAGTGCTCCTGCAGCCCTTCGGTGTCGAGCGCCTCGATCGGCAGCAGCTGCTCGACGCAGGGCTTCTGGGTCATGGTGTTGACGAACTGGGCATTCACCAGGAACAGCCGATCGAGCTCGCCGGCGCGATACGCGTCCAGCATCACCTTCACCGTGCCGATGAGATCCTTCACGTGCGGCCTGTCGCCTAACCCTGAGACGTTGGCGAGAATCGGCAAGCCTAAGCGCCGGAAGAAAGTCAGCCCCTTGCTGCCGATGAGGCACAGGCTTACCTGCGCACCTTTCCCCTGCCACTCGCGCAACAACAGCAGCGTCTGCTTGAAGATGTTGGCATTCAGCCCGCCGGCAAGCCCGCGGTCGGTGGAGATGACAATGACGCCGACGGACCTGGGATCGCGCGTCACCAGGAAAGGATGCCGGTAGTCGGGATTGGCTTCCGTCAGGTGCCCGATGACGTTGCGCATCTTCTGCGCATACGGGCGCGCCAGCTTCATGCGCTCCTGGGCGCGGCGCATCTTGCTGGTGGCCACCATCTGCATGGCCTTGGTGATCTTCTGAGTGCTCTTCACACTCGCGATCTTGCTGCGGATTTCCTTGGTGCCGGGCATCGCTGCGCGCCTAGTAGGTCCCGGTGGCGACGAAGTCCTCGATGCACTTCTTCATCGCCGCCTCGTTCTCCTTGGAGAACTTAGGCGTGGCGTTGATGCCATCGATCATCGACTTGTAGTTGGTGTGCGCGAACGCCTGCAGCGCCGCCTCGAACGCCACGATCTTCTTCAGATCCACCTTGTCCATGTAGCCGTTGTTGACCGCGTAGATGGACAGCGCCATCTCGGCGACCGACATCGGCGCGTATTGCTTCTGCTTCATCATCTCGGTGACGCGCTGGCCGCGCTCGAGCTGCCGGCGGGTCGCCTCGTCGAGATCGGACGCGAACTGCGAGAAGGCCGCGAGCTCGCGGTACTGGGCGAGTGACAGGCGGATGCCGCCGCCGAGCTTCTTGATGATGTCGGTCTGGGCCGCGCCACCGACGCGCGATACCGAGATGCCGGCGTTCATGGC
>PLEC01000107.1 GCA_003136935.1 Gammaproteobacteria bacterium
GCGCGCGCCTCAGCCGAGCTTCAGGCTGTGGGGCCGGATGAGCAGGTGCCAGTCCTGGTGCTCTTCCAGGATGAGCGCGATCGCGGCCTCGAATGAGCCTCTGAGAGCTGCGAGGTCGACGGGTGAGTTGCCGGCGGCGCTGGCGGCGCGAATGCGCTCGATGGCGCCGTTCAGCTGCGCGGCGAGGCGCTCGGAGGTGTGCCAGAGGCGATAGGCTTCGGACTGCGCCAGCGCGCCGTGCAGCGAGGCGGCGAGTGCCGGGAAGAATGTGGTGAGAACCGACAGCCACATCGTGTGGATCAGCAGGTGCGTGAACGCGCCGAGCGCGGTGAGACCGAACAGCCAGCTGCTGAGCGCGTGCACGCGCCGCACCAGCGCATGCTGGCGCGCCGCCACCCGCCGGTGATAGAGCACCTGGCCGGCGAGTATGCCGCTCGCCCAGCTGGTGTAACCCTCGACGAACGCACGGTCGGACCAGGCATCGGCCAGCAGCTGCTGCGCGAGCGGCTCGCTCCTCGCGCACAGCGCCGTGACCACGTCCGAGGAAGGCAGGTCCTGGCCCGGATCGAACACCTGCAGGTACCAGTTGCGCTCGCTCGAGGGCGCGGCGAAATCCAGCAACGGCGCCAGCATCGGCAGGTACCAGATGAGCTCCGCGGTGGTGCGGGCGCCCAGCCATTGGCCCTGCCAGTGGCCGCGCTGCCCGCGCCAGAAGATCAGACTCACCGTGCCGATGAGCAGTACCTCGCCGGCGGCCCACAATGCGGCGAGCGAGTGCAGACGGTGCCCCGGGCTGTCCCAGCCGAGCGCGAGCGGCATGACCGCGCAGAAAACCGCCAGAGCACTCACCAGATAGATGGCCCAGAAGCCGCTGCGGTAACGGTGACCAAAGTGAATCGCGCGCTGGTCGAATTCACCGTGCTGGGCGGCGATCGCATCGATCAGCGGCCGCAGCGCCGGCGGCGGCGCGGGCTGGATCATGGGCACCGCCGGTGGCAGGCGCACGCCGATCAGGATGAGTCGCTGCAGGACCTCGTGCAGCGCCATGCGCTTCGGCGGCGGCTCCTTCAGGCCCACGGACTCGTAGGTGGTGGTGAAGATGGCCGGAGAGACGACGCCGAGGCTGCCGTCGCCGTAGTCGATCAGCCAGTCACCGGCACGGCCGTGCAGGCGCGACTCGCCGTCGGCGAGCAGGACCTCGAACGGCGTGGTCATCGGCACGGCCATGACCTCGTAGGGCCGGCTGGCGTAGCGGCCGGACTCCCCCTCCACGGTTGGCGGCACCGGCTGGTACTTGCGGGCGAAGTGCGCACGCGACACACGCCAGTGCTCGCCCGCGGTGCCGGTGACGATCGCGTCCCCGGCGCGCGCGTGCACCGCGCCCTCGGGACTCTGCACGATGCACGGCCCGGTAGCAAAACGTACCTGGATCTCGCGCACCAGCTTGCGCGCCCGCACGCGCTGGGGATCGGCGGTGACGAAGCCCGAGTAGCCGGGCTGTGCGCTCGATCGGTACAGCGGTACCGCCTGCGCGGTGCTCACACTGCGCTCCGCTGTGCCTCACGGATCCACTCGCGCCACAGCCGCGTGTCGTGCAGCGGCTGTATGGTGGGCGCGAGTCCGTCCACCAGCGCCGCAGCTTCCCACAACAGCGCCTCGCTCCTCGCCGGATCCGTCAGCGACTGTGCGTACAGTGCACGGGCAAGCTCCAGCGGTATCCACTGGTCACCATGATTGCGGGCGGCTAGCTCGCGCAGCAGTCTGACCACGGGCGCGATCGTCTGCGCGGCTTCGGCCATCCGCCCCTGGCGCGCCTGCGCCATCGCGAGCCAGGTGGACATTTCATTGAGGTCGCGTTGATCTGAAATGGTTTGCGCGCCCCAGTGCCTGCGTTCCTCCAGCGCCCGGTGCTCAGCCTGCTCAGCCGCCGCAAAGTTCCCGAGCCGATATTCGGCCCGCCCCGCCAGGTGGGAACTGATAGCCAGGGTAAAGCTTCTCAAGCGTTCCTGCTCCGCACCATGTGGCGTCGCGGCCTGCAGCCGGCTCACTGCATCGCTTGCCAGACGCTGCGCCGCCATTGCGTCGTCGCGCTCCAACGCCGCAGCGACGGCCGGCAGTTGCTGCGCAAACTCGCTGAGGACCACCGGAATGCTGCCCGACGGCTGACTGTTGCGCAGCTTGGCAATGTACGGTGCGCCCGCGGCCAAAGTAGCAGCCGCGCCGGCGGAGTCGCCGAGCAAAGTCTGGAAAACCGCCGTTCGGCCCATGGCTAAGGAATGGTAAATCGCCATGACCGGGCCCCCGGCGCTCGCGCGTGCGAAATCATCGGTGGAGCGCCCGAGACTCTGCACCCCCTCGCGCAGTCGCCCGGCGGCCCACAGGTCGCCACCGGTATCCAGTTCCGCGACCGCGAGGTTGTTGGCGCTGGTGGTGTTGTCCGGATCGAGCCTCAGGATGGTCGCGGAGACCGCTTCGGCGCGCTGGCTGGCACGCGTCGCCTCGAGCGGATTCAGTTCGTCGCTCGCCAATAGCCCGAACTCACTCTCGATGATCTGCTGCGCGTGCAGGGCGAGACGGTAGCCCGGCCGTCGTTCGAGTACTTTTTCCGCCACCGCGACGGCGTCGGTACCGACGCTGCGCGCTTCTTCAAGGCGGCCCAGGTGGTACAGTGCGTGGACCCGCCACGCGCCCGCCTCAGCGTAATAAGCCCCCATATGGAGGTCGGTCAGATCGCGTGCGCCCAGATCCGCGGCGAAGCGCATCGCCTCAGTCTCCGTGCGCGCGGCTTCCTCGCGCTTATCGACTATCCACTGCTCGAACCCCTCATTAACGAGCGCCGTGACATAGGCGCGCCGTACGGCAACCGAGGCTTTCGGTGCTTCAGCGACCGGCCGCAACAGCTCAACAGCACGCTCGTGCGCCGTCATTGCGGCAGGATCGCCCTTGTTGTCGAGTATCCTGCCCTGAGCGTTGTAGCCCAGGGCGAGGGCAATCAGCGTGGCCTCGGACGTGTCTCCCCCGGAGCGCAGCCCCTCTAGCAGCTGCAGCGCTTCCGCCGCATTGGCGCTGGCAACATCCAGGTGACCCAGGGTCCGCGACGCCCGGGCGTGATACTCGAGAGCCAGCGCGCCGTTGCGGATGGTCTCCGGGCCCCGCAGCGCCGGCGCCAGGGCGTGCAAATAATCAATCTGCCGCTGCGAAAACTCCGCGAGCACGTCGAGCCGCCCGAAGCCTTCCAGCTCGCGTCCAAAGTCATCCGTCAGGTAGCCGAGCAGATGCTCGGCTTGGGCGCGCGTCTCCTCGGCGGCGCGTTCGGCGCGTTGCGCGCGCTTACCGTTCATGTAGGCGAAGCCCGCCGCGGCAATTGCCGCCAGCGCCAGCACGGTGCAGCCGAGCGCCACCTGGCGGGCGCGCACCATGGCGCGTCGCGCCGCACTCTCGCGATCGCGCTGCTGCGCGAGCAGCCGCTCGGTGGCCTCACGCGCCTCACGCTCCTGGCGCTGATCGCGGCTGCCCTTGACGACCGCGCACAGCACATCGTGCGTGAGTTCGACACGGCGGGTATCGAGGCGCTCCTCAATGCGCAGGAGGCGCCGGTTGACCAGCACCGCGAGCGTGTTGGGTGCGGCACCGGCGGCGGTGAAGTGGCTGACCAGGCGCTCCTCGGCCACGTTCTCGCGAAACCCGGAAGCGGTCAGGAGCTCGTCTTCGATAATGCGGCGCACGGCGGGCGGCTGATCGGCGAGTGCGCGCTCGTAGAAGTTGCTTAAGATGCTGGCGTGGGAGCCGGCGAGGAGGTCCAGGGAGATTTCGCTGCGTCCCTGCTCGATGCGCGCGTCGTTGAGCTCGCGGCAGATGAGACTTAAGAGCGAGGGTTCGACTTCGGCGTTGGCGAGCTCGGATCCGCCGGCCACGAAACGCACGATGGCGGCGGCCACTTCTTCCGTGACCAGCTTCTTGCCCGGTTGTGTCACGGCGGTCAGTGCCTGGGTGCCGGTCATGCGCGCCAGACGCAGCCGGTTCTGCGAGATGCTCGGCATGGCCTTTTTCAGGCCCTCGAGCGCGGCCAGGTAATCCTCGCGCAGCGCGATCAGCACCCGGTAGTCGCTGCGCGCAAAGTCAAAGCGCTCGGCGGAGGTCTCGTCCTCCTCGAACTTCGCTTCGAGTTCCTTCGGCGGTCGGTTCTCGATGAGGTCCGCGAGCTCGGCGATGAAGCGCGCCGCGCGGGCGCGGCCGAAGTCATCGCTCTGCGCGAGAGTGAAGATTTCCTCGAACTGATCGAATATCAACAGCGGTATCAGCGTCGCGCCGGACTCGTCGTGCAGCACGTCATCGCGATGGTGCAGGAATTCCCACAGCGACTCCCCGGCGGCCGCCACACCCACCTGGGTCCATTCCCCCGAACGGCGGGCGGCCAGCATGATGGCCTGCTTGATCTGCTCGGCGGGCTCGGGGGTGTCCTTGCCGTAGTCAATACGCACGTAGATCGGGCAATAGCCCTGCGTCCGCAGCCGCGGCACGATGCCGGCGCGCAGGATCGAGGTCTTGCCGAGGCCGGACTGGCCGAAGAGCACCGTGAGGAGCTTGCGCTGCACCCGGCGGGCGAGTTCCGCGACCTCCTCGTCGCGGCCGTAGAAGAAACCCCGTGTTTCTTCGGTGAAGGAGGCGAGCCCCAGCCACGGGTTACTGTCGTCGACCGTCGTCGCGGTATCCACCGCCGCGGCTGGCGCGCTGGTCGCGGTCACGTCGTTCATCCGGAGCGCGCCCGCATGAAGTCCTTCAGTCGGGCCGCAAACTCGCCCGATACGTATCCTTGGGGGAGCTGGGTGAAGTGCAGCGCCTTGAACTTCTCGGGCACCAGTGCTTCGGCGGCGTTAGTGGCGTCGATGCTCACCGGCAGGATGAAGAGCGCGCCGTCGGCCATGTTGCGTACCCGGTCCATGGCGTAACTCCACTCGCGGCGAAAGTAGCCCTCGAGGCGCCGCTGCGTGGTCGCCGATACCACCGGGATGAAGTACGAGCAGCGCGCGATGTTGCCGCGGATCTTGCGATCGTAGTCATCGCCGACCTCGAGGCGGTCGATGTCGAACCAGGTGGTGATGCCGGCGGCATCCAGTCCCGCCTTGATCTGCTGCACGGCGGGGAGATCCTCGCGCGCGTAGCTAATGAAGATGGCGTTCTCCGGCATTTCCCGTGCCGGCGGCAGGAAGCGGGTGGGGGCGGCGCCCACTGCGACGGGCTTACGCCGCGCCTGCCAGCGTTTGTAGAGTTCCTCGACGAAGCGCTCGGCGCCCACGTAAATGCGGGTGCGCACACTCACCTGCTGCAGGAAGGAGACCAGGCGGTCGTCCTCACTGCTGTGATCATCCGCCAGCACCTCCCCGACATCGCGCGGATCCGAGAGCCGCTGGCGTTTCGCCATGCGCAGGAACAGGCGCGCCAGCCAGTTGGTGAAATTGCTGCCGATGAAGAGCAGGTGACTGTGCTCGAGCTCATGAAACAGCCGCTCGGGCACCAGGTGCTCGCTTTGCAGCGCGCAGATGAACTCCAGCAAGTCCTCATCGGAGATGACGTAGGTCGGGGATGCCGCGAGCTTCCCAAAGAGGTGATAGACCAGCGGGCGCTCCAGACGATCGCGCTCGCCGGGCAGATCAGCCACCCGGTTGGGCGAATAGGACACGACGTCGGTCGTGGGCGCGCCGCCGGAGCGCACGGCGTTAATCGCGGTCTCGAGCAGCGCGTCGGGGGTGGTGGAGACGAAGAGGTCAAAATCCGTAATCCCCGCCAGGTGCTGCAGCGCCGTCGGCGGCGCGAAGTTCGCATCCTTGATGATGGCGCGCAGGCGCACATAGGCTTCCTCGCGCCGCCCACGTGCCGCCAGGAACAGGCACACCACATCGTTAAGCGTGTAAGGCTGCGGCAGATCCGTGATGGGGACACTGAGTCGCGCGGCGAGCTTTTCGGCCGCCCAGTCAAAGAGCAAGCGCGGCCCGCGATCAGTGGCAACCATCAGCAGCTCAGGACCCACGATGGGGATGACACGCCGCTCCTCGATGAAGCTCAGGAGGTCGTCCCACGCGTCATCGTCAAGCGTACCGGTCGGCAGTATTGCAGCCGCAGCTTCTCGTATGGCCAGAATGCGTCCCAGGTGTGGCCGTGTTCTTATTCGGCAGCTGAGTGTGCAACAAGGCCCGGCGTACGGCAATTCGGACCCCGGCAGAGCGCGGCAAGCCGGTTCACAGCCGCGGCACTTACGTGCAAGCTCCCCCCGTGAGCCAGCCCCCCCCGCCTCCTGAGGCGCCGCGCCCGCCGCAGTCCGCGACCAGCTTCAGCTCCAACATGCTCGCCCTGGCGGTGGGCCTCACGGTGATCTGGGCCCTGGCCCGCACGCCGGTGAGTGCCCACATCCCCTACCAGCCGCTGATCCCGTGCCTGGCGGTGTTTTTCGTGATTGTCATCGCGGAGTGGCTGCTGCGCAGGATGCGAGGACTCGCTGAGCTAAGCGAACTCGCGGCCGCCCCGCTGCGGACGCTGAGCCTCACGCGCGTCGCGCTGCGGCTCCTGGGGTTTGCCGCAACCCTGGCGCTGGTGGCGCTCGGTTATTGGCTGTTCCCGGAATACCACGGTGGTTTCTATCAGCCGTACTGGCAGTTCCTGAGGACGCTCGCGCCATGCGTCATCCTGGTACCGCTCTACTTTCTATGGGCCGACACCCGCTCGCGCACGCAGGAGGACGAGTTCCTGCAGTTCGGCCGCCTTCTTATAGGCGGCACAAGCGGTGTGGACGCGGCGGTGATCAGGCGGCACCTCCTGGGCTGGACGGTGAAGGCCTTCTTTCTGCCGCTGATGACGGTGTATCTGGCCGATGAATTCACTTTCCTTTACGGCATGGTGCGCACCCTGAACCTGTCCGCCTTCACGCGCTACGACGCCTGGTTCCACCTGTGCTACGCGATTGATCTGTTGTTTTGCGTGATCGGCTACACCGCGACCACGCGGCTGCTCGATTCGCACATGCGCAGTGTCGAGCCGACGCTCGCCGGCTGGCTGGTGGCGCTCATCTGTTACCAGCCTTTCTACTCGCTGATCGGGCGCACCTACCTGCAGTACGAGGGAAGCGTGACGTGGGATTCGTGGCTGAATCCCCTGCCGAATCTGCGCGACGGCGTGGGGGTCGCAATTATCGTGCTGTCGGTCATCTACGCGGTCTCAACGGTTGCCTTCGGACTGCGGTTTTCCAACCTCACGCATCGCGGCATCATCACCGGCGGCCCGTACCGCTTCACCAAGCACCCGGCGTACCTGTCCAAAAACTTAAGCTGGTGGCTGATTTCGGTGCCGTTCGCGCTCAACGCTGGCGCACTCAGCGCCTTGCGGCACTGTGTGCTGCTGCTGATGCTAAATGGCGTGTACTTCCTGCGGGCACGCACCGAGGAACGGCACTTGAGCGGCGATCCTTTGTACGTGGCCTACGCCCTGTGGATCAACGAGCACGGGCTGCTCGCCGGGGTCGGACGGGTACTACCGTGGCTGCGCTATCGCGCGCCAGTAAGCTGATTACATGGTGTGGTGCGCCAGAACTGCACCAGTGCGACCCCGGAAGTGAGGCGGGCATTGTGTCGGGGCGGCGGCTGTGACGACACCCAGGCCGGAATTACGTACTATTTCCGCATGGATGAGGCGAGCCTGGCGGCTGAAGCGTGCGACGTGGCGGTGATCGGCGGCGGCCCCGGCGGCAGCACCGCGGCGACGCTGCTGGCCCGGCGCGGCTACCGGGTCATTGCGCTGGAGAAGGCCCACCACCCGCGTTTCCACATCGGCGAGTCGCTCCTGCCAATGAACCTGCCGATATTCGAGCGCCTCGGCGTGGTGGAAAAAGTGCGCGCGCTGGGGGTGTTCAAGCCGGGGGCGGATTTCGAAGCGGACAACGAACGCGGCTACAGCACCTATGCGTTCGCGCGTGCCATCGGCAAGAGCCCGCCGCATTCCTACCAGGTATGGCGCCAGGATTTCGACAAAATGCTTTTCGACCACGCGCGCGCATGCGGCGCCAGCGCGCGTGAGGGCCACGAGGTCATGGCGGTCGAGCAGCTCACACCGCGCGCCAGCCGGCTGCGGGTGCGTACCGAGGGTGGGCCTGATTACCGGATCGAGGCGCGCTACGTGGTCGACGCCAGCGGCCGCGATACCTTTCTCGCCGCCAAGAGGAAACTGCGCCGCAAGAACCGGGAACATCAGAGCGCGGCGATTTTCGGGCACTTCCGCGGCGCCGAGGCGCGCGCCGGCGCGGATGCGGGCAACATCAGCATCTACAGCTTCGAGCACGGCTGGATGTGGATGATTCCGCTGCCACAGGGCGTCATGAGCGTGGGGGCGGTGTGCCGGCCGGATTACCTGAAGCAGCGCCAAGGCAGCACGCTGGAGTTTCTCCTCGCCACGCTTAAGCGTAATGCGGCGCTGTGGCGGCGCCTGGAGACCGCGCAGCTCATCGGCAACGAGGTCCGCGTCACCGGCAACTACTCTTATGACGCGACACGCATGGGCGGACCCGGCTGGGTGATGGTCGGCGATGCCTTCGCGTTTCTCGATCCGGTGTTTTCCTCCGGCGTGTACCTGGCGATGAGCGGGGCCGAGCAGGCGGCGCAGCTGGTGGACGCGGCGTTGCGGGAGCCTGAGACGGAGCTGGCATTGTTGCGCAAGCTCGAAAAACGCCAGCGCGCCGCCATCGCGCGGTTCTCCTTCTTTATCTACCGCTTCAACAATCCGATCCTGCAGGAGATGTTCCGCCATCCGAGCAACCGCTGGCAGCTCGAGCAGGCCGTGATTTCGATGCTTGCCGGAGACCTGTTCGACACCCCGCTGGTACTGCGGCGCCTGCGCCTCTTCAGGCTGGTCTACAGCATCCTGGCCCTGCGCCATTGGCGTGGCTGGCGCGCGGAGCACCGCTACCGCCTGGCGCAGGCGCGCTCACAGTTCACCGGCGGCAACACGCCGCTGGACAAGCTCTGAGCTCAATCGTCACAGTCGCCGCTTGACGGCCACGCGTGTGGTTGTGTGTACTGCCGCACCCTGCAGGAGCCCCTCGTAATCGTGTCGCCCTGGAATAAGGTATTGAAGTGCGCGGCGGCAGCCGCGTGCCTGGCATGCACGCTCAGCGTAACCGCGCGGGCGGGGGGCCTGAGCGCGTATCTGCCGCTGAATCTCGAGCCGGAGATGGAACGCCAGATCGAGCGCGTGCTCATCCTCGCCGACGAACCCATCCTCAAGCGGCCCTACCCCGTGGAACTCGTCAGGGCGGCGCTGCCGGCGGCCTGCAAGCGGGATGTGGCGTTGTGCACGCGCGTGCAGCAGATCCTTGAGCGTTACTCGAGCGACCACGGGATTACCCACGCGAGCGCGACCGGGGCACTTAATAACGGCGCGCATGTCGTGCTGCCGAACGAGCATGGCCTCACCAGCAACAGCGACTGGGAAGTGTCCGCCCAGGGCTACATACAGCCGAGCGATTACTTGCTCGCCAGCGTCGGCGTGCTGGCGTACTCGGGCCGCACCGAATTTACCGGCTCGATGCTCTCGGTCGGATTTAACTGGGCGCAGCTGGATGTGGGTTACCGGGATCACTGGCTGTCCCCCATGACCGACAGCAGCCAGCTCCTGAGCACTGAATCCCCCACCCTGCCGTCGGTGACGCTCTCGAACTGGGAGCCGTTCACGCGCTTGGGAATCCAATACGAATTCGCTCTCACGCGTCTGTCACAGGTCAGCACCAACACTGGCAACAGCCTCACCGGCAATAACATCCTCTACAACGGCGTGGCGAGCCGTGGCGACCCGCGTGTAATGAGCATGCAGTTGTCGATCGAGCCCTTCCCCGGCTGGTCGCTCGGCATCAATCGCAACCTGGAATATGGCGGCGGCAGCGGCTTGCCCAGCTCGGCGAGCTTTCTCGCCCGGGACTTTTTCAAGCCGAGCGGGCTGTCGCAGACACAGGGCAACCAGCAGGCCTCCTACATCAGCCGCTTCATCTTTCCGGGCAAGACCCCATTCGCGGTGTATTTCCAGTACGCCGGTGAAGACAACTCCAACGGCGGCAGTTACCTCCTGGGTAATGCGGCGCTTTCCGCCGGCATCGACTTTCCACGGCTGTGGAAGCACTTCGATGCCACCTACGAGGTCTCCGAGTGGCAGAACATCTGGTACGTGCACAATATTTTTCTGGATGGCATGACCAGCGACGGCCTGGTGCTCGGCAACTGGGGCGCCGATCAGCGCAACTTCAATGACGGCGTGGGTGCGCGCAGCCAGATGCTGCGGGTCGGCTGGGAGCCCCCCTTCGGCGGCTACCTCGAGGCGCGCGCGCGCATGCTCGCCAATGAGGGCTATTACGGCGGCGACATCCGGCAATACACCTCGGGCGAGCCGGCCGCCTTCCCTTATTCCCACTTCTACGAGTTCAGTCTGACTTACTCGCGGCCGTGGAACGGACTCACGGTGGGCGCCGAAGCGGACGCGGGTCGCGATGTCTACGCGGGTTCCTTCACGCGCCTGTCCGCGTTCGTGCGCCTGGGCGACGGGCACTCGCGCGCTGCCGATGACGCGGGCGACGACGACGACACCCCGTACGGCGGCGCGCCGGATCAGCGTAGCTCGGAAGTGTTCGTGGATGCCGGTGTGAATGTGAACCAGGTGCGTGCCGATCTCGGGCCGCCGATACCGATAACCACCACGCCCGTGGGTTTTGGTGCGCACTTCGGACTGGGCGCGCGCCGTGCTGTCTCGGAGTTTAACGACCTGGGCGTGCGCCTGGAGCTCGACGACGTCGCCGGCCACTCCCTCATCGGCGTGCGGGCACTCGACTACCGGCATCGCTTCGGAGATACGTTTGCGCTTGGCCTGTTTGCCGGCGTGGATCGCTACAACCTCGCGACCCCGGCGTATTCCATGTACGCCGGTGTGGGCCTGCAGTGGCGCAACTTCATGCCGTGGCTCCCCAAGTGGGACCTGGGGTTTGATTTTCGCTACGGCCAGAACATCGCCCGCGACCACGTGCTGCCGACCGATCCCGTGACTACCCGGCCGGACAGCTTCTACAAGATCTCGAGCGGCGTACTTTATATCTCGCGCGCGTTCTGATCGACCGGTGCGGCCCGCACGTACGTGGCCGGCCGACGCAGAGCGGACTGGTTTTGCGGTACGGGCCGCGCTGCGCAAGGCGCTTGCCGCGGCGCAGGATTGACTTCCGCGGCACAGTGGCGGAAATGCTGCGTGGCCCTACGCCTAAGGAGCAACCACGATGAACCCCATGCGGATTTCAACACTCGCAGTGTGCGCAGTGCTCGTCGGTCTCACCGCCCCGTTACGCGCACAGCCCCCTGCAGAGCCGCCTGAAAAGGGCTCGGGACCCTGCGCCCAGATCGCCGCGGCCTGCAAGCAGGCAGGCTTCATCCAGGGCGATTACAAGGCCGGCAACGGCCTGCACGTGGATTGCATTGATCCCATCATGCGCGGCACCCCACCGCCGCACAAAACCAAGCTGACGTTGCCGCAGGTGAGCCCCGGGCTCGTCGCCGCCTGCAAGGCGAAGCATCCGGACTTCGGGCAGCCCAAGCCGCCCAAGTAGGCGCGAAGCACACGTCTCACTTCATGGTTGGGGTGTCGGGGTGTTTCGCGCGCACCCACTTCACCATGCGCTCGACGGCATCGATGACGAGCTGCGGGCGGTCGTGCATCACGTAATGGCCACTGCCCTTGGCAAACAACGCTTCGCGGGCGGGTGAGGCCGCCACGAACTCGGCGTGCGCCTGTCGCATGGCGGTGAGCTCTTCAGGGGAATCCGCCCAGGTGTTCTCGGCCACGATGTCGATCACCGGCAACGTCAATGGCAGCTCGACCGAGCGCACACGCGTGGCCGTGTCAGGATAGGCCTGCATCACGGGAATCATGACGCGCGCCAGCTCCGGTTTGGCCTTCTGGAACGCGTCGAACTGCGGGGTGTACTTGGCGAGCAGGTGATCGACCTCGGCTTTGTCGAAGAAGCTGCCGAGGTTGGCGTCCACAAACACAATGCCCACGATATGACGGTCGCTCGCCGCCATCAGCGTGCTCACGAACCCGCCGTAGGAATGCGACACCAGCACCAGCGACCCGCGCACGCCGCACTTGTGCAGCGCCCGCTCAAGCGCCCCCACTTCGTGGTCGATGGCGTACGGCCCGGGCGCGGGCTCACTCTTTCCGAGGCCCGCCCGGTCATATAGAACGGTGCGCACCCGGGCGTGTGCCCGGATCTGCGGTTCGACGCTCGCCCACACCGAGCTGTCACTCCCGCCGCCACTTTCAAATACGACGGTCGGGTCGCCGTGACCTGCGACCTGCATCCAGATCCGATAGCCGCCCACGTCCACGAGCTCGGGTGAGCAGGCGCCATATGCGCAGGTTGCACTCAACAGGACGAGTGCCAGCATTCCGATGCCCAGGCGTTTCAAGTCAGCGCTCCTGTTTCAGTCACAGTTATATTGTGAACGCATTGCGCGTGCGTGCGCTGCGGCTCTCGATCAAACGAGCCGGGCGTGCGACGATTAGTAGGTCAACAGGGCCGCTGCATTCCGGTCAGGGTTTTCGCTGGTACGCGGCGTCGAATGCCCGCCGGAGCGGCGGCGAAACATCACCGAGTCCATCGACGACCTGCTTTGCCCAATCGAAGTACTCCCGCCGCCGCACCAGGGTCCAGTCTTTGGGTGCAGAAGCCGCGATGTCGCGCAGGTTCGAGATCTTGTCAGCCATCTTTACCAGTCTGGCCCGCGCGCTGATGTTTCCTGCGTGCTCGATCTGCAGTCGCTTGCGCTGCGCCTTGGGCAGGGACTTGTCGTCGGTGACTTCCATGACGACCTGCGCCACTTGCTCGCCAAAGAGGTTTTGCAGTTCCGCTGGCGTTGTCTCCGTGTCTTCAACCGTGTCGTGAAGCAAGGCGGCGACAATCACCGTGGCATCGGTAATTCCACCCTCGTTAGCCAGAATGTTCGCCAGCGCAATGGGGTGATTGATATACGGTGATGCGGCTTCGTCCTTGCGGCGCTGGTCGCGATGCTTGTGGGCGGCGAATGCGGCCGCCTTGAGAATGGTCTGGATGTCGGACGTGGCCATAGGCCCTCAGCCGTGCGGGCTGCGCAGCCAGTGCGGCCGGCCGGCGAGCACCCCCGGCCGGCCGCTGGACAACCCTATCGTCTACTTCGCCGCGGCGTCCTTCGGCGCTTCCTTCGGCGCCTCTTTCATGGCCGGCGTCGCGTGTGCGGCGCGCCGCACCGGCGCCATCAGGTGCTGGTACGGGGTCCCCGCCCACATCACGTACGGCACCGAAGTATCCGGATCGGCGCTCTTCGGGTAAGCGTCGTAGAAGCTGGCTTCGGCGCCAACCACCATGACGTGCGGGCCGGTCTTGATCCAGTGGTTGCCCGCCGTGGGCTTCGAGGCGTACGGGTCGGTGTTGCTGGCATCAGTGCCGCCAGCGAGCATGTACATGAACCCCACCTTCCCCGCTGCCGGAGCGGTGTGCGAGATCCAGGCGTGCGCCCACTCCAGCGCGGCCGGATCCATGCACATCGGAGTCGGCCCCGGTACCTCCGGGTTGGTAGGCATGCAGGTGAAGGCGTTGGTTCCCTTGCGCAGCGTACGCATCTTGCCGTCCGCTGACATGGCGACGATGGTGGCCTGGCTGCCCACATTCGGTGGCGCGGCGGACTCGGCGCTCGCAATGAGGTCCGCGTCAGTCGGAGCGGCCTTGGCGGCCGCCTGTGCCGGGGCGTCCGCAGCCCACGCCGCGCACGTCAGCGGAATCAGGGCTGCGCCCATCAGCACGCAAGTCAATCGTGTCTGTCTGCTCATATGCACTCTCCCTCTTTGGTCACGCGGGCTGATGTTGTGTCAGCAATGGAACGATGTTGCCGTCCAACCTCAGGCGGCGTGAATTTTGGTCCCTCCGATCGAGCGAGTCCAGCGAAGCCGCTGCCGCGCAAATCGCATTGCAACAACAGTTCGGGCGGGACTTAAAAAGTCATTTTGATCGCGGGTTCCCGCGACATCTTCAGCCGTGCGGACCGAGCAGCCAGTCCGGTTCGGACAGCTCGGCTGGCGAAGTACGCGCTGTCGTCATCGAGGCTTTTTGTGGCGTGCGACGTGCGCGGCTCGAGGGGCGGCCCCCGCGCGCACCGGTCCAGCATTTGACCAAGGTACCGCTCGCCGGGCAGCGTTGGCACGAAACCCCGGCAGAAAAGGGCCGCTTGCTGTAGCCTCCCGGCAGGCTCGTGATCTTTCGGCTTGTCTGCCCTTGGCCCAAGTGCCCCTCCGGCGCGTGTTCTGGCCAACGTCTGCCACCCTCGGAATTTCTGTCGAACCAGGAGGCAGGGCCTTCCTGCTCGTTTCCCTTTAGCTTTTGTGAGTGTTTGCAGTGACTAAATTATACGTTGGAAATCTTCCCTTCACGGCCACCGAAGACTCGGTTCGCACCCTCTTCGCGGCCCATGGAACCGTTGAAAAGATCGCTCTGATCAACGACCGCGATACCGGCCGCCCGCGTGGCTTCGGCTTCGTGGAAATGTCGAGCGCCGATGCCGCCCGCGCCACCCAGGCGCTCAACGGCAAGGACTTCGACGGCCGTTCGCTGAAAATCAGCGAGGCCCAGGAGCGCGAGCGTGGTGGTGGTGGTGGCGGCGAGAGCCGCGGACCGCGCCGCTACTAAGATCGATTCCCCCAAGTCCGCTGCCACAGGCGCCTCCCAAGGCGCTTGGGGTAGCGGTATTGGCCAAGGGAGTGTGATCCATGGCCTGGCGCCATTCCGGGACCTTCCACCCTGCGGTGGAAGTCCAGGTGCTGACCTGCGATGTGTGCGGCTGTGACATCGGCCATGAAGATGGCCGCCGGCCACGCGCGCATTTCCTCGTGAGCCGCCTGCCGAATCTGGGTGCAATGGATGATCAGGAACCGGCGGTGGTGATCTGTTCGCGCGAGTGTCTGCGGGCTTTCGCCGCTAACGTCTCCGGACCGGACCGCGCCCCACCGGCTCCGGGCGGTGCCTCATCCAACAAGCCGCTGCGCAGGTAGGCTCTGGGCCTTAACTTAGTGGTCAGCCCGCTCTTTCTCGCTCACGGTGGGAATCACCGTACCGTCAGCCAGCACCACGCAGTACAGCCATGCGGGCGGTTCGATGTAGGTCGAGCTTTTCCAGATGTCGTAGTCGCCGCCAGGATTGCCCGCCTTGAGGCGCGCAAGTTCCGTGTGCGCCTGGGCATGAGTTTCGTACAGGTCTGAGGAAACATGGTGCTCGCGGTGGCCGAGCACACCTGAGCTTTGAACGACGTAGAACACGTCGGCGGGAGTGGGGACGGCGAGAGGGATGCTCATGGCACCTCCTTCAAGGGCGACTGAGTTAACACGAGGGAATCGCCAATGCAAGGAGACTCCCGGCCCCGCGCGGATGCGCTGACGCCTGTGCTTGCCCCTTGATAAGCTGGCCAAAGTGAAATCGTTCCTGCGTCGCGTCCTCGGGCCTGGGTCTCACGACTCACCCTGGAATAGTGGCGAGATCCTGCGCGAAGAGCTCTTCAGCGTTGAGCGCCTCGAGCAGCATGCGCGAAGCCTCGCCGCCGCGCAGGAGATCACGCGGCGACCTACACCCCGCCGGCCTCTGCGCACGCGGCTGCGCGACAACGAGTTGGTGCTGCTCGCCGCCTATCGGGCTATTGCGGCAGCCGCGGGCGAAGGTAGGGCGATCTCGCCGGCCGCCGAGTGGCTGCTCGATAACTACCACCTCGTTGAAGAGCAGATCCGCGAGATCCGCCAGGATCTCCCGCCCGGTTTCTATCGAATGCTGCCGAAGCTCGCGAGCGGGCCGTTTGAGGGCTACCCACGCGTGTTCGGTCTGGCCTGGGCGTTCGTCGCCCACACCGATAGCCGCTTTGATCCGGACGCGCTGCGTAGTTTCGTGCGCGCCTACCAGCGCGTTCAGCCACTGACCATCGGTGAGCTGTGGGCGCTCACAATCACCCTGCGGATCGTGCTGGTGGAAAATCTTCGCCGCGCCGCAGCCCGCATCGTCAGCAGTCGTGACGCGCGCCAGGCGGCAGACACCCTCGCCGACCGGCTGCTGGGCGTCAACGGGTACACGGCCGAGCCTGACGCGCTGCTGCGCCGCGACACGGATCCAGACTCCTTCTCGCCCGCTTTTACAGTCCAGCTCGTTCAGCGCCTGCGCGATCAGGACCCGCGAGTCACACCGGCAGTGCAGTGGCTCGAGGAACGCCTGGCCGCGCAGGGCACCACCAGCGATGAGACCGTGCGCGATGAGCATCAAAGGCAGGGTGCCTCCAACGTAACGGTACGCAACATCATCACGAGCATGCGGTTGCTCTCGGATGTGGATTGGCCGCAGTTCTTCGAAAGTGTCAGCCTGGTAGACGACCTGCTGCGCTCCGGCAGCGACTTCGCCGCCTCGGATTTTTCCACGCGTGACCTCTATCGTCGGGCGATTGAGCGTTTTGCGCGCGGCTCGAAACTTGATGAACTCGCCGTCGCGGGCGCGGCGCTCGCGGCTGCCAATGAGGCCGCGGCGACACAAGACCTGAGTGATCGGCGCCGTCTTGATCCGGGCTATTACCTGATCACCAACGGCAGGAGCCGCTTCCAGGCCAGCATCGGTTATCGAGGGCCCCTCTTCGACTCGCGTCGGTGGTTGGGACCTGCGAACGGAGTGGGTACCTACCTGGCGGCGATCGCTCTCGTCGGAGCGGTCGTCTTGTCGCTGCCGCTATTCATGCTCGATACGTGGGGCATCGGGCGCTCCGAGCTTCTTGTGCTGGCTGTCCTGGGGCTCATTCCCGCGTTCGATGCCGCGATTGCGCTGGTGAATCGTGGCGTCATGAGAGTGTTCGGCGCCACGATCCTGCCGGGTCTTGCCCTGCGCGACGGCGTTCCAGCACAGCTGCGAACGATGGTGGTCGTACCGGCGTTGCTCACCACCGGCGCGGCACTCGAGGAACAGATCGACCGCCTGGAAGTGCACTACCTCGCCTCCCCTGAGGGCGAGCTGTACTTTGCGCTGCTCACGGACTGGACAGACTCCCAGACCGAACACGCCGCCGGGGATGATGAGCTCGTCGCGCTCGCGCGCGAAGGCATCGCGCGCCTGAACCGGCTTCACGGCGCGGGCGCGGCCGGTGACCGGTTCCTTTTGCTGCACCGTCGCCGCGTGTGGAGCGAGATGCAGAGGCAGTGGATGGGATGGGAGCGCAAGCGCGGCAAGCTCCAGGAACTCAATCGCCTGCTGCGCGGCGCGACCGATACCACTTTCCAGGAAGTCGGGGGTCGCCCCCCCCAGGTTCCCGCGGACGTTCGCTACGTCATCACACTGGACGCCGACACCAAGCTGCCGCGGGAAACCGCACGGCGGCTCGTCGGCAAAATGGCCCACCCCCTGAATCATCCCCGCTTCGACACGGCAACCGGCCGCGTCGTCGAGGGCTACGCCGTCCTGCAGCCCAGGGTCGCGCCGTCCCTGTCCGTCGGTCGCGAAGGCTCGCTTTTCCAACGCGTGTTCTCAAGCTCGAGCGGTATCGATCCCTATGCCGCCGCCGTGTCGGATGTCTACCAGGATCTGTTCGGTGAAGGCTCATACGCCGGCAAGGGCATCTACGATGTGGATGCCTTTGAGGCGGCGCTCGCCGGGCGAGTACCCGACGGGACGCTTCTCAGTCACGATCTCTTCGAGGGAATCTTCGCGCGCGCGGGCCTCGTTTCCGACGTCGAGGTCGTCGAGGAATTCCCGTCCCGGTATGAGGTCGCGGCCTCACGCCAGCACCGCTGGGCGCGGGGCGACTGGCAATTGCTGCCCTGGATCTTCGGGCGGGGCGGCCGCGGCCTGCCGCTGATCGGCCGCTGGAAAATGCTCGACAACCTGCGGCGCTCGCTGTCGGCGCCCGCGACTGTCGCAGCTCTCGTGGCCGGATGGCTGCTGCCCCGCGACGGCGCGCTCCTGTGGACCGGCTTTATCGTCCTGACCATTGCGGTGCCCGCGCTGCTGCCGATTTTCGCGGCCCTCGTGCCGCGCCGCGCCGGCGTCAATGCACGCAGCCACTTGCGCGCGCTGCGCAACGATCTGTGGCTTGCCGGGTCCCTGATTGCCTTCCTGATCATTTTTCTTGCGCACCAGGCGTGGCTGATGACTGACGCGATCAGTCGCACGCTGTTTAGGCTCTTCGTAAGCCGGCGGAACCTGCTGCAGTGGGTCACGGCAGCGCAGACAAGCTTAAGGCCCCAGCTTGATCTCGAGCGCGCCTATCGCCGCATGTGGAAGGGTCCGGTCATCGCGCTGATGGCCGCGGTGCTTATCAGCTACCTGCGGCCGCAGCTGTGGTGGCTGCCAATACCCTTCGTACTGCTGTGGGCTGCCTCCCCCGCCATCGCGGTCTGGATCAGTCTCTCGCCGCTGGTCGCGGGGCGCCTCACAGTCACGGCTGCAGACGCACGCGCGCTGCGACTCATCGCGCGGCGCACCTGGCGTTACTTCGAGACCTTTGTCACGGCGCAGGACCAGATGCTGCCGCCGGACAACTTCCAGGAGGAACCGTGGCCGGTCCTGGCGCATCGAACCTCCCCCACGAACCTGGGGCTTTACCTCCTGGCCGCCGTGTGCGCCCGGGACTTCGGCTGGGCGGGAACCTCGGAGACGGTTGAGCGGCTGGACGCAACGCTCGCGACCATGAACCGCCTGCAGCGCTATCGCGGTCATTTCTACAACTGGTATGACACGCAGGATCTGCGCCCGCTGGATCCACACTACGTCTCGTCCGTGGACAGCGGCAACCTTGCGGCGCATCTCATTGCGCTTGCCAACGTGTGCCGGGAATGGCTAGCCGTACCCGTTGGTGATCGCTTGTGCTGGGTTGGGGTTGAAGATGCGCTGCAGCTCACGCGAGAGGCCTTCGAGGAGCTCCCCAATGAACTGCGAACGCACACCATCGCCGCAGCGCACTTTGAACACGCGCTGGATGCGCTCGCTGCGGCGCTCGATGAGGGTAAGGCGGAACCTTCGGATCTCATTGCGCAATTGGGGCGCACCGCACCGCTCGCTGCGACGCTTGCCGACATTGCGCGGGCGCTCGCCGGTGAGCTGGGCGATGAGGTGGGCGGGGAGACCCTCTTCTGGGCGGAAGCGGCGCAACGCTCGATCGCGAGCTGGCGGCGGGATCTGAACCTTGACCGTGAGGGCATCCGGGACTTGCGGCGACGGCTGGCAATCCTGGAGTCAACCGCGCGGGAAATGTCCGAGGAGATGGAGTTTGGGTTTCTCCTGGATCCGGAGCGGCGGCTGCTCTCGATCGGCTACCGGGCAAGTGAGGGCACGCTCGACCCCAACTGCTACGACCTGCTTGCCTCCGAGGCGCGGCTTGCGAGCTTTGTCGCCATCGCCAAGAACGACGTGCCGGCGCGCCACTGGTTTCGCCTCGGGCGCTCGGTGACGCCTGTCGGACATGGCGCGGCGCTCATTTCATGGTCGGGGTCGATGTTTGAATACCTCATGCCGGCGCTCGTGATGCGGGCGCCATTCGGGAGCCTGCTGGAACAGACCAATCGCCTCATTGTGCAGCGCCAGATCCAATATGGCGTTGAGCTCGGTGTTCCCTGGGGCATTTCGGAATCCGCCTACAACGCACGCGATCTCGAGCTCACCTACCAGTATTCGAACTTCGGCGTGCCGGGACTGGGGCTCAAACGCGGTTTAAGCGAGAACACCGTGATTGCCCCCTACGCGACCGCGCTTGCCGCGATGATCGATCCGCAACGCGCGGCGTTGAATTTCGCGAACCTCACAGGCATAGGCGCACGCGGCCGCTACGGCTTCTATGAAGCGCTCGACTACACCCGCAGCCGTCTGCCTGAAGGCTCCGGCGTTGCCATCGTGCGGGCCTTCATGGCGCATCACCAGGGTATGAGCATGGTCGCCATCGCCAACGTGCTCTTCGAGGGGCGGATGCGCGAACGCTTTCACGCCGAGCCGGGAATCCAGGCGACTGAGCTTCTGTTACAGGAACGCGCGCCGCGGGATGTCTCGGTCGCCCAACCACGCGCTGAGGAAGTCGGCACGGCAGCGCGAGTCAGCGAGGTGCAATTCCCGGAAGCGCGGCGCCTGAGAACCCCGCACGAAGCGACGCCGCAGACGCATCTTCTTTCCAACGGCCGCTATTCGGTGATGCTCACGGGAGCTGCTTCCGGCTCCAGCCGCTGGCACGATCTTGCCGTGACCCGCTGGCGCGAGGACCTCACCCGCGATGATTCCGGCAGCTACTTCTTTATGCGCGACATCGAAAGCGGCGTCGTGTGGTCGGCTGGTTATCAGCCCACCGGCGTCGAGCCCGACAGCTTCGAGGCGAGCTTTACGGAAGATCGGGCCGAGTTCATCCGCGTGGACGCTGCGATCACCACGATCCTGGAGGTAATCGTTTCGCCCGAGGACGATGCGGAAGTGCGCCGTGTATCGATTGTGAACGCCGGCAACCGCACGCGCGACATCGAGGTCACCTCCTACTCCGAGCTGGTGCTGGCGACCGCCGCCGCCGATACCGCGCACCCGGCCTTCTCAAAGCTCTTCGTGCAGACCGAGTACGCGGCAAAAGTCGGCGCGCTCCTGGCGACGCGCCGGGGGCGCTCACCCACGGATCCTGAGATCTGGGCCGCCCATCACGCCGTCATCGAAGGCGAGACCTTAGGTAAACCCGAGCTGGAAACCGATCGGGCGCGCTTCCTCGGCCGCGGCTGCGACATTTCAGCACCCATTGCCATGACGGACGGACGGCGCTTGTCCAACACCGTGGGCACGGTCCTTGATCCGGTGTTCGCACTTCGGTATCGCGTGCGCATCCCGGCGGGCGCCACCGTGCGCATTGCGTTCTGGACCAGCATTGCTGCGTCCCGCGAAGCGGTCCTGGATCTCATCGACAAGCACCAGGAGGCAAACGCCTTCGTACGCGCGGCGACACTCGCGTGGACGCGGGCGCAGGTGCAACTGCGGCACATCGGTATCGACGCCGCCGAGGCCGGCTTCTTTCAGCGTCTCGCGGGCTACGTCCTGTACGCCGACGCGTCCATGCGACCCTCGTCCGAGACGGTGCGCCGGGGCGCCGGCGGCCCCGACGCACTGTGGGCTCACGGCATCTCAGGCGACCTGCCGATCGTGCTGTTGCGAATCGATGATGTCGCAGATGTCGACATCGCGCGGCAGTTGCTGCGCGCTCACGAATACTGGCGGATGAAGCAGCTCGCGGTGGATCTGGTCATCCTGAACGAACGCGGCACTTCCTATCATCAGGACCTGCAGATCGCGCTGGAGACCCAGCTGCGCATGAGTCAGGCGCAGTCGCAGGCCGGTGCAGTCCGCGGCTCGGTATACCTCCTGCGCACGGATCTGATCTCAGGAGACACGCGCGCGCGACTGTCATCCGTTGCGCGAGTGGTCCTGGTCGCGAAACGCGGCGATCTTGCCGATCAACTGGATCGCCTGCGGGCACCCGCAGCCCCCGCCACGCGGCGGCCGCGCGCGAGCCCGGCGCTTGAGGTCGCATCTGCCACGCCCGTGCCACAGGACCTGGAGTTCTTCAACGGCCTGGGAGGATTCGCGGCGAACGGACGCGAATACGTCACGCTCTTAGGTCCCGGGCAGACGACTCCCGCGCCGTGGATCAATGTCATTGCCAATCCCGGGTTCGGCTTCCAGGTCGCCGCGGAGGGCGGCGGATTCACCTGGGCGCAGAACAGTAAGGACAACCAGCTGACGGCGTGGTCGAACGACCCCGTCACGGATCGCCCGGGCGAGGTGTTGTATCTGAAGGATGAAGACAGCGGTGAGCTGTGGGGACCGACGGCTTCCCCGATCCGGGATCCCGCCGCGCACTATCGTGCCAGGCACGGCCAAGGGTATAGCCGCTTCGAACACACTTCCCACGGCATCGAGCTTGAGCTCCTCGTGTACGTCCCGATGGACGATCCCATCAAGATCTCGCGCCTTANNCGAGTGGGTGCTTGGACCCTCACGAGCCGCCGCGGCACCGTTTGTGGTGACGGCGATCGACCCGGACACGGGTGCGATGTTCGCGCACAACCCCTGGAGCACGCAGTTCGGATCGCGCGTGGCGTTTGCGGATCTCGCAGGATCTCAAACGCAATGGACCGCCGACCGGCGCGAGTTTCTCGGGCGGCATGGGACGCTCGAAAGGCCCGCAGCGCTTAGCGGACGCGCGCCGCTCTCCAAGCGTGTGGGCGCGGCCCTTGACCCCTGCTGTGCCCTGCAGACGTACGTAGAACTTGCGGCGGACGAGGCGGTGGAGGCGGTGTTCTTCTTAGGTCAGGCGGCAAACGCGACAGAGGCGCAGTCCGTTCTCGCCCACTATCGCGCGCTCGACCTGGATGCGGTGTTTCGCAGCGTGATTCGGTACTGGGACAATGTGCTCGAAACAGTGCAGGTGAAGACGCCGGACCGCTCGCTCGACATCATCCTCAACAGATGGATGCTCTATCAGACGCTCGTGTGCCGCATGTGGGCGCGCTCGGCGTTCTACCAGGCCAGCGGCGCCTACGGATTCCGCGACCAGCTGCAGGATTCCATGGCAC
This sequence comes from Gammaproteobacteria bacterium, assembly GCA_003136935.1. GTDB lineage: Bacteria > Pseudomonadota > Gammaproteobacteria > Steroidobacterales > Steroidobacteraceae > 13-2-20CM-66-19. The sequence continues at coordinate 22,651 of PLEC01000107.1, forward strand.
TCACCCTGGCGAGGCCGGCCGTGGCGCGCGAGCATCTGTTGCGCGCCGCGCGCCGACAGTTCATCGAGGGTGACGTCCAGCATTGGTGGCTGCCGCCGGGCGAGACGGGATCAATCGGCGCCGGGGTTCGCACCCGCATTGCGGATGATCGGGTGTGGCTCGCGTACGTGGCAGCCCACTACGTCGAGGCGACGGGCGATGTCGCGGTTCTGGATGAAAGCGTGCCATTTCTGGAAGGGCCGGCACTACGCACGGGCGAAGTGGACGCGTTTTTTCAACCCGCCATCTCGGATCAGACGGCGCCACTCTTCGAGCACTGCGCGCGGGCTCTGGAGCAGAGCCTCGTAGTTGGCGAACACGGCCTGCCTTTGTTCGGTACCGGCGACTGGAACGATGGCATGAACCGGGTGGGAGAGAAGGGTCGGGGTGAAAGCGTCTGGCTGGGATGGTTCCTGCACGCAACACTCATGGCGTTCGCACCCCTGGCAAAGGCGCGCGACCAGCGTGCGCGCGAGCAGGCGTGGCTCACCCACGCGTCAGCGCTTCAGCGCTCACTCGAAGAGAAATCCTGGGATGGCGAGTGGTATCGACGCGGCTACTTCGACGATGGCACACCGCTGGGGTCGGTCAACAGTACTGAATGCCGGATCGACTCCATCGCGCAATCCTGGGGCGTCATCTCAGGCGCCGCAGAGCCCGCCCGCGCCACGCGTGCGATGTCCGCCGTAGGGAGTCAGCTCATTCGACGTGACACGGGTCTGGCGCTGCTCTTTACGCCGCCGTTTGATCGCTCCATACCCGACCCGGGCTATATCAAAGGCTATCCACCCGGGATCCGTGAAAACGGCGGTCAGTACACCCATGCCGCCACCTGGTCAGTGCTCGCCTACGCGCAGTTGGGGCAGGGAAACAATGCCTGGGAGTTGTTCTCACTCCTGAACCCCATCAACCGTACGAGCACACGCGCCGATGTGCATCGCTACAAAGTGGAGCCTTACGTCGTCGTCGCGGACGTGTATTCGGTCGCGCCGCACGTCGGGCGTGGGGGCTGGACGTGGTACACAGGCTCCGCGGGCTGGATGTATCGAGCCGGGCTCGAGGGGATCCTTGGATTTCGCGTACAGGGGGCAAGCCTGGTCCTGACTCCCTGCATCCCTGAAAAATGGCCGCGCTTCGAGATCACATTCAAGTATCGATCGGCGCGCTACGAAATCCTGATCGAGAACCCCCAGAGCGTCAGCCGCGGCATTGCGCACGCCGAGTTGGATGGCCAGACGCTGCCGTCAGGGTCCAATACGCGCATTGCGCTCGTGGATGACGGCAACACCCACAGTGTGCGGCTGGTATTGGGAACCTAGGCCGTGGACAAGTGCCTCAATCGGCCTGGAAACCGCTCACCAGGAGATAGCCCGCCAGGACGATCCCGACGGCGGCGATCAGAAGATTCATGATGGCGCCCA
>PLEC01000064.1 GCA_003136935.1 Gammaproteobacteria bacterium
GGAAAGTGTAGAGACTTGACGGCCCCTGCCTAATCCGTGTGCGCACGACGCGTATTTACGGGACGGCAAAGGTAAAGTCCAGACCACAAATGCGTGCGAATGCGCGCAGCAGCGAAAGCTGTAGTGGTAAGAAAATCCCTTGGGGGTAACCCCGTGCCGGTTCGATTCCGGCCCCAGGCAGATCAACACCGTGGAGCGGTGCTCGGGTACTCGGCGCCGGTGCCTGGCGTCTACCAAGTGCGACATCCCGGGAGAGCGTCACGATTCCACAGAAACCCCGCCGGCAGGGCGTCGAACAGCGATCGCGGTTATGGCGCTAACCCGATGAATTTGCGAGACTCCCGCGCCGTGTCCGTTAACCATCTCGAAGCCGAAAACCTGCAGTTATGGCGCGGTGATCGCCATGTGCTCAAGGGCGTTGGGTTTGCCTTGGGCAGGGGCGAGTGTCTGCAGGTCACCGGCACCAACGGCGCGGGGAAAACGACTCTGCTGCGCACGCTGTGCGGACTCATGGTTCCCGAGGAAGGGCGCGTGCTGTCTAACGGCCGTGACGTGCGCGCGGACCTGCCCGCATTCCACTCCTCTTTGATGTATCTCGGGCACGAGGCGCCGCTGAAGGCGGATCTCACGGCCCGTGAGAACCTGCATTACTGGATTGGTGTCAGGCGGCGGGTGCCGCGCGCAGGACTCGATGCGGCGCTCGCGCGCGTTGGGGCGGGCGCCTGGTGCGAGCGACTCGTGCGCACACTGTCCGCCGGACAGAAGCGCCGGGTGGCGCTGGCAGGTCTTGCCCTGATGTTCGCGCCGTTGTGGCTGCTGGATGAACCGACGACTAACCTGGATGCAGAGGGTCAGCAGGTGGTCGGCGCTCTCATGACCGAGCAACTGGCGCGCGGTGGTGCAATCGTGGTCGCTACTCACCAGCAGCTGCCCGCCGCGGTGCGCACCGCACGCGTGCTGGAGCTGGCGCCGTGACTGGCGCAGGTATGCCCGCGGGGGCCACTGCGGCGCTGGCCACCGGCGCCTCTTCTCCCGAGAACGTGGAACGCGCCCCGGTATTCGACGCGGCGCGCCTGGCGCTGTCGCGTGATTTGACACTCGCATTTCGCAAGCGCGGCCAGCTGATCCAGCCGCTGGCATTCTTTGCCCTGGTCACGATGCTGTTTCCGCTGGCGGTGTCTCCGGAGCTGTCGCGCCTGCGTGCCATCGCCCCCGGGGTGCTGTGGGTCGCGGCGCTCCTGGCCTCGCTCCTGGCGCTGGAGTTTCTGTTCCGTGACGATGCCTATGACGGCACGCTCGAGCAGTACGCGCTGTCCGGCCAGTCGCTCACGTGGCTGCTGTTTGCCAAAACAGTTGCGCACTGGTTACTCACAGGACTGCCGCTGGCGCTCATGGCGCCGTTTGCGGCGATGGCGCTCGGAGTTTCTGCGGCAGCCGTGCCGGGGATTGTGCTTGTGATGGTGGTGGGAACTGTTGCCTTGAGTCTGATCGGGGCCATAGGGGCTGCGCTCACGCTCGGCATGAAGCGCAGCGGTGCTCTGCTGGCGCTGCTGACGCTGCCGTTATCGCTGCCGGTGTTGATTTATGGGGCGCGTGCGACCGAGCTTGCGATCGGCGGCAGCTCCTTTGGCGCACCGCTCGAATTACTCGCCGCGCTCGCCGTGCTGGCCGTGACTTTGGCGCCGCTCGCGGCGGCAGCCGCCGTGCGCATCAGTCTGGAGTAGCCTCAAGCATGCGCTGGACATGGTTTCACCGCCTCGCCTCGCCACCGTACCTGTACGCTCTGGCAGCGCGACTCACGCCGTGGTTCGCGTGGCCCGCGGCGTTGCTGATTCTCGGCGGCCTTTATGCGGGGCTGGTGCTCGCGCCCCCGGACTATCAGCAGGGCGAGGGCTTCCGGATCATCTACGTGCACGTGCCGAGTGCGTGGATGTCTCTCATGGTGTATGTGACCATGGGGGTCGCGGCAGCGGTCGGGCTCATCTGGCGGATGAAAATCGCGCACGCGGTGGCAGCGAGCTGCGCGCCCATCGGTGCTTCGTTTACGGTGGTGGCGCTGGTGACCGGGGCGCTGTATGGCAAGCCCATGTGGGGCACGTGGTGGGAATGGGATCCGCGGCTGACATCGGAGCTGATTCTGCTTTTTCTGTATCTGGGATTCATGGGCCTGCGGGCGGGCTTCGATGACACGCAGCGCGCGGACCGCAGCGGCGCGCTGCTGGCGATCGTGGGTATGGTCAACGTTCCGATCATTCATTACTCGGTGATCTGGTGGAACTCACTGCACCAGGCGCCATCCGTGATGCGGTTCGGCAAACCCGCCATGCCGCCCGCCATGCTGGTGCCGTTACTGGTTCTGCTGCTCGGTTTCACCCTGTTCTTTGCGGCGGTGCTGCTGGTGCGGGTGCGCGCGGAGATTCTCCAGCGTGAGCGCGCCACCAGGTGGATTGGCGAGACGCTGCGCGCATGAGTGCCTTCCTCGACATGGGCGGATACGCCGCGTTCGTCTGGCCGGCATACCTCGTGACCCTCGCGGTGCTGGTACTGAACATCATCTGGGCGCGCAAGTCGCTGGCGCGCGCGCTGCAGGCGGCGCGGCGGCGTACCGCGGCCGCCGGAGAAGACTCATGACGCCGCGGCAGCGCCGCCTGGGGCTGGTCATCGGCATCGTGGTGGGCGTGAGCATCGCCGGCGCGCTGGCGCTGAGCGCATTTCGCAACAACGTGACGTTTTTCTTTGATCCCTCGCAGGTGGTGGCAGGCCAAGTGCCCGCTGGCGAGCGCTTCCGCCTCGGCGGTATGGTGACCAAGGGGAGCGTGCAGCGCGCGCCCGGAAGTCTCGAGCTGCACTTCGTGGTGACCGACTTCGCTCACGATGTGCCGGTCAGCTACTCAGGCGTACTACCGGATCTGTTCCGCGAAGGCGCGGGGGTCGTGGCGCAGGGGCGGCTGCGCAGCGATGGGACTTTTGTCGCGGACGAGGTGCTCGCAAAGCACGACGAAAAGTACATGCCCCCCGCCGTGGCTAAGTCATTGAAGCGCCGCCACGGCGAGGCGCGTTCAGAGCCGGGATCTTAAGCACATGCTGCCTGAGCTGGGCCAATTTGCGCTGATTCTCGCGCTGCTGCTGGCGGGGATGCAGGCGTTCTTTGGCATCGCAGGTCCGCTGCTGGGCCGGGATCGCTGGATCGCCGCCGTGACGCCGGCGGTGGCGGGCCAGAGCGTCATGGTCGCGCTCGCGGTGGGCTGTCTCATCGCCTCATTCGTCAGCAATGACTTCTCAGTGAGCTACGTCGCCGGCAATTCCAACTCCGCGCTGCCTTTGTTCTACCGCGTGGCGGCACTGTGGGGCGCGCACGAAGGCTCACTACTCCTGTGGATCCTGCTGCTCGCCGCCTGGACCGTCGCGGTGGCCATCGGATCCGCACGCCTGCCGCCGCGCTTTGCCGCTCGCGTGCTCGGAGTGCTCGGCGTGGTGAGCTTCGGCTTCCTGCTCTTCACGCTCGCAACTTCGAACCCGTTTGCGCGCCTGGATCCGCCAATGCCGGACGGCCGCGACCTGAACCCGATCCTGCAGGACCCCGCGCTCGCCATCCACCCACCGATTCTGTACACCGGTTACGTCGGCTTTGCGGTGGCGTTCGCCTTCGCCTGCGCCGCCATGCTCGAGGGGCGGCTGGATGCGACCTGGGCGCGCTGGACGCGCCCCTGGACGACCGCGGCCTGGGCCTTCCTCACCTGCGGCATCGCGCTCGGGAGCTTCTGGGCTTACTACGAGCTTGGCTGGGGCGGCTTCTGGTTCTGGGATCCGGTGGAGAACGCCTCATTCATGCCGTGGCTGGTCGGCACCGCGCTCGTGCATTCCCTCGCGGTCACGGAAAAGCGCGGCCTGTTCAAGAGCTGGACGCTGCTGCTCGCCATCCTGACGTTTTCCCTGAGCATGCTCGGCACGTTCCTGGTGCGCTCCGGGGTGCTGGTGTCGGTGCATTCCTTCGCGGCAGATCCTGCACGCGGCATTTTCATTCTCGCCTTCCTCGTCATCATGATTGGCGGCGCGCTGACCCTGTACGCCTGGCGGGCGCCACTGCTGAAATCATCCGCGGGCTTCGAGCTCGGCGCACGCGAGTCATTTCTGCTCTTCAACAACGTGCTGCTGATCACCGCCGCCACCACGGTGTTCGCCGGCACCATGGCGCCTTTGATCTCTGATGCGCTCAAGCTCGGTACCGTCTCGGTCGGGCCGCCGTATTTCAATCCGACGTTTCTGCTGTCGATGCTGCCGCTCGCGGCGCTGTTATCAGTCGGCATCCACTCCAACTGGAAGCGCGGGCGCCTGAAGGACAGCCAGCGCATGCTGCTCATCACGCTGCTTGCCGCCGCGGTGCTCGCCTGCGCGCTGGTGTACGGAATCTATCAACACGGACTCGTGCTGACGCCGGTGGGCGCACTGCTCGGCATCTGGATCATCCTGTCCTCGTTTGTGGAGCCGTTATCGCGCTGGCGGCGCGGCCTGCGTGTCCCGCGAGGCATGCTCGGGATGACCATCGCGCACTCGGGGTTGGGCGTCCTGGTCATCGCGCTCACCACCGTGCAGTCCTTCACCCTCGAGCACGATGTGGCGCTCGCGCCAGGGGCCACTACCACGGTGGGCAGCTACCTATTTCGTTTCGACGGCGTGCAGGCGATAGAGGGTCCGAATTACGACGGTATCGGCGCCACCGTCACCGTGACCCGCGGCGGCGCGCCGGTTGCCGTATTCAAGCCGCAGAAGCGTCAGTACTGGGTCCAGCATCAGCTCACGAGCGAAACCGCCATCCGCATGGATCACGGCAATAACATTTTCGTGGCGCTGGGAGAGGATCTGGGCGCGGGACGCTGGAGCCTGCGGGTGCAGATCCGGCCGCTCGTGAGCTTCATCTGGCTGGCGGCGCTCATTATGGCGATCGGCGGGGCCGTGGCTGCATCTGACCGGCGCTATCGCAACTCAAAAGTCACCGAGGCGGCTGTGCCCGGAGCGGCCGCGGGGAGTGCGGCTTGAATCGCTTTGCCGTGCCGATGGCCGTGTTTGCGGCCCTGGTGGTGGTGCTGGCCATCGGCATCAGGCACTCCCCGCAGAAGGGAATCATCATCTCGCCGCTGATCGGCAAGCCCGCGCCGCTGTTCTCGCTCCCGAGTCTCAACGACCCCGCGCACGCCGTGGCGTCGGGGGATCTTAAGGGCCGCTGGTATCTGCTCAATGTATGGGGCACATGGTGTGTCGGGTGCCGCGCGGAGCACCAGATGCTGCTCGAAGCCCGTGACGCGCACGCGCTGCCACTGATCGGACTCGACTGGAAAGATGATGACGCCCGTGCCAGACAGTGGCTCGCTCAGTTCGGCAATCCCTACGAGGCGATCGCGCTGGATCATTCAGGCCGTACCGCGGTGGATTTCGGTGTCTACGGGGCACCGGAGACCTTTCTCATCAACGCCCAGGGGATCGTCGTCTACAAGTACGTCGGTCCGCTGACGCGCGATGTCTGGACGCAGGAGATCCTGCCGCGTCTGCCTGGGCACGCCGGAGGGAGCTCATGAGGAGCCGAGGCACCATCCTCCGAGCCCTGGTGGTGGTGACAACGATTACCATCATGTTACTCACCGCGCGCGCGTGGGCGGTTGATCCGACCGAGCTTCCCGACCCGCGCCTGCAGGCGCGCTACCTCGCCCTGACGCACGAGCTGCGCTGCATGCAGTGTCAGAACGAGACGCTCGCCGACTCGCCGGTGGATCTCGCCGCGGACCTGCGTCGGGAGGTGCGGGACCTGCTGCTGCAAGGCAAGTCCGATGACCAGGTGCGAGCCTGGATGGTGGCGCGCTACGGAGATTTCATTCTGTTCCGGCCGCGATTCTCGCCCCGCACCGCGTGGCTGTGGCTCGCACCGGGCGTTGCACTGCTCCTGGGGGCGGGCGTGTGCTGGCGCATCGTGCGTGGCCGCTCAGCGCTCGTGGATGCCGACAGCGAACCGGTCGACGGCTGATGGTGGGTTTTATCCTGTTGGCGGCGGCCCTGATGGTGGCCGCGGTACTGGTGGTGGTGGTGCCGCTCCTGCGCCGGGGAGCGGCCGCGCCGCCGGCGCCCTGGACCGCTCTTTGTGCCGCGGGGGTGCTGGTTGTCGGTTCAGCGGTGTTGTATGTCACGTGGAGCAACTGGGCGTGGCGCACGGACGTAGCCGCTGACTCGCCGCAAACCATGGTGGCGCGCCTGGCTCGCAAGCTCGAGAAAAATCCACAGGACGTCACCGGGTGGCTCATGCTCGGGCGTTCGTACGCGGTGCTGCAGGAATACCCTCTCGCGCTGCGTGCCTTCGAACGCGCCGATCGCTTAAGCGACGGAAAAAATGCCGATGCACTCACCGGCGAAGCCGAGGCGCTGGTGCTGAGTGATAGCGATGAACTGGATGGGCGTGCCGCGCGGCTCATCGAGCGGGCGTTGGCTGTCGCTCCGGATTCAGGTAAGGCGCTTTTTCTTGGCGCCATGGTGGCGGCGCGCCGGGGCGATCTGCCGCTCGCGCGGCAGCGCTTCACAAAAATTCTCGCACTCAATCCCCCGGATAATATCCGCTCGATCCTCGTGCAGCAGATAGCTGCCATTGATGCACGAGCGACCGCAGGGGGTGCGAGCACGAACGGGCAGGCGTCCGTTCGCGTGCAGGTCGCGCTCGCCCCCAGACTCGCCGCCGCATCCGGCAACTTCCCGCTGTTTGTGTTCGTGCGCAACCCGCAGCAGGCCGGTCCGCCGCTCGCCGTGAAGCGCCTCGAGAGCCGCTTTCCGCAGGAGGTTGACCTGGGTGCGGCGGACTCGATGCTTCCCGGGCGGGCTATCGCCGCGGGAACGACCGTCGAAGTGGTGGCGCGGATCGCGCGCTCCGGAACCCCCGTGGGGGCGAGCGGTGACCCGTACGGGGAAATCACCTACCGGGT
>PLEC01000156.1 GCA_003136935.1 Gammaproteobacteria bacterium
CAGGGCATGCGCTACAGCCTCGTCTCCCGCGAGGTGATCGCCGATTCCCTGGAAGTCGTCGCCGCCGGAATGAACCACGACGGCTTGCTCGCCTTCGGCGGCTGCGACAAGAACATGCCCGGTTGCGCCATGGCGATCGCGCGCCTGAACCGTCCGGCCGTATTCGTCTACGGCGGCACCATCCGCCCGGGCATCGCCCGCCGCGACATCATCTCGGTGTTCGAAGCGGTCGGGGCGCACGCGGCCGGCAAGCTCTCGGACGGCGGCCTCCTTGAGATCGAGCGCACGGCCATTCCGGGTCCGGGGAGCTGCGGTGGCATGTACACCGCCAACACCATGGCCTCGGCCATCGAGGCCTTGGGCTTGTCCTTACCGGGAAGCTCCGCCCAGGAGGCAGTGGGCGAGGACAAGCGCGCGGACTGCCGGCGGGCGGGCGCGGCCGTGGTCAGGATGGTGGAGGAGGGGTTACGGCCACGGGACATCCTCACGCGGCGTGCGTTCGAAAACGCCATCACGGTCGTGATCGCGCTCGGGGGCTCAACCAACGCCGTGCTGCACCTGCTGGCGATCGCGCACGATGCGGGGGTCAGGCTCGCACTCGATGACTTCACGCGTATCGGCAGGCGGGTTCCCGTGCTCGCGGACTTAAAGCCCAGCGGGCGGTACCTCATGTCCGAACTGGTCGCGATCGGTGGCATTCAGCCGCTCATGAAAATGCTGCTCGACGCGGGGCTCTTGCATGGCGGTTGCCGGACGGTCACTGGTCGCACGTTGCGGGAGAATCTGGAAAACACTCCCATGTACATGAACGGGCAAGACATTGTTCGCCCACTCTCGAACCCCCTGAAGAAAGACAGTCACCTGGTGGTCCTATACGGAAACCTCGCCCCCGAGGGTGCCGTGGCGAAGATCACGGGCTACGAGGGTGTGCGGTTCGAGGGCCGCGCGCGTGTATTCGAGGGCGAAGAACGCGCGACCCAGGCGATCCTCGCCGGGCGCGTGAAGCGCGGCGAGGTCGTGGTCATCCGTGGCGAAGGACCGCGCGGCGGCCCCGGAATGCGCGAAATGCTCAGCCCCACGAGCGCCATTGCCGGGATGGGCTTGGGATCGCAGGTCGCCCTGATCACCGACGGGCGCTTCTCAGGGGGCAGTCACGGGTTCGTCGTCGGACATATTTCGCCCGAAGCCGCCGTGGGCGGACCGATCGGCCTGGTACGTAATGGGGATCGCATCAGCATCGATGCAGCGGCACGCGCGATTCACCTGGATGTTCCCGGTGCGCAATTGCGCGCCCGGCGCGCGGCAGCCAAACCGGCTAGGCCCTACACGCTTACCGGTGTGCTTGCAAAATACGCGCAACTCGTCGGCAGCGCCTCGCGCGGAGCGGTGACTGAGGCGATGCAGGCACGTCGGCGCAACTCCTGAGATCGCGCCGGAGTTGTCAGTGTCAAGGGCAGCGGTTACAGTTCGCGACGGCATGCTCACATCGCACCTGCGGTGAGTGGCATCCCGGGGGGGATTCTTACAACTCACGCGCCCGCCCGGGGGCGCATGCTGGAAAATGAGTGGGCTGCTTGGTGTGTTCAAGGAGTCCGGCGGAATTGCCGCCGGCACTTAGGGTCCGGTCCCTTCGGGTAGAGGGCAACGAATAAGACTGTTGGTTCGCTGCCACCTCGCCTGGAGCCGGTGTGTAGAGACAACTCATCGCTAACAACTCATGGCCGCCTACGTACCAGATTCAACGTTTATGACGCGCCGCGGTGCGGTGCTCGTCGCCATTATCGCCCTGCATGTATTCGTCATCTGGGCGCTGGCCTCGGGCCTTGCACGCCGGGCGATGGAGCTGGTGGCGCCGCCGATCTCCGCCGACATCGTCGAGGAGATCAAGAAGGAGGACCAGCCGCCGCCACCGCCGCCGCCGGAGCTCGAGCGCCCGCCGGTTGAAGTGCCGCCGCCGGATGTGAACATCCAGATGCCGGTAGAGTCGACCAGCACCGCCATCCAGGACGTGACGGACAAGCCGGTGGTGCGGCCGCCGCCGGTGGTCCATGCCGCGGCCGGGGGGACCGGGATTGGTTACGGCAAGGGCTTCCCCAACCCGGACGACTTTTATCCGAGCAGCGCTCAGCGCCTGGGGCAGACCGGATCGGTCATGGTGCACATCTGCGTCGGGCCCGACGGCAAGCTCTCCGAGGAACCCAAGGTCGAGAAGTCTTCCGGGACCTCAAGTCTCGATGAAGCCGCCCTCAGGTACGCCAAGGCCGCCTCCGGGCGGTTCAAGGCGGCGACTGAGGAAGGCAAGCCGATCACCAAGTGCGGCCCGATGCCGGTCAGATTCCAGCTTAAGTAGTGCAGACGCCGCACACCGTGCGGTCTAATTTTTCTGATTCGAGGAAAACATGGATACCCAACCCACCGCAGCCGTCTCCGTCGATAACCCTTATGGCCTGGCCGCACTCTGGGCAGGCGGCGACATCATCGCCCGCTCCGTGCTCGTTCTGCTGGCCATCATGTCGCTGGCGTCCTGGTACGTCATGCTCACCAAGCTCTGGGATCAGTCCAAGCTCAAAAAATCCGCCAGGGTCGTGGAGAAGCAGTTCTGGACTGCACCCTCGATCAAGGACGGCGTCGAGCGTCTGAAGAAAGGCGATGACTTCCGCGTTATTGCCGAGGACGGTCTGCGCGCCGCTTCGCATCACGACGGACGGCTGACGGATCGCATCGATCTGAACGAGTGGATCACCATGTCGCTGCAACGCGCCACCGAGCAGGTGAACAGCAAACTACACAACGGGTTGGGGTTGCTGGCCACCGTGGGTTCGGTGGCACCGTTCGTAGGCCTCTTCGGCACGGTGTGGGGCATCCTGAACGCGCTGGTGAATATCGGTATCGCCGGCCAGGCGAGCATCGACAAGGTCGCGGGACCCGTCGGCGAGGCGCTCATCATGACGGCCATCGGCCTGTTCGTCGCCGTGCCGGCGGTCATGGGATACAACTGGCTGCTCGGCCGCAATAAGGTCCTGCAGGACGCCGTGCGGAACTTTGCGAGCGACCTGCATGCCTACCTGGTAGGCGGCGTGCGCGTGGACAGCGGTGCTGTCGCCGCAGCCGCCGCAGGCGGTGCGCGTCCGGCAGGGGCCAAGGCATCCGCGGAGTAAGCGACCATGTCAATGAGCATGCCTGGGAGCGGCGGCGGTGGGGGCGGCATACCGGTGATGTCCAGCATCAACACGACGCCGCTCGTGGACGTCATGCTGGTGCTGCTCATCATCTTCCTGATCACCATTCCGGTCATCAATAAGACCGTGCCGCTGTCGCTGCCGAAGGCTGTCAATATCCCTACCCAGACCAAGCCCGAGAACATCACCATCGCGGTGGACAAGGCAGGGCAGGTGTACTGGAACGACAAGGCCGTGCCGAACATGCAGGCGCTGCTGGATCAGATCAAGACGGCGGCCGTTATTAAGCCGCAGCCCGAGATCCACATCCGCGGCGATAAGGACACCCGCTTTGCGGACATCGGCAAGGTCATGTACATGATCCAGCGCGGCGGCATCGTGAAGGTGGGCTTTCTCACCGAGCCCGACCACGGCGTGCGCGGCTACCGCCTGAACTAGGAGTTCAAGTCATGGCAATGAGTGTTGGCGAGACCGGCGAGGCCATGTGCGATATCAACACGACGCCGCTCATCGACGTCATGCTGGTGCTGCTGGTCACGCTGATTGTGACGCTTCCGATCATGACCCACGCGGTCAAGCTCGACATGCCGCAGGCCAACAATCCGCCGCCGCCGGATCAGCGTCCGGAAGTGATCGACCTCGAGATCGATTTCGATGGCACGGTGGTGTGGAACGGCACGCCAATCCCGAACGTCGACACGCTCGAGGGCTATTTCCGGACCGAGGCGGCTAAGGATCCGCAGCCGGAAATTCACCTGCGGCCCGATGCGCGTGCGAAATACGACGTGGTGGCAAAGGTACTCGCGGCCGCGCAGCGCAACCGCATGAAGAAGATCGGCTTCGTCAATGTGTCGGAGTTCAAGGAATAGCTGGAACCGTGCGAATGAACACCGTGAGTCTCAAGGCAACCGGCGGCCTGCGCGCCGCACACGCCGCACTCCTCGTGGCGCTCGTGGCCGCGGCCGGGGCGGCGCTGGCCGCGGATCAGCCCAAGCCGCCCGCCGTGAGCGCGGCGCTGCAGAAGCCACTGGCTGAGGTGCAGGCGCTGCTCAAGGACAACAAGTTCCCGGAGGCGCTCGAGAAGCTGCACGCGGCGGACGCGCTGCCGGGCAAGGCGCCATACGATCAGCACCTGATCAACCAGATGACGGCGTTTTCCTGCTCCAAGACCAACGATGCGCCGTGCGTTTCCAAGGCCCTGCAAGGGCAGATCGACGACGGCTTCACCACGCCCGAGAACAACCAGAAATTCACCGGCCTGGTGGCGCAGGTGAGCTTCCAGGCCAAGGACTACGACAAGGCGATCGACTACGGCAACCGCGCCATCAAGGGCGGCTTCGCGACGGATGCGACTTACGCGATCGTCGGGGACTCTTACTACCTCAAGGACGACTTCAAGGACGCGATACAACTCGAAGACGCCCGCATTGCCGATGTCGTGAAGAAGGGCCAGACCCCTAAGCCGGAGGACGTGAGCGTATATCTGAGCGCCTGTGCCAAGGCCAAGGACGACGCCTGCATTGCCAAGGCGCTCGAGTACCAGGTGACCTACTACCCGAAGCCAGAGACCTGGGCGCAGATCCTCTCCCTGGTGCACCCCAAAGGGGATCTCGAAACTCTGCAGACTTACCGGCTCATGGCCGACGTGGGCGCGATGAGAAGCGGCGACGACTATATCGACATGGCCAACATTGCGATGGATCACGGTTCCCCGGGCGATGCGCAGCACGCGCTGCAGATGGGAACCGATGCGGGTGCCTTCACGGGAAGCAAGGCCGCAGAGGCGCAAAAGCTCACGGCGGCCGCCAGGAAAGCCGCGGCCACCGATCAGGCGTCACTACCCAAGGCCGAGCAGGACGCAAATGCCGCCGCCAGCGGCATGAAGAACGCGGGCGCGGGGTTCGCTTACCTCGGCTACCAGCAGTACGATAAAGCGGTGGACCAGCTCTCCAAGGCGCTCAGCAAGGGTGGACTGAAGACCGAGGCCGACACGGGCCTGAATCTCGGCATTGCGCAGCTGAAGTCTGGTCACAAGGATGACGCGGTGAAGACGTTCCAAAGCGTGCATGGTTCGCCGGTGCTGCAGCGCCTGGCTGCGCTGTGGGTAATTCACGCGAAAGCGACGTAAGCAACGCGCGCACGGCGCAGGTCGTGCAGCGGCAGACCCGCCCGGCACAACTCACATCAGTCACGAAGGAACATAGCCATGGCAATCAGGGCAGGGGACAAAATGCCCGCGGGCAAGTTCAAGCGCATGACCAAGGAGGGGCCGAAGGACATCACGAGCGATGAGCTCTTCAGCGGCAAGCGCGTGGTGCTGTTCTCGGTGCCCGGGGCCTTCACCCCGACCTGCGATGCCAAACATCTGCCTGGTTTCGTGCAGCTTGCAGACCAGATCCTCGCCAAGGGTGTGAGCACCATCGCCTGCATGGCGGTGAACGATGTGTTCGTGATGAACGCCTGGGGCAAGGCCTCGGGCGTCGGCGACAAGATCCTCATGCTCGCCGACGGCAACGGCGAGTACGCCAGGGCACTGGGCCTGGAGCTCGATGGCAAGGCGCACGGGCTCGGCACCCGCGGCCAGCGCTTTGCGGTGGTCGTGAAGGACGGCGTCGCCACCCAGGTGGAGATCGAGGCTCCCGGGCAGTTCAAGGTTTCTTCGGCCGAACACATACTGGCGCTTCTGTAGGTAAAGAGCGATCCCGCGCCAGTTACACAAAGTGAGCACCTAATGAATTCGAAAGCAGTATTCGCGCGCCCGTTGGTGGTGAGCGCCGCCGTAGCAGGTTTACTGGCCTTGGCTTCCGGGAATGCGCTCGCGCAGGCCACAAACAGCAAGGCATTGGCCAAGGCGCTGCAGCCGGCGCAGGAGAGCTTCAAGGCGAAGAAGTACCCGGACACGATCGCGAAGCTACGCGTGGCCGAGGGCACACCGGGCAAGACCCCTTATGATCAGCACGTCATCAACGAGATGATGAGCTACTCCTGCGTGCGCACCAACGACTACGCCTGCGCCGGGAAGACGTACGAGGCGCTGCTCACCGATGGCTTCACGACCCCGGCGCAGGTGCAGAACGACGTGCGCGCGCTGGTCATCATCAATAACAACTTAAAGTCCTACGACAAGGCGATCGAGTATGGTAATCGGGCCATCAAGGAGGGCTTCGCGGATGAGGAGACGCGCGTCCTCGTCGGCCAGGCCTATTACCAGAAGGGCGACTACAAGGGTGCGGTGAGGTTTGAGGAAGCCCACATTGACTCCCTCATCAAGGCCGGCCAGGTGCCGAAGGTCGACCTGCTCAACATCACACGCAATGCCTGCGCGAGGCTCGATGACAAGGGCTGCGAGACGCGCCAGCTCGAGCGCCTGGTGAGCTACTATCCAAAGCCCGAGTACTGGCAGGGCCTGCTGGTTTCCCTGGAGCGTCAGGCCACGGGCGACGCCAACAAGATGCAAGCCTACCGTCTCATGAACGACGTCGGCGTGCTCACGCAGCCTGATGCCTACGGTGAGATGGGGTCGATTGCCATGGACCAGGGCGCGCCGGCCGAGGCGCAGCACGCCCTGGAGAACGGACTGCAGAGGGGCGTGTTCGCGAACGACCCGCGCGCGCTGGCTCGCACGCAGCGCACGCTCGAGAGCGCGAAGAAGAAGGCTGCCGAAGCTCAGAGCAACCTGCCCAATGCGGAGAAGGCCGCGGATTCCGCCGCCGACGGCCAGGCGGCGGCCAGCGTCGGGCAGGCGTACTTCGGTTACCTGCAGTACGACAAGGCCGCCGAAGTGTTATCCAAGGCGCTCGCCAAGGGCGGACTCAAGAACGTCGCCGATACGCGCCTGCTGCTTGGCATTGCGCAGCTGAAGGGGGGGCACAAGGATGACGCGGTGAAGACCTTCAGGCAGGTCAAGGGAGATCCGACGCTCGAGCGCCTTGCCAACCTCTGGGTCATTCACGCGCGGCAGGCGTAACTGACGCCGGAGCGCCATCTTTTCGCGGGCAAAAACCACGCTTTTTGCCCGCGTGCCCGACCCCAGCGGATCGGTGGGCTCGCCGAAAGGGCCGTCCGGCCACTTTCGGCCAATTAACTATAGCAACCGCTCGATCTCCGGGACGATCTGGAACAGATCCCCGACCAGTCCGATATCGGCAACCTCAAAAATCGGCGCCTCGGCGTCCTTGTTGATGGCAACAATGGTGCGTGCGTCCTTGATCCCGGTGAGGTGCTGAATCGCGCCCGAGATGCCGATCGCGACATACAGCTCCGGCGCGATGATCTTGCCGGTCTGTCCGACCTGCATTTCGTTCGGCGCGTAACCGGCGTCCACCGCCGCGCGTGACGCGCCGACCGCGGCTCCGAGCTTGTCGGCGAGCGCGTAGAGGATTTTGAAACCCTCGGCGCTCCCTAAGGCACGCCCGCCGGAAATCACCCGCGCCGCGCTCTGCAGGTCCGGGCGGTCGCTGCGTGCGGCCGAGATGGATACGAAGCGCGTGTGCTTCGGGAGCTCCACGTTCACCGCAGCCTTCTCGATCGGCGCCGGGCCCCCGGCAGCGGCTGCCGCGAACGAGGCCGTGCGCACCGTGCCGATAACCTTGGAGCCCGTCGCGACTTCGACGGTGAGAATCGCGTTGCCGGCGTAGATCGGCCGCCGGAAGCGCGTAGGACTCTCCACCGCCATGATGTCGCTGACCTGCGGCGCATCGAGGAGCCCTGAGATGCGCGCCATGAGGTCCTTGCCAAACGTCGTCGATGGGCCGAATACGTGGGAGTAGGGCTCCGCGAGCGCCGCGATCTGCGGCGCGAGTACCGCAGCGAGCGCGTGCTCGTTAGCGGAGTTCTCGAGGGTGAGTACGCGGCTGACGCCCGCCAGCTGCGCGGCCTCGGCCGCCACCGCCGCCGCGTTCACCGCGCACACCACCAGGGTGATATCGGCGCCGTCGATGGCACGGGCGCAGGTCACGCACTTCGCCGTACTCGGGTTCAGTTTCGCGCCATCGTGTTCGGCGACGATGAGGATTTTGCTGCTCACAGCAGCCCCTTCTGCTTCAGCGCCGCAACCAGTTCAGCGGCGTCCTTCACCAGCACACCCTTTTGTCTTTGCGCCGGAGGTGACCAGCTCACCGCCTTGAGCTGCACCCGTGGCTCCACGCCCAGGGCGCTCAGGGTGAGCGTGTCGAGCGGCTTTTTCTTTGCCTTCATGATGTCAGGGAGCTTCACGTAGCGCGGTTCGTTCAGGCGCAGGTCGGTCGTGATCACCGCCGGCAGATCGACGTCGAGCGTCTCCAGTCCCGCGTCCACCTCGCGCGTCACCCGTGCCGCGCCGTCATGCAGTTCGACCTTGGAGGCGTAGGTCGCCTGCGGCCGGTTCCACAGCGCCGCCAGCAGCTGGCCGGTCTGGCCGTTGTCATCGTCGATGGCCTGCTTGCCGAGAATCACCAGCAGCGGCTGCTCGCGCTCGACGAGTTTCAACATCACCCGCGCGGTGACGAGCGGCTCGATGCCGCCGTCCGCCTGCACGTGCAGTGCGCGGTCCGCGCCCATGGCAAGGGCAGTACGCAGTTGCTGCTGGCAGTCGGCGGGACCGACGGTGACCACCACCACTTCCTCCGCGCCACCGCGCTCCTTGATGCGCAGCGCTTCCTCGAGAGCGATCTCGTCGAAGGGGTTGATGCTCATCTTCACCCCGTCGGTGACCACACCGCTGCCATCGGGCTTCACCCGGATGCGCACGTTGTAGTCCACGACGCGCTTGATGCCGACCAGGATGCGTTTCATAGGAGTCACAGTATAGCGGCTGGGGTCGCGCTGTTGCGGCGAAAGCGTTGACGCCGCACACGTGCCTTCCCTAAAGTCGCGCATGCTGCGCTACGCGCTCCGCCGCATCGGCGGCCTCATCCCGACACTGCTGGTCATCGTCACCGTTTCGTTTTGTATCGTGCGGCTCGCGCCCGGCGGCCCCTTCGACCAGGAACAGACACTCACCCCGGCGGTGCGGGCCAACCTCGATCACCTCTACGGTCTCGACCAGCCGCTCGCGACCCAGTACGCGCACTACCTCGGCGGGCTGCTGCACGGGGATTTCGGGCCTTCCTTAAGCCAGCGCGATTTCACCGTGACCGAGCTCATCGCCCAGGGCCTGCCGGTCAGCGTCACGGTGGGCCTCCTTGCGATCCTGCTCGCGTTGGTCATCGGTATCCCTGCGGGCATGGTCGCTGCGATCTGGCGCAATCAGGGGGCCGACCATGGTCTGACACTGTTCGCGGCGCTCGCGGTGGCGCTGCCGAGTTTCGTCACCGGGCCGCTGTTCGCGCTGGTGTTCGGTCTCGCCCTGCATTGGTTACCGGTGGCGGGCTGGGAGCGGGGTGCGCCGCGCTACCTGGTGTTGCCGGTACTCACGCTGGCGCTGCCGGTAGCGGCGTATCTGGCGCGCCTCACGCGCGCGAGTCTGCTCGAGGTACTGGGCAGTCCCTGGATCCGCAGCGCCCGGGCGCGCGGCCTGGGCGGCACGCGCGTGCTGTGGCGCCACGCGCTGCGGCCGGCATTGCTGCCAGCCGTGAGTTACTTAGGTCCCGCCCTGGCATACGTGGTCACCGGATCACTGGTCGTCGAAACGGTCTTCGGTCTCCCGGGCACCGGGCGCTACCTCGTGCAGGGCGCGATCGACCGTGACTATCCGCTGGTCATGGGCATGATCGTGGTCTACGGCACGCTGCTGCTGGTTTTCAACCTGATCGCCGACCTGCTCTATGGCTGGCTCGACCCGCGCGTGCGGCATGAGTGAAGCCATGCAGGCGGGCCGCCGGCTCGCTTCAAACCGCCACACACGGCTCGCGCTGGCGGTGCTCGGCATCATCACGCTCCTGGCCGTGGTGGGGCCCTGGTTCAGTCCCTGGGCGTTCGACCAGCTCGACTGGCAGCACCTGGCGCTGCCGCCCGGACACATCGCGGCGCATTGGTTCGGCACCGACCGCCTTGGCCGGGACCTCTTCGTGCGCACGCTGTGCGGTGTGCGCCTGTCACTCCTCATCAGCATTCTCGCCAGCCTCGTCAGCTTAGGTATCGGCGTTGCCTGGGGCGCGGTGGCGGGATTTGCCGGCGCCCGCACGGATGAGTGGATGATGAGGTTCGTCGACGTGTTGTATTCACTGCCGTACCTCTTCATCGTCATCATTCTCACCACGCTTTTCCAGCGCGGCAGCATCGGCGTGCTGCTGGTCGCGATCGGTGCCGTCGGCTGGCTCACGACCGCGCGCATTGTGCGTGGCGAGACCCTGGCGCTGAAGCGGCGCGAGTTCATCGAGGCGGCACGCGCGACCGGACTTGCGCCGGCCGCGATCCTGGTGCGGCACATCGTGCCGAACCTGTTAGGTCCGGTGGCGGTCTATGCGACGCTCACCATTCCGCAGATGATCATTTTCGAGAGCTTCCTGAGCTTTCTCGGCCTGGGGGTGCAGGAGCCGCAGGCGAGCCTCGGCAATCTCATCAACGTCGGCGCGCAGGAAATGCAGTCCGCACCATGGATGCTGCTCGTGCCCACGCTGTTCCTGGTGACGCTCCTGATCTGCCTCAACCTTCTTGGCGACGGCCTGCGCGATGCGCTGGATCCCCGTGAGCGCTGAAGTTACGCCAGCAGATGCGGGACAGGTGCTGCGCCTCTGCGGGCTGTCGGTTTCGTTCGCAACACCCGCGGGCGTCGTGAGTGCAGCGCAGGACGTGAACCTGCACGTCGCGCGCGGGGAATGCCTCGGGGTGGTCGGGGAATCCGGCGCCGGCAAGAGCGTGTCGTTCCTCGCGCTGCTCGGCCTTTTACCGCCCAACGCCCGGGTGCGGGGCCAGGCGCAGTTTCGCGGCGCGGAACTCCTGAGCGCAGGTCCGCGTGCACTGGAGCGGTTGCGGGGCGCCGCCATCGGCATGGTGTTCCAGGATCCGATGACTTCACTCACGCCGCACCTGCGGGTTGGCGAGCAGATTGCCGAAGTGCTGGTGCGTCATCGCGGACTCTCGTGGGCTGCCGCGCGCGCGCGCGCCCAGGAGCTCCTGAGGCGTGTGCAGGTGACCGACCCGGCACGCCGCATGGGCCAGTACCCCCACGAGCTCTCCGGCGGCATGCGCCAGCGCGTCATGATCGCCATTGCGCTCGCCTGCGAGCCGCAGCTGCTCATTGCCGATGAGCCGACGACCTCCCTTGACGTCACGATTCAGGCCCAG
The DNA here is from genome assembly GCA_003136935.1 of Gammaproteobacteria bacterium. Classification (GTDB taxonomy): domain Bacteria; phylum Pseudomonadota; class Gammaproteobacteria; order Steroidobacterales; family Steroidobacteraceae; genus 13-2-20CM-66-19. The sequence continues at coordinate 11,385 of PLEC01000156.1, forward strand.
ATCCTGGCGCTGCTGGCGCAATTGAAGCGCGAGCAGGGCATGGCCATGGTGCTCATCACGCATGACCTGGGTGCGGTGGCGGGGGTCGCGGACCGGGTCGCCGTGATGCGCGCCGGCCGGGTGATCGAGACCGGCCCGGTTGCCGCGATTCTCAAGGCGCCATCTGATCCCTACACACAGGCACTGGTGCGCAACGCCCCGCGGCTGGAGGAACCCACATCGGCGGGCGTTGCGCAGCCGGCCCGCGGGCAGCAGGCAGCGGCGCTCACACTCACGGATGTGAGTGTGGGATTTACCGTCCGTGCGCGCTGGTTTGGCCAGTCGACTGTTCTTGCCGCGGTGAACGGGGTCAGCTTCGGGCTGCGAGCTGGTGAATCCTTAGGGGTGGTGGGGGAGTCAGGCGCCGGCAAGTCAACGCTCGCCCGCGCCGCGCTGCAGCTGCTGAAGCCCAGCTCCGGACGCGTGGTGTGGATGGGAACTGCGCTCGGCGAGGTGCCGGCGCGGGAACTGCGGGCGCTGCGGCGGGACCTGCAGATCATCTTCCAGGATCCGCTCGGCAGCCTCGATCCGCGACGCACGGTTGGGGAGATTGTTGCTGAGCCTCTGCAGGTGCATGTCAGCGGGCTCGATGCGCGCGCACGTGAAGTCGAAGTTGCCGCCGCGCTCCTGCGCGTGGGCCTGCCGGCGAGCCTCGGCGGCCGGTATCCCCACGAGCTCAGTGGCGGGGAGTGCCAGCGTGTTGGGATCGCGCGCGCGATGATCCTGAAGCCGCGCCTGCTGGTGTGCGATGAGCCGGTGAGCGCGCTCGATACTCCCACCCAACAGCAGATCGTGAGCCTGCTGGCGGAGCTGAAGCACGCGTCGGGTCTGTCGCTGGTGTTTGTCAGCCACAATCTCGCGCTGGTGCAGCGGCTGTGCGAGCGCGTGCTGGTACTGTACCTGGGCCGCATGATGGAACTCGCCCCGGCGCAGCTGCTGTACGCGCGGCCCCTGCATCCCTACACCCGTGAACTCATCTCGGCCGTGCCCATTCCCGACCCGGACCTGCAGCCCGCGCGGCTTGCCCGGGCGCTGCCCGGGGAACCGCCGTCGCCGCTCAATCCGCCGAGCGGCTGCGTCTACCGCACGCGCTGCCCTCACGCCGCGGCGGTCTGCCAGGAGCGCGTGCCGGCATGGGAAGAGGTAAATGGCGATCGTCACGTGGCCTGCCATCGCTGGCGCGAGCTTTAAGTGATCGGGCTGCTATCCTTGCGCTTATGAAGACTGCAGAAAGCATTCGCCCCAGTGAGGGGCTGAAGCAGGTGCGTTATGAGATCCGAGGGCGCCTGGCACGGCGGGCCCACGAGCTCGAGCGCCAGGGCTACGAGATCGTGTCGCTGAACATTGGCAATCCACGCGCTTTTGGCCTGCGCACGCCCGAGACCATGCGGCTGGCCATGATAGAGAATCTCGCTGAAGCAGAAGGCTATTGCCATCAGAAGGGCATCTTNNGAAGTGTTCATCGGCAACGGGGTGAGCGAGCTCATTGACCTGGTGTTACGGGCGCTGCTCAACGATGGCGATGAAGTGCTGGTGCCGAGTCCGGATTACCCGCTGTGGACGGCGGCGGTCACGTTGAATCGCGGCCGCGCGGTGCACTATCCCTGCCGCCCCGAGCACGGCTTTGTGCCCGACCCGGAGGAGCTGGCGCGACTGGTGACGCCGCGCACGCGCGCCCTGGTCGTCATCAATCCCAACAATCCGACCGGAGCGGTGTATCCGCGCCGCGTGCTGCAGGCCCTCGCGCAACTCGCGGAGAGTCGCGGGCTGGTCGTGTTCAGCGACGAAATCTACGACCAGATGACCTACGACGGCGCCGAGTTCGTGCCCATGGCGACGCTCGTGCACGACACACTGTGTGCAACCTTGTCAGGGCTTTCCAAGGTCTACCGGGCCTGCGGTTACCGCGTGGGCTGGGTGGCGTTTTCCGGCCGCACGCACAACGCCACCGAGTATCTGAACGGGCTCGAGCTGCTGTCATCCCTGCGCCTGTGCAGCAACGTCATGGCGCAGTGGGCGGTGCAGACCGCGCTCGGCGGCCATCAGAGCATCAGGGAACTGGTGTCACCGGGGGGACGGCTGCACGAATCGCGCGCCGCGATTCTCCAGGCCACGGCCCACAGCCGCTACCTGACTCTCACGCCACCCGGCGGGGCGATGTACGCCTTTGTGGGCGTGGACCCGCAGGTGCTGCCGGATTTCGACGATCAGCAGTTCACGCTTGATCTGCTTGAGCAGAAGCACGTACTGGTCGCCCCCGGCGTGAGCTTCAACGTCCCGTACTGCAATCATTTCCGGATCACCAACCTGCCGGATGCCGTGACATTGAAGGATGTGTTCGCGCGGATCGAGGAACTGCTGAGCGCCTATGCGGCGCTGCCCCGCACCTCCGGGCGTGCGGCAGGCAACGTGGTAAGCGTCGCTTCCCGGGCAAAGTAACTTCTAAGGAAGTATTCTTAATAGCCTCATTTGCTTAGGCTTTCACCCGACATAACGGACCTCCTGGAGCGCGGCGACACGCTCATCGTGCCGACGCGTCAGCGCGCGCATGCCGTGAGGCTTGCGCACGCGGCGGCACAGCTCGCCGCCGGTGCGGGTGTGTGGGCAAGCGCGGATGTCCTGGCCGCGGGCAGCTGGCTGCGCCGCGAGGCCGAGCGCGTGGCAGCGCAGGGGCCACCGGTGAGCGGTCCCCGGGTGCTCAGTGCAGCCGAGGAGTGGTACCTGTGGCGTCAGTGCGCCGCGGACATCACGGCAACGCTGCCGCTGTTGAATGGCGCGACGCTCGGGGACTCTCTGCAACGCGCCAGTGCGCTCGCTTTCGAATACAACATCGGGCTGCGCGCGGGTCCCTCCGGCAGCGAGGCGCAACTGTTGTTTCAGGCGCGGCGGGCGTTCGATGAGCGCTGCCGCGCGCTCGGGGCTATGAACGTCGACGGCTTGCTTGCAGGCCTGCCGCGCGCCTCGAGCGCAGCGCTGCCCGCGCCCACGCTGTGCGGTTTCGATGCGCTGCCACCGCGGCTCGCGACCATCGTGGGGCGCACCGTGGGGGTTGCGCCAGGCGAACCTTTACAGGCGGCCGTGCCGCAGCTGTTGCTGTGCGCCGATCGGCGCGAGGAGCTCGAGCGCATCGCCACCTGGTGCCGTGAGCGGGTACTGCGGCAACCCGACGCGAGACTCCTGGTGCTGTTGCCGGGTGCGCCGGGCGCACGGGAGCGGCTGGCGACGTTCATTCGCCAGGCGCTCGACCCGCGCAGCGTTCTTGGCGCGACGAGCGGCTCGCAGGCGCTGGTGGGTATCGAAGGCGGTCAGCCGCTCGCCGACGCGCCGGTGATTGCGCATGCCCTGACGACACTCGAATTTCTCTGCGGCGGGGAACTGGATGGCGCACGCCTGAGCGCCTGGCTGCGCGCTCCCCACTGGAGCGCCCCGACCGCGGCGGCAAGGGCACGGCTGGATCTGAAGCTGCGCGACAGCAAGTTCCTAACCGTGCGCCTGCCAGAGCTCTCGGGAGCGCTCGGGCTCATGAAGGCGGACCTGCAGCTCATCGCACGCGAATGCGACGCGCAACTCACGCGCGCGGTCGCACTGCTCGGTGACGGCAGCGGTGGCGCACGCGTAACCCCGCGCACCTGGTCGGAGCGTTTTCGCGCGGCTCTCAGGGCCGCCGGCTGGCCGGCGGCGTCGGCTGCGGACAGTGGCGGACAACAGACGCTGGTGCGCTGGCACGAACTGCTCGAGGAGTTCGGCGCACTGACGCCGAGCACCGGGCCCTTAGGCCGCGATGAGGCGCTGCGGCTCCTGGAAGCCCTCGCCGCGCGCAGCGCCTTCCGGCCCGCGGACGAGGACGTCACCGTGACGATCTCCCCCATGCTCGCCGACCCGATCGTGCGCTACGACGGCATCTGGGTCGCGCAGATGCACGCGGAAGTTTTCCCGCAGGCGGTGGCGCCTGATCCCTTTGTGCCGGCGGCCGCACAGCGCGCGGCGGGCGTGCCGGCGGCCAGCCCCGAGGTCCGGCTGACGCAGGCGCGCACGCTGCTTGCGGCGTGGCGCGCAGGAAGTGACGAACTCATGTTCTCAGCGCCCGAGCATGCCGAGGACATGGCGCTGACGCCGAGCCCGTTGTTCACGGTGGCGGCGCTGCGGCCGCCCCCTCCCGCACGGGCGTGGCTGCCGGCGAGCCTGCACCGCGGGAGCTGCACCGAATCGCTCGAGGATGGCACCGGGCTCCCCTGGAACCCTGCCATTCCCCTGCCGCGCGGTACACGGGCACTCGACCTGCAAAACATCTGTCCATTCCGCGCCTACGCGGAACTGCGGCTCGGGAGCCTGCGAGCGGAGATTCCCGAGCCGGGAATTGCCGCGCTCGATCGCGGCACGCTGCTGCACGGTGCGCTGGAGAAACTGTGGGGTCGGCTGCGCGATTCGGAATCGCTTGGGGCGCTGACTGAGGTGGCCCTGGATAAGTTGATTGCGCAGAGCGTGGAGGCGGCCGCGGGGGCGCTCCTCGCCCGCGGCACGAGCAGCCGGCGCCGCCGCCAGGCCGAGCAGGGGCAGATCGACATGTTCGCAGCGAAGCCCAAGGCGCTGGCGCGCGAGTGTCGCCGCGCGGCGCGCCTCATCCGCGCGTTGTGTGCGCTCGATCGTGAACGATCTGCCTTCCGGGTTGAGAGCACCGAGCATCCGGTTGAGCTCGTGCTCGGCGGAGCCAGGGTCGCGATGCGCATCGATCGCGTCGATGTGCTCAGCGGCGGCGGCCGCGCGGTCCTGGACTACAAGACCGGTGGCCACATGAGCGGGCACTGGTACGACGAGCGTCCGACATATCCGCAGCTGCTCGCGTACCTCACCGCGCTGGGCGCTGACGTGGTGGCGCTTGCCACCGTGTGGGTCAACTCCCGCACGCTGCGCTTTGAGGGCGTGGCGCGCGATTCCGGACTCCTGCCCGGGGTGAAGGCCGCGCATGCCGCGGCGGGCGCCGCACCCGCGGACCCCTGGCTGGCACAGCAGCAGGCCTGGCGCGCGGTGCTGGAGCGACTGATCCGCGGTTTTCTCGCCGGCGATGCCAGCGTCGATCCGAAGCCCGGCGCCTGCAGAATCTGCCACGTCATCAACATCTGCAGGATTGCCGAGCGCGAAGGCGAAAGCCGCGGCAGCGAGCCGGAGAGCGCGAATGAGTGAGACTGAACGGCGGGCGGACGATGCGGCGCGCGCCGGCGCGACCGATCCATCCCGCTCGATCCTGCTGCAGGCGCCGGCGGGCTCCGGCAAGACGGCGGTGCTCACGCAGCGCTTTCTGCGCCTGCTGTGCACGGTGGATGAACCGCAGGCGATTCTCGCCATCACCTTCACGCGCAAGGCCGCAGGCGAGATGCGTGCGCGGGTGCTGCGCGCGCTGCGCGCGGAAGTGGCCGATACCGAGCCGTGCGCGCAAGCGCTGCGGGAGCTCGCGGCGAACGCGCTGCGTCACGCCGCGGCGCGTGGCTGGAAGCTGCTTGAGGACCCCGGGGCGCTGCGCATCCAGACCATCGACTCCTTCAATTTCTGGCTCGCAAGCCAGCTGCCGGTCACGGCCAAGGCAGGCGGTGCTCTCAGTGTCGATGACCGGCCGGAGGAGCTGTATGAGCGCGCCGCGCGCACAACCTTAGTGGAGGGCGAGAAGGATCCGGATCTCGCCCAGGATATTGAACTCCTGTTTGAACGCCTCGACAACCGCTGGGATCACCTCGAGGAGCTCCTTGCCCAAATGCTCGAGCAGCGTGCTCACTGGCTCCGTCACGTCATGGGGCCGGACGCAGGCGCCCTGCGTGCGCGCATGACGGCGAGCTTGCGGGATCTCATCGGCGAGGCGTTGAGGAACGCGC
>PLEC01000142.1 GCA_003136935.1 Gammaproteobacteria bacterium
GAGGACGTGTTCAAGGAGATGCCGCCGAACCTGGTGCATCAGCGCGAAGAGCTGCGCAAGCTCCTGGAAGCGCGCGCCAAGGCGACCCCGGCCGCGCAGCCGCAGGCGAAAGAGGGCTGAAGCATGGCGCGCATGAACATGGTGCAGGCGCTCAACTCCGCGATGGACGTGATGTTGGGACGCGATCCGCGCGTGGTGATTCTCGGCGAGGACGTCGGCTACTTCGGCGGCGTATTCCGCTGCACCGAAGGGTTGCAGAGAAAATACGGCGAACACCGCGTGCTCGACACCCCCATTTCCGAGGGGGGCATAATCGCTGCCGCCATCGGCATGGGCGTGAATGGGCTTAAGCCGGTGGCGGAAATCCAGTTCGCCGATTACATCTACCCGGGCTTCGACCAGGTGGTGAGTGAGCTCGCGCGGTTGCGCTACCGCTCGGCGGGCGAGTTCGCAGCCCCGGTCACGATTCGTACGCCGTGCGGCGGCGGCATCCGCGGTGGCCAGACCCACTCGCAAAGCCCGGAAGGGATTTTCACGCACGTCTGCGGCGTGAAGGTGGTTATGCCGTCCAACCCTTACGACGCCAAGGGCCTGCTCATCAGTTCGATTGAGGACGATGATCCGGTCGTATTCTTCGAACCCAAGCGCATCTATAACGGACCCTTTGACGGTGACCCACACAAGCCGGCGGTGCCGTGGAGCGCGCACCCGCGCGGCGAAGTTCCGGACGGCCACTACACCGTGCCGATCGGCCGCGCCCAGGTGGTGCGTGAGGGCAAGGACGTGACGGTGCTCACCTATGGCACCATGGTGCATGTCGCCGAGGCTGCGGTGCGCATCGCAGGAGTGGATGCAGAAATCATCGACGTGCGCACCATGGCGCCGCTCGACGTGGATGTCCTGTGCACCTCCGTGTGCAAGACCGGGCGTTGCGTGGTGGTGCATGAAGCCACGCGCTTCGGCGGCTACGGGGCGGAGCTCGTCGCCACGGTGCAGGAGCATTGCTTCTGGAATCTGGAGGCGCCCGTGCAGCGCGTCACCGGCTGGGACACCCCTTATCCGCACGCGTTCGAGTGGGAATACTTTCCGGGCCAGGCGCGCATTGCCGCGGCCCTCAAAGAAGTCATGGAGCCAGCATGAGCCAGTACGTCTTCAAGCTGCCGGATCTGGGCGAAGGTACGGTCGAGGCGGAGATTGTCAGCTGGAAAGTGAAACCCGGTGATACCGTCGCCGAAGATGACGTGGTCGTCGAGGTGATGACCGAGAAGGCTGCCGTGGAAGTGCCGGCTCCCGTGAGTGGGCGCGTCGTCTCGACCACTGGTGTCCCGGGAGACATGGTGCCCGTGGGCTCGGCGCTGATCGTGTTTGAAACGGGGTCGGGGGCAGCCGCCGGCGCACCGGCCGCCAGCGCACCTGCTGCCACAGCGGCGTCAAAGCCGGTGGCGACTGCAGCAGCGCCGGCAAGAAGCGCTGCCTCGGGCGCAAATGGCGCTGCAACCGCACGCACTGCCGAGGCAAGCGCTGCCGACGTGCAGGCCGCAGTTGCGTCCGGCGGGCGCATCGCGACCTCGCCGGCCGTGCGCCGCCGCGCTCATGAGGCAGGCGTGGACCTCAAGCAGGTCGCAGGTTCGGGGCCAAACGGTCGTATCGTGCCCAAAGACTTCGAGGCGTACGTTGCGCGGCGCACGCTGGCGCCCACACCGCTGCGCGCAACTCCCAAGGCGGTTCCGGCGAGTGCGCGTCCTGCCGTCGCGCGCGACACCGGCACGCAAGAGATCAAGGTGATCGGCCTGCGCCGCGTCATTGCGCAGCGCATGAGCGAAGCGAAGCGCAACATTCCGCACTTCGCCTACGTTGAGGAACTCGACGTCACGGAGCTCGAGTCGCTGCGGCGGCACCTGAACGGCAAGCAGGAGCGGGGGGCGCCGGCGCTCACCTACCTGCCGTTCCTGGCGCTCGCCCTGGTGCGTGTCTTAAGGGACTTTCCGCAATGCAATGCGCACTACGACGCGGAGCGCGGCGTTATCGTGCGCTACGGCGCGGTGCATTTAGGCGTCGCTACTCAGACCCCCGATGGCCTGAAAGTCCCGGTGGTGCACGATGCGCAGGGACTCACGCTATGGGACCTGGCAGGGGAGATGCGCCGCGTGAGCGAAGCCGCGCGTACCAACAAGGCGACGCGCGATGAGCTCAGCGGCTCGACCATCACCATCACCAGTCTCGGCAAGCTCGGCGGCATCGCCAGCACACCCATCATCAACGCCCCCGAGGTCGCCATCATTGGCGTGAACCGCGCCATCGAGCGCCCGGTCGTGATGGATGGCGCCATCGCCATCCGCCGCACCATGAATCTGTCTTCATCGTTTGATCACCGCTTCGTGGACGGCTACGACGCCGCGGCGATGATCCAGGCGCTGAAGGAGTGTCTCGAGCACCCCGCGACTATTTTTATCGATACTTAAGCGTTCGCTTAACCCGGGTCGCGTGGCGCCGGGCTGCGCAGTCAGCCCGCCTTATGCTCCGGGCCGCCGGCGTAGGTTTTCTCGCCGGCTTCGACCTTGAGCTTCAGACGATTCTGGAACGGTGGCAGCGGGCAGGTGGCGAAGTCATTGAGCGCACACGGTGGATTGAAGGCCTTGTTGAAATCCAGCACGACGGTGCCGTTCGCCGGCAGCGGGACATAGAGAAAGCGGCCGGCGCCGTAGGTTTCATGTCCGCTGGTGGCATCCGCGAACATGATGAAGAGTTCTTTGTCGCCAGGATCCTCGAGCACGGTATCGAGGCGCCACTCCCGGCCATCCTTGGTGAACACCACGGTCCCAGGCGACTCGTCGTCCTCTTCCATGCCGAGGATATTGGTGATTTTGATGTGGTGCACCGGCTGGTAAGGCTCGAACCTCGCGTTGAATACCCAGGCGGTGCTCACCGGAAAGTACGTGAGCCCCTGGAAGTTCAGCCGGTGCGGGTTGTTCAGATCACGCACCCGCACGCCCACGTGTCCGGACCGCTCGATGATGAAGAAGCGCAGCGCGCCGATCGCGAGCACGGTGGGCTCGCCATGCGCATCGGAAACGAGGTCCATTGCGGTCACGGGCTGCCCGTCATGAGTCACGCCGCCGCCCGCATGAGCCACGAAGCGCACTTTGTCACCGCTAAGCACGAATGAGCCCGCGGTGTCCGCCAGCGAGGCATTGTCCAGCACCAAGGCGTTCGAGGCGCCGCGGCCGAAGCTGTTGTTCCCGGGCTTCAGCCACAGAAGCCCCGCGAGCGTCAGCCAGCCGGTATCACTGGTGAGTGAATCGTCGCGCCGCGTGCGCCAGGCACTGATCGCGGCGTGCTCAGCCTCAGTGGTGAGTTGCGAACCTGTCGTGGTGGCGGTGGGTTGCGGCGACGCGGCACTCAGTAGCGACGGCGCGCCCAGCAGTCCCAGCAGTGCACAGGCGGCAAGGGCGGCTCGCTCGGGTTGACTGCGAAACATGTCCGGTCCTCGGGAGTCACGAGTGTGAGGACGGCATCTTATGCCATCAGCTCTCCTGCCCTTGCGCAGCAGTTCCGGCATATGTCGTCTCGCGGGTGTTTAGCGGCAGTCCGGCCCCCTGTGAAATTAACAATGTTAATTTTCCAGAGTCAAATTTTCAGCCTGAACGGGTATGCTTTGGGGTCTATGAACGCCGAGGCAGACCGGTCCGTGTACTCGAGTGCGCAGAACGGCTCGAAAGTCGAGATCCTGGGGCCACCACTCGAGCGCGGAGGCGAAGTGCTGACGCCGCTGGCGCTGCAGCTGCTGGCGAGTCTGCATCGGCGCTTCAATCCGCGGCGGCTGGAACTTCTCGACGCGCGCGCCGCGCGCCAGAAGCTGCTCGATGACGGGGCACTGCCGGAGTTTCTGCCCGCGACAGCGGCAGTGCGGGCCGCGGACTGGAAAGTGGCTCCCGCGCCGGCGGATCTCATGGACCGGCGGGTGGAGATCACCGGCCCCGTCGACCGCAAGATGATCATCAATGCCCTGAACGCGCCGGTGCGCGCCTTCATGGCCGACTTCGAGGACTCCTGCTCACCGACCTGGGACAACATCATCCGCGGGCAGGTGAACCTCACCGACGCGGTCCGTCGCACCATCAGCTTTGATGATCGCGCCACCGGCAAGGTCTACCGCCTAGGGGAGCAGCTCGCGACGCTCATTGTGCGTCCGCGCGGCTGGCACCTGCCGGAGAAGCACGTACGCATCAACGGCGAGGCCGTCTCCGGCGCCTTGTTCGATTTCGTACTGTTCCTCGCCAACAACCACGAGGCGCTGGCCCAGCACGGCACCGGCCCTTACTTCTACCTGCCGAAGCTCGAGAGCCACCTCGAAGCGCGCCTGTGGAACGAGGTGTTTGTCGCCGCCCAGGAAGCGCTCGGCATCCCGCGCGGAACCATCAGGGCGACGGTGCTCATCGAAACCATTCTCGCGGCCTTCGAGATGGACGAGATCCTCTACGAACTGCGCGAGCATTCGGCGGGCCTTAACTGCGGCCGCTGGGACTACATTTTCAGCTTCATCAAGAAATTCCGGAACCGGCCCCATTTCCTGCTGCCCGATCGCGCCAGCGTGACCATGGAGCGGCATTTCCTAAAGTCCTACGTCGACCTGCTGATCAAGACCTGTCACCGGCGCGGCGCGCACGCCATGGGCGGCATGGCGGCGCAGATCCCGATCCGCGACGACCCCAAGGCGAACGAGGCGGCGATGGCGCGCGTGCGGGCCGACAAGCTGCGCGAGGCGCACGCCGGGCACGACGGCACCTGGATCGCGCACCCGGGACTCGCCAACATTGCGCGTGAGGCTTTCGATGCCGTGATGCCCGGACCCAACCAACTCGCTGTACTGCGCGCTGAGGTGAGCGTGACAGCTGCGGATCTGCTGACCGTGCCGGACGGCAAGATCACGGAAGAGGGTGTGCGCGCCTGCATCCGCGTCGGCGTGCAGTACCTCGAATCATGGCTGCGCGGCAACGGCTGTGTACCGCTGTATCACCTCATGGAGGACGCGGCCACAGCCGAGATCTGCCGTGCGCAACTGTGGCAATGGCTGCGCCACGGAGCGCGCACCAGCGATGGGCAGGTCATAACAGCAGCGCGCTTCGATCGCCTGATGAGCACCGAGCTCGATCGCATCCATACCGAGGTTGGCGCTGCGCGCCTGACGAACGGGGTGTTCCCGAGCGCCGCGCGGCTGTTCGAGCAAATGACCAAAGCCGAGACCTTCGATGAGTTTCTGACGCTCCCGGCCTACGAGCTGCTGAGCTGATGGCACACGATTCACCTGCTCAAGAGATGCATCAACCATGAACGCCCTGAAGTCCCTGCCCACTGCCGATGAGCTCACACGGACCTGGAGCGACAGCCCGCGCTGGCGCGGCATCCAGCGTGGCTACAAGGCCAGCGAAGTGGTGCGCCTGCGCGGCACCATCCCGGTCGAGCACTCCATCGCGCGCCTGACGGCGGAAAAGCTCTGGCGGTACCTGAACGACAAGCCGTTTGTAAACGCGCTCGGTGCGCTGACCGGCAACCAGGCCATGCAGCAGGTGAAGGCGGGTCTTGATGCGATTTACCTCTCGGGGTGGCAGGTCGCGGGCGACGCCAACCTCGCGGGCGAGATGTATCCGGATCAATCGCTGTATCCGGCTGATTCGGTGCCGGCGGTCGTACGGCGGATCAACAACACCCTGCGGCGCGCGGATGAGATCTGTCACGCCGAGGGTGATGACTCGATCGACTGGCTGAAGCCGATCCTCGCCGACGCCGAAGCCGGATTCGGCGGCGTGCTGAACGCCTTTGAACTCATGAAGCAGATGATCGATGCGGGCGCCGCCGGCGTGCACTTCGAGGACCAGCTATCGTCGGCGAAAAAGTGCGGCCACATGGGTGGCAAGGTACTGGTGCCCACCCAGGACGCGATCAACAAGCTCGTCGCAGCGCGCCTCGCCGCGGACGTCTCAAACGTGCCGACGGTGCTGGTGGCGCGCACCGACGCGGAAGCCGCGAACCTTCTGACCTCGGACGTGGATGAGCATGACCGCCCGTTCGTGGACAAGGCGAAGGGCCGCACCTCGGAAGGGTTCTTCTGCGTCAAGGCCGGCATGCGGCAGGCGATCGCGCGCGGCTGCGCCTATGCGCCGTACGTGGACCTGGTGTGGTGCGAGACCGGCAAGCCCGATCTTGAGCAAGCCAAAGAGTTCGCAGAAGGTCTCCACAAACAGTTTCCCGGCAAGCTCCTTGCTTATAACTGCTCGCCGTCTTTCAACTGGAAGCGCAACCTCGATGACGCGACCATTGCGAAGTTCCAGCGCGAGCTCGCCGCCATGGGCTATCGCTTCCAGTTCATCACGCTAGCCGGCTTCCACGCGCTCAACTACTCGATGTTCGACCTGGCGCGGGGTTACAAGGCCCAGCACATGAGCGCCTACGTGAAGCTGCAGCAGGCGGAATTCGCGGCCGAGTCGGCCGGCTACACCGCCACCAAGCATCAGCGCGAAGTGGGCGCCGGCTACTTCGATGCGGTGGCGCAGGCAGTCAGCGGCGGGTCGTCTTCGCTCTCGGCGCTCACCGGCAGCACCGAGGAAGAGCAGTTCGAGAAAAAGGCTTCCTAAGGAAGCGCCCGCGCTCGCCGACTGTCGCGCGCGGAACCGTCAGAAGTTCCAGGCCAGGTCCAGCGAGAGAAGGCTCTGGTCGCCACCGGAGGTAGTGATGCCCTGGTACTCGAGGCGCACTGCCGGCGCGCCGAATTTCACTTGCATGCCCGCGGCGTAGGCGAAACGCACGTTGCTCGTGTTCTGTGCCGACTGCGATGAACAGAGTATGCCGCAAGGGCCGGTGGTGTTGTTGCTGATGTTGGTGTGCAGGTCAGCAACGCCCAGCTTGCCGTAGAAGTCCAGATACGGTACTGGCTGCGGCAGGTAACCGACGAGGAACGCGCCGACGCCGCTGGCACTCGCGTGTTGAGAGCTGCTCGTGTTGTTCGCGTAGCTCGTGTAGGTGCTGTTCCTGCTGCCCAGGTCGACGTACTCGACCTCCGCGCCGAACATCTGGATCGGGCGCCAGCCGGCGAATACCTTCCAGCCGGTGGGGTGCTCGTAGACCTGTATCGGGAGGAGCGAGGTCGATTGCAGGGTGGACTCGCCCGCGCCCGCGCCGACGTAGAAGCCGAACGGGTCGACTGCCCACGCCGTCAGAGGCGTCACGGATACCAGGCAGGCGCCCAACAACGAAATAATGCGCATCGTTGATCCTTCTTGCATCATCGCCGGACATTAGTAGGGCCGCGCGTGCCCCCAAAGGTTCACGGACACCTTAGTTTATTTTGCCGTGGGCATGGCGAATTCCGCGCCCTTGTCCGTGCTCTGCGGCCAGCGCTGCATGATGGACTTCTGCCGGGTGTAGAAACGCACGCCTTCCTCGCCGTAGGCGTGCGTGTCGCCGAAGAGGCTCGACTTCCAGCCGCCGAAGCCATGCCATGCCATGGGTACGGGGATCGGGACGTTGATTCCGACCATGCCGACTTCAATGCGGCGTCCGAACTCGCGGGCCACATGGCCGTCGCGGGTGTAACACGCCACGCCGTTGGCAAGCGGGTGCGCGTTGACGAGCTGCACCGCGGCGGCGAAATCCGGCACCCGCACGCACGAAAGCACCGGGCCGAAGATCTCCTCCTGGTAGATGCGCATCTGTGGGGTCACGTGGTCGAATAACGTTCCGCCGAGCCAGAAGCCGTCCTCGTGGCCGGCGACGGTGAAGGCCGCGCCGCTCTTAGGATCGCGGCGGCCGTCCACCACGAGCTGTGCGCCGCTTGCCGCGCCGTCCTCTATATAGCCGCGGATGCGCTCGAGTGCCTGCCGGTTGATGACCGGCCCCATTTCTGCCTCGCGGTTCATGCCGTTGCCGATGCGCAGCTGCCGCACCCGTGCCGCGAGCTTCGGCATGATGTGCTCGGCGCTGTCGCCCACCAGCACCGCCACCGAAATCGCCATGCAGCGCTCGCCGGCGGAGCCATAGGCCGCACCGATCAGCGCGTCGGTCGCCTGTTCGAGGTCCGCATCCGGCATCACTACCATGTGATTCTTCGCGCCGCCCAGGGCCTGGACGCGTTTGCCGGCCTGCGCACCGCGCTGGTAGATCGAGTGTGCAATGGGCGTCGAACCGACGAAGCTCACCGCCTTCACATCCGGATGCGCCAGCAGCGCCTCCACCGCTGTCTTGTCGCCCTGTACGACATTGAACACACCGGCCGGCAGCCCGGCATCCCCGAGCAGCCGCGCCATCAGGAGAGCTGCGGAAGGATCGCGCTCACTCGGCTTCAGCACGAAGGTGTTGCCGCAGGCGATCGCGATCGGGAACATCCAGCACGGCACCATGCACGGGAAGTTGAAGGGTGTGACGCCGGCGACCACACCGAGCGGCTGCCGCAGCGTCCAGTTGTCGATCCCGGTGGACACCTGGTCGGTGAAATCCCCTTTCAGCAGCTGCGGAATGCCGCACGCAAACTCCACGATCTCGATGCCGCGCGTGACCTCGCCCTGCGCATCACTGAACACCTTGCCGTGCTCGCTGGTGATCAGCGCCGCCAGCGCATCGCGCTCTTCGTTCAGGCGGGCAAGGAAGCGTGTCAGGACGCGTGCGCGGCGCACCGGCGGGGTGTTCGCCCAGGCCGAAAACGCTTCGCGCGCACTGGTAACCGCGCCGTCGACGTCCGCGGCGCTGGCCATGAGAACCTGGCGCGCGACACGCCCGGTCGCGGGGTCAAAGACATCCTGGCGGGCGCCCGCGCCACCGGTGGCCCGGCCGCCGATCCAGTGCTGTGCGACCTCGGTCGTGGCACTGCGCGCTGTGGGCGCGGATCCGGAAGCCGAGAGTGTGGGTGTCGGTGTGGATACGGCCATGGTGCCCGATCATAGACCACCTGAGCGGGAGCGACGCATACTGCGCACCGCTCATGGGTTTCCAAGCGCTTTTCCCGACACTCGTTTACACCGACCGGCTGCGAGCGCGCGGCTGGCGCTCGCTGAATGCGCGACTGTTGCGCGAATGCCGGCAGCTTCAGGAAGACGACGCCGCGGGAAGGCGCTGGTCGGCACGCAACTACCCCGGCGGTTACACCTCCTACGGCTCGGCGAATCGCATGCATCGCAATTCGCCGACGTTTGCAGCGCTGGCGCGGGAGCTCGACCGTCACGTCGGGCGCTTCGCACGCCGACTGCGGTTCGATCTGGAAGGGCGCGCGCTCGCCATGACGGACTGCTGGGTGAATCTCATGGGCGCGGGGACTGCGCATGGGCTGCACCTGCATCCGCTGTCCACGATCAGTGGCACCTACTACGTCGCAACCCCGGCAGGCTCCCCGGGATTGAAGCTCGAGGACCCACGGCTGGAACGTTTTATGGCGGCGCCACCGCGCACGGATGCAGGTGAGGGCGATCGCGCGTGGGTCACACTGCCTGCGCGTCCCGGGCAGGTGGTGCTGTTCGAAAGCTGGCTGCGGCACGAGGTGCCGGCTCATCGCGCCCGCGCTGAGCGTGTCAGCATCAGTTTCAACTACAGCTGGTTCTGAGGCGCTCACTGTCGCCCGCAGCCGACGGGTGGCGCTGCGCGGCCGTCAACCGGCGTCCCAGGCTCGCGTTGCAGAAGGTGAGAGAGTTCAAGGAGCCTGACCACCCGGGCGTGGTACACACCTGCGAGGATTCAGGAAGCGTTCAGCCGGGCCCGGTCAAGGTTCAAGCCAAGGAGACATTCCCATGCGTAAATTCATCCGCGCCATCCTGGCTGTAGCGCTGCTCGCCGTGCTTCCCATCGCGGCGAATGCCGGCGTGTTCGTGTCGGTGAACTTCGCACCTCCCGTACTGCCGGTGTATGTCCAGCCTGCGATGCCGGCACCCGGGTACATGTGGATGCCCGGTTACTGGGCCTGGGGCGGCGGCGGCTATTACTGGGTGCCGGGCACCTGGGCGATGGCGCCCGCGCCGGGCCTGCTGTGGACACCGGGGTACTGGGGCTGGTCGGGAGGCGCCTACCTCTGGCACGGCGGCTACTGGGGTCCTCACGTCGGCTTCTACGGCGGGGTCAATTACGGCTTCGGCTATGGCGGTGTTGGTTTCCGCGGCGGCTATTGGCAGGGCGCGCACTTCTATCCCAACCGCGCCGTGGTCAACGAGTTCCCCTCCAACCGTGTCAGCTTCAATGGCGGTGCGGGCGGAGTCATGGCGCGTCCCACGTCGGGCGAAATGCTGGCGGCGCGTGAACATCACATGGGCGCCACCTCACTGCAGGTGCAGCACCAGCAGATGGCCTCGCGCGACAACAGCCTGCGTGCGGCGGTGAATGGTGGCAGGCCCGGGATCGCGGCGACGTCCCGCCCGGGGGTGTTCTCCGGACGCGGCGTAGTAGCGAGCCGTGCTGAAGGACCCGGATCGCAGATGCAGCGCCCGCAGCGGCAGTACCCGCACGGCGGGCCCGCGTCCTCGCAGGGACGTGCTCCCGGCGGTAGCTCTCCTCGCCAGGGTGGTGGAAACCAGCAGCACGGCGGGCAGGCTCGCGGCGGCGAAGAACGCGCACGCGGCGAGGAGCACGGCCGCGGCGGCTGACAGAGCCTGCGGCTTTTGGACACGCGAGGCTGCCTTCACGGCAGCCTCGTCGTTTAAGGGCAGGCGTTCACAGCACCTGGCGTAACCACGCAGCGATATCCGTGATCTCCTGCGGGCACACCGAGTGAGGCATGCTGTACGTGTGCCATTGCACCGCATAACCGTTGTCGACCAGCAGGCGTCGCGTCTGCTCGCCGAGCAGGGGCGCGACCACGGGATCCTCGCTGCCGTGCGCGAGGAAAATCGGCGTGCCCTGGTTCGCGGGCACCCGTTCGGCGGCGAAGCGCGGGCCGAGCACCGTGTAACACGACAGCCCCATGATCCCGGCCAGCCTGTCACGGTGACGCGTGCCGGTGTAGAGCGCCAGCGCGCCGCCCTGCGAAAACCCGGCAAGCACGATGTCCCCGCTGGCGATGCCACGTGCGTTTTCACGCGCGATGAGTGCCTCGATGGCGGCCTGTGACTCGCGCACGCCGCGCTCGTCCTCGGGCCCGTGGCGATCCAGGCTCACGATGTCGTACCAGGCGCGCATGGCGAACCCGCCATTGAGGGTCACGGGACGGATCGGTGCGTGCGGGAACACAAAACGCAGCGCGCGCTCTCCCGGGGATACGAGTTCCGGGACGATGGGCTCGAAATCATGGCCGTCCGCGCCAAGCCCGTGCAGCCAGATCACCGTGCCATCGGGCTTCGGACCGGTTTCAATCTCGACAGCATCACGCGACACGGACATCTCCCGATTGAAGGATCGACGCGTCGCATGTTAGTGCACCGCGCCCAGCGCGGATATTGCGCGGATCGCTGATGGCGCGCGCCCGCAGCAAAAACCCCGCCGCCCGCGGTGCGTCCCGGCGCGGCGCCACACCGCGCATGCCTGCCGCAGCGCCACGCCCCGCGGCCGTGCGCCCCCCCTGGCTGCGGCGTTTCTCGGGCCTGCCACTTGCGCTGCGCGTGAGCGCCGCCGCGGGCGTTGCCCTGATTCTCGCGTTCGCAGTGAACGGCGCCTATCAGCTCGCGCGCAAGCCCACCGAGGTCTTTTTCCCCGTAAGCGGTGTGCTCTACAAGACCCCGGCGCAGACCTGGCGCGTCTACGAGGGGCTTTTTCGCCGCTACGCGACCGCGACCATTCCGGCACCGCTGCTCGCCGCGCTTGCGCAGCAGGAAGCCTCCGGCAATCCGCTGGTGCGCACTTACTGGCGCTGGTCGTGGGCGGACAGGCCGTTTGAGATCTATCGTCCCGCTTCCAGCGCCGTGGGGATGTATCAGATTACGGACGGCACCTTCACCCAGGCGCGCCACTACTGTATCCACGACCACAGGCTGGTGCGTGAGGGCGCCTGGAATGACTGGCACTCGTGCTGGTTCAACGGGCTGTATATGCGCCTGCTGCCGGGGGACGCGGTGGAGCTGACGGCGGCCTACCTGGATCTGAACGTCACCGAAATCCTCGCGCGCCACGGGGTGGCTGCGACAGCGGCGCGCGTGCGGCACGTGGCGGCAACCGTGCACCTGTGCGGTGCCGGGGCGGCGGATGCTTACGTCAGGCGGGGACTGCGCTTTGGCGCGGCGGAGCGTTGCGGGGATCACGATCCGCGCACGTACCTGAAGCGTATCGACGAGCTGGACGTCGTGTTTACGCAGCTCGCGGACGCGGCGCCGCCGGCTTGAGGCTGACCGGTCCCTCAGTGATGGTGGCCGTCGGGCCCGTGCACGTGTCCGTGTGACAGTTCATCTTCGGTCGCGGGACGCACGGCGGCGACCTCGACGTCGAAGTTGAGGTGCTGGCCGGCGAGCGGGTGATTGCCATCCAGCGTCACCATGTCGCCGGTGATGTGGGTGACCGTCACGGCCCTGGATCCCTGGGCCGTCTGCGCCTGCAGGCGCATTCCCACGCGGACATTCGCGATTCCCTTCAAGGAGCGCCGCGGCACGCGCTGCACGAGCTGCGGGTCGTATTCGCCGTAGCCGTCCGCGGGCGCAATTTTCACCTGCAGCTTGTCGCCACTGCTCTTACCCAGCAGTTCACGCTCCAGGCCCGGGATGAGATTTCCATGCCCATGCAGATAAGTGAGCGGTTCGCCAGCGGCGGAGGAGTCGATGACTTCCCCGTCATCACCCTTGAGTGTGTAGTGGATGCTGACGACCTGGTTCGCTGCGATGCTCATATGCGGCTCAGAGACGATTTGGGGGCGCGAAGAATACTAGGCGCGCTGCGTATGGTCGATGGCGGTGATGAGCGCGGTGAAACATTCGAGCATCGGCAGATCGAGCTTAAGCTCACGGGCGCGCGAGAGCGCGTAGCCGAGCGTTTCGTTCACCTCCAGAGGCCGTCCGGCCAGCAGATCCTGCAGTGCCGACATGCGGTGCTGCGGCGCGCTCACCCGGTACTCGCCTCCCGTGCTCAGGATGATCTCGACCGCCTCGCTCTCCGGGAGCGCGCATAGCCGTGCGGTTGGCAGGATCGCGCGATCGCTCAGGGCGATTCCCTGCGCGCGGGTGAGTGCACCCATTTCGCGCACCAGCCGCGTCAGCAGCAGCGCTGAGCCGGGATCGGAAAGGAACTTCCAGGTGAGCGCACGGGTGCTGACCGAGAGCGCCATGAGACCCACCCAGGCACAGAACTTCGCCCACTCGAGGGTGAGAATCTCAGCGCTTGCCGTCGCACGCACGCCCGAGGCGTCGATGGTGCCTGCCAGCTGCTGCGCCCGTGCGCTGTCACCGCCGGCAAGTTCGCCGATGAAAATGTTCGCGTTGCGGGTGAACAGCACCTCACCACTTGGCAGCAGCTCGCCACTCGTATCCGCCAGCGCTCCCAGGACGCGTTGCGCGCCGAAGGCCTGCGTGAGCAGTTCGTTCTTCAGCGGGCCGTTCTGGATGGAGAGCGTGACGTCGAAGTGCGCGTGGCGCAGCGCCGCGAGCGCGGCCGCCGTGCCCGGGGTCTTCACCGCGACTATAAGTGCGCCGGCTCCCGTGAGGCTCGCCGGCTCACTCACGGTGCGCACCGGCACGGTGAACTCACTCAGCCCGCGGATTGAAAGGCCATCTTTTGTGAGTTGTGCCGCGCGCCGCCCGCGCGCCAGCATCATCACCGAGTGGCCGGCGCGAGCCAGGTGGCCACCGACGATCGAGCCCATCGCACCGGCGCCGAGAATGGCGAACTCAGTGTCGCTCATGGTCACTCACAGCGCCTGGGCGATGTCCTGCAGCACGCCGCTGTCCTGCGGTTTGGTTTCCGGCGGGTAGCGTTTCAGCACCCGACCGTCGCGGCCGATGAGAAACTTCTCGAAGTTCCAGCTGATGTCACCGGGAATGCCGGTGTCGGATGCGGTCAGGAATCGGTACAGGGGGTGTCGGTTTGCGCCGTTCACTTCGAGTTTCGCGCTCATGGGGAAACTCACCCCGTAGGTCGTGCTGCAGAAGGTGGCGATGTCCGCTTCGCTCCCCGGTTCCTGAGCGCCAAACTGGTTGCAGGGGAAGCCAATCACGGTGAACTGTTCGGCAGCCAGCTCGCGCTGCAGCTGCTCGAGTCCTGAGTACTGCGGAGTCAGTCCACAGCGGCTGGCGACGTTGACGGCGAGTGTCACCCGGCCACGCAGCTTCCCCAGCAGGTCCGGCGAGCCGTCGATGCCGCGTACCGCGATGTCGTAGAAGTTGCTAACGCTCGCAAGCTCCCGTGTCATACCCGAGGGTCCGTGTACGATACACCACCAAACGCGCGCTCACGGGCGCGCGCGATCTAAGGGGAAATCCACATGGCCGCACAACTCAGCAGCGCTCAAACCACCAAGGTCGTCGGGATACTGAATCACATCCTGGAGCTCGAGCTCGCAGGTCTGGTGCGCTACCTGCACTACAGTTTCATGATCTTCGGTCACAACCGCATTCCCATCGTCAGCTGGCTGCGTGGCCAGGCCGACGAGTCCCAGGCGCACGCTATCCAGGCGGGCGAGCACATCACCAACCTCGGCGGGCATCCGTCGCTGCGCATCGGTGGACTCCTGGAAACGCACAAACACAACGTCGACGAAATTCTTCGTGAAGCACTGACGCACGAGCGCGAGGGCCTGGCGGAGTATCGCAAGCTTCTCATCGCGGTGAGCGGTCGCAGCATTATGCTGGAGGAATACGCGCGCACCCAGATAGCCGCCGAAGAGGCGCACGTCGCGGATATCGATAAAATGCTGCGCAGGCCCGGTTCCATCACCTGAAGCTCAGTGCCTCCCCCGGATGAGGGAGGCGTGGGTATTCACGAGGAGCAATCACCGGCACGGCGTATGACGCGCGCGTGACGAAGACTTAAATTGCGAGCGAATTCACGGTGCGGCAACGCTGGTCGTGTACACTGCGCGGCCTGACAGACTAAGGACTCGCACAGATGGAACTGATCGTAACTTCTTTCCTCGCCGCCACGCTGCTGTTGCTCGGACACTTCGCCGCCCTGGTGCGCAACCGCCTGCTCGGCACCCATTGAGCGCCGCGCACCGCGCCCCTTAGGCCCCTGCATTGCGCGGGCGTATGCTCGCGCAGATCTTCTGCCAGCGGATTTTTCCTACCGCAACTTCGCGGTGCACCTGGCGGAACGACGACATCCGACCGAGCGACTGCTGAAAATGAGCCGCTCGCTGCGCGAGATCTACGACGTGCTGTTCCTGGATTGCCCGGCGGCCATTTCGCTGTTGTCGGAGAACGTACTGCGGGCGGCTGACGTCGCGGTCGTGCCGCTGGTCCCGACACCGCTGTCGGTGCGCATGCTTACGCAGCTGCAGCAGTTCATTGCGCGGGAAGGCTGGACGGATCTCGCGCTGTTGCCGTTCTTCTCCATGGTCGACCGGCGCCGCTCCCTGCATCGCGAGCTGATCGAGAGCACGCGTACACAGCTGCCGGTGCTCGCGACCGCATGAGCCTCGAGCGCGCGCCCCTTGCGGCGTTCGCCCCCAGGAGCGAGGCAGCCGCGATCTATGCGGCTTTGTGGGCGGAAATTGCGCCGCGCCTGGATCCGCGGGCGACTGCCCACGGTACCGCCGCTGGAGCGGTCACGCAGCAGGGCTCACAGAGCATTACATTGCGCAATACGGATTATGTTCTAAGCGAATGATATTCTGGAGATTATTGACACGTCACAGTTCGGCAACGATCATAGGTCCTAATTCCCATAAGACGCTTAGTGTGTCTTTGACCGGCGACGGTTTGCGCCGCTGGGAAGCTCGCTGTTAGGTTGCCCGCCGAGCCGATCCGGGAGGCGCGTGAGCCGTTGCGGCGGTCGAAACATCCGCGGTGGTGCCCTCTGACAGAGGTACTCGCAGCGGTACTTACAAAGCGTGCCGGCTTCAGGGAGATCGGCTCAACTGATGGTCCACTTCGCGTTCGCGTCCACCCGCCACAGCCGCCTGGCGACTCTGGCCTCATTGGTCCTGGCCGCGCTCGTTGTGGCGGGGTGCGGTAGCAGTTCGAGTCCCGCGACTTCGAGTCCGCCACCGCCATCGCTGTCGATTACGACCCAGACGCTGCCGGCCGGGCAGGTGGGTAGCCCGTACTCCGTAACGTTGGCCGCCACCGGTGGCGCGGCGCCCTACGCCTGGTCGCTGTCGAGTGGCACTTTGCCTGCGGGCCTGTCGCTGAACGCAGCCTACGTGGGAACGCGCGGCAACAACACCGGCGGCGCCTTCGGAACCACCACGGCATCCGGCGAGCTCGACGTGTACGGACTGAAAACGAAATGATCGGCGCCATCATGGAGGACGCGTGCAAATCTGGAGTCCGGGCGGGCTGGTCCGTGGCGGCGCTGGGCACGCTGCTCTTGTGCGGCTGTTCGAGCGGTAGTCACAGCTCCGGCAGTGCCGCCGGTTCGAGTGGTGGCAGTGTGCCCGTCACCGTCGCCATTTCTCCCCAGCTCGCGAATCTGACGGTGACGCAGACTCTCAGCGTCACCGCCACCACCAACGATCCCGCGGGCGTCACCTGGAGCCTCAGTCCCGCCGGCGGCTCGGTGAGTCCCGCGACCAGCATGAGCGGTGCGGCCGTCACAGTCACGCCCGGCAGCGCCGGCGTCTATACGCTGACGGCCACCAGTATCACCGAGCAGTCAGTCAGCGCCTCGCTCGTCGTCGCCGTCACCAATCTAAGCGGCGTGCTGACCTATCACAACGATCTGGCCCGCGATGGCGCCTACACCCAGGAGTACGCCCTTACGACGACCAACGTGAACACCACGAGTTTCGGCAAACTGTTCACGTGTCAGGTGGACGGCGCGGTGTACAGCCAGCCGCTGTGGGTTGCCAACCTGACGGTGGCCGGCGTGAAGCGCAACGTATTGTTCACCGCGACCCAGCACGACAGCCTCTACGCCTTCGACGCGGACGCGAATCCGTGTGTACCGCTGTGGAAGGTCAGCCTCATCGATGCCGCACACGGCGCGGCGAGCGGCGAAACCACTGTGCCCTCTGGGCCGACAGGCTATCTGGTAGGTCAGGGCTCCGGTGACATAACACCCGAGGTCGGCGTAACGGGAACTCCCGTCATAGATCCGGTGACCGGTATCCTCTACGTCGTCTCCAAATCCGTCGATTCGACCGGCACGATGTTTTATCAGCGCCTGCACGCTATTGACCTTGCGAGCGGCAACGAGAAGAGTGGGTCACCGGTGGTTATTGCCGCGACCTATCCGGGCACGGGCGACGGCGGCACGACCACCACCTTCAGTGCACGCCAGCAGAACCAGCGCTCAGGGCTCGCGCTGGTCAATGGCACGGTGTACATCGCCTGGGCCTCGCACGAGGACACCTCGCCCTGGTTTGGCTGGGTGATGGCTTACAAATACAACGGCGGCTCGTTTTCGCAGTCGGCGGCGCTCAATGTGACACCCAATGTTCGAGGGGGTGGTATCTGGATGGGCGGTGGTGCGCCGTCGGCGGATTCCGCGGGGCACCTGTATCTCATTACCGGCAACGGTGTCTTCGATGCCAACAGCGGCACCGCACCCAACAATGACTACGGCGATTCGTTCCTGCAGCTGACTGCGGGGCTCACGGTGTCGTCGTATTTCGCGCCCTCGGACGAGGCGAGCGACGACACCGGCGACTTTGACTTTGGCTCGGGCGGTTCGGCGCTGGTGCTGAACCTGCCTTCCGGATCGCCGCAGCACCTGGTTATCGGCGGCGGTAAGGACGGCGCGCTGTACCTGCTCAACGGCGACAGCATGGGCGGCAAGGGGGATGCGAACGCACGGCAGTGCTTCCTCAATCGCGCGGGCAATGTCCCATGCGGCGGCGGCAACTACGGTGCCGGAATCTTTGCGACCGCCGCCTTCTGGAACAACACTCTGTACATAGCCGGCCTTGACGGCCCCGTGAATGCCTACACGTTCAACCCCGCGAGCGCGCTTTTCAGCATCACCGCCGCATCCAGCTCGCCGACCGCATTTGGCTTTCCGGGTTCGAGTCCCTCGATCTCCGCAGCCGGCACAGCGGATAACGGCATCGTCTGGGCATTGGACAACTCGCAGTACTGCACCCCGCAGTCGCCGGGCTGCGGACCTGCGGTCCTGCACGCGTATGACGCGACGAATCTCGCCAGCGAACTGTGGAACAGCGCGCTCACGGGTTCGGACGCCGCCGGCAACGCCGTGAAATTCACGGTGCCGACAGTGGCCAACGGCAAGGTCTACGTTGGTACCCGCGGCAACAACGTGGGCGGGACCTATGGCTCGACCAACGTTGCCGGCGAAGTGGATGTCTACGGTCTGAAATAAAAAACTAACAAGCAACATGCGAATGCACAGTTCCCACCAGTCGCGCGGCCGGCGTGCAGTGACGGCGGTCCTCGTCCTGGGCCTGCTGCTGGTGTCCGGCTGCTCGCGCGTCGGCACCACGACCAACGCAGTTTCAAATCCACTCACGGTTTCATCACTAACAGTGCTGCCAACCGCCCAGGCGGGCAGTCCGTACAGCGCTACCCTGCAGGCGAGCGGCGGGACGGCGCCGTATACCTGGTCCCTGGTCGGCGGAACACTCCCGCAAGGTCTGTTGCTCAACACCTCGAGCGGCGCCCTCGCTGGCACGCCGGCGCTTACGGCGTACGGTACCGTGTCCCTGACATTCTCGGCCACGGATTCCGCAAGTCCTGCGCAGGTGTCCACCGTTACAGTCTCCCTGACTGTCACTTCGGCGCCGTTGCGGGTCACGACCAGCTCGCTGCCGAGCGGGACGGCCGGCGCGCCGTACTCCGCGACCCTGGCGGCGGCCGGGGGCGTAGCCCCTTACACCTGGACGCTCATCGGTGGCGCGCTGCCGGCGGGGCTCGTCCTGAACGCGACGAGCGGCGTTATCAGCGGCAATCCCGCCCCGACAGCCGGCGATCAACTGACATTCCAGGTGAGCGATTCCGGAACACCCACGCAAACGGCCACGGTGACCGTGGCGCTCAACATCACGCTCACCAGCGGCGGTCTGAATGTCACCACCACGTCTCTGCCGAACGGGCAGGTCGGGGTTCCCTACTCGGCGATGCTGTCCGCCTCCGGTGGCACGGCCCCCTACAGCTGGGTGCTCACGAGCGGCGCGCTGCCAGTGGGCCTGGCCCTCAATGCCTCAAGCGGCGCCATCACCGGCACACCAGCGGCCGCGGCATTGGCGATTTCCCTGACCTTCAAGGTCACGGACTCCGGGACCTTGACCCAAACCAACACGGCAACATTCTCGCTCACTGTTGCGCCGGCGACGTTGCGCATGGTCAGCGCCTCGCTGCCGAACGGGCAGGTGGGGGTCGCCTATTCCACGACACTTACGGCCTCGGGCGGCACGACGCCCTATAA
>PLEC01000106.1 GCA_003136935.1 Gammaproteobacteria bacterium
ACCACCGCGATGGAGACGGTGCTGATCGGCCGGCACCCGCACCTGGCGCTGTGGCAATGGGAGACCGCCGCGGACGAACAGATCGCACGCGCGGCGCTCGCGGCGGTGTACATGGGTGACTTTGCCCAGCGCCGCACCGACACCCTCTCCGGTGGTGAGCAGCGCCGGGTCGCAGTCGCCGCGCTCCTGGCGCAGCAGCCGGACATCTTCCTGCTCGATGAGCCGACCAATCACCTCGACCCGCATCACCAGCTTGCCGTGCTGGGCCTGTTCCGCTGCCTGGCCGACTGTGGCCGCACGGTGGTCACGACGCTGCATGATCCGACGCTCGCGGCACGCTTCGCCGATCGCGTGCTGCTCTTGCACGGGGACGGCGGCTGGACGGCAGGGCCGGTGGCGACGACGCTCACCGCGGCAACACTGAGCGAGTTGTACGTCGCTCCCATGATGGAGCTTGCGAAGAACGGCCGCCGCGTATTCGTCAGTGTCTAAAGCGTCTCCAGCAAGGCACGCAACCGGCGCGAGGGCAGTGCGATGCTCGTGTTCAGCGCGTCCCTAAAGCGCGTCCAGCACGCTCGCGTGCAGCGCGCCGTTGGTGGCGAGCACGCTCTGGGTGTCTAGACCAAGCGGGTCGCCGTCGAGATCTGTGAACGTACCGCCGGCTTCCCGCACGATGACACTGAGTGCTGCAATGTCGAGGATGTTGACGTCGGACTCGATGACGACATCGAGCGCGCCGCGCGCCAGCAGGTGGTAGTGCGCGAAGTCGCCGTAGCCGCGAATGCGATTCACGCGACGGATGAGCTCGCCAAAGCGCTGCCACTGCGGTCCGGCTGCCAGGGTCTTGAGATTGCCGCTCGACACCACCGCATCCGCGAGCGCTGTCACCTGACTTACGCGGATAGCGCGCTCGTTGAGCCAGGCGCCACCACCCTCCTCGGCCCAGGCGAGCTCGCCATATACCGGGGCGTTCGAAACCCCAAGCACCAGGCGGCTGGCACGCAGCAGCGCAATCTGCGTGGAAAAGAACGGCGTCTCGCGCACAAATGACTTGGTGCCGTCGATCGGATCTACCAGCCAGATATTTTCCGCACTCATCGCGTGCTGCCCGGTTTCCTCGCCGTAAAAACCGTAGCCCGGAAAGTGCCGGTTCAACGTGTCACGGATGACTTCCTCGGCGCGCACGTCCGCTTCGGTCACCGGGGATGCGTCCGCCTTGGTGTGCACCGCGAGGTTCTTCCGGTAGCAGGCGCGGATCACATCCGCCGCCGCCCGCGCCGCTTCGAGCGCTACCGTGAGTTCCTTCGACGCCATATTGGCTTAGGATATAACGACCATGGGAAACCGCCTGAGCAAGATCTACACCCGCACGGGTGATGATGGCACCACCGGCCTGGGCGACGGCACGCGGGTGCCGAAGGACGGCGCGCGCGTCGAGGCGTACGGCACGGTTGATGAACTCAACAGCGCCATCGGGGTACTGCTCGCGGGGCCCGATGTGCCAGTCGCCGTAACCGCCTGCCTCACGGACATCCAGCACGAACTCTTCGATATGGGCGGCGAGCTGTGCATTCCGGGGCACCGCGCCATCACCGCGGAGCACGTCACGCGCCTGGAGCGCTCACTTGATGGGTTCAACGACGCGCTGCCATCGCTGCAGGAGTTCATTCTCCCCGGAGGGGGGCCGGCGGCGGCGGCCTGCCACCTGGCCCGCGCCATCGGGCGACGCGCGGAGCGGCGGGTGTGGGCGCTGGCCCGCGCCGAGACCGTGAGCCCGGAAGTGGCGCAGTACCTGAATCGCCTGTCGGACCTGCTGTTCGTGATCGCGCGCGTGCTCGCACGTCACCAGCGCGGCACGGAAGTGCTGTGGCGGCACGACCGCAGCAAGCCAGTGAAGCCAGCCGCCAAGCCAGCCAAGCCGGCTAAGAGCTGACCGCCGGTCGTGGCGCGTGCAAACGCGCCGCCAGACGTTCCTGCAGCAGCGCGCGCCAGCGCGGCCAGTCGAACGCCGCCCCCGGATCGGTCTTGCGCCCGGGAGCCACGTCGCTGTGGCCCACGATGTGTTCGGGCTTAAGCGATGTGTAGGTCGCAAGCAGCGCCGCCGCCAGCGTGGCGAGCTGCGCGTACTGGGAATCCGTGTACGGCGTGTCGTCGGTGCCTTCCAGTTCCACGCCGATGGAAAAATCATTGCAGGCCGGACGGCCACGGTACTGCGACTCTCCGGCGTGCCAGGCGCGCTCGCCGAAGGGCACGTATTGCACGATCTGCCCGTTGCGGCGGATAAGCACGTGGGCCGACACGCGCAGGGCCGCCGGCTCGCGAAATGACGGATGCGCATCTGGCGGCAGCGTGCCGGTGAAGAGTCGATCGATCCACGGTCCACCGAACTCCCCCGGCGGCAGACTGATGCCGTGCACGATCAGCAGCTCGGGCGCACCAGCCTTCGGCCGCGCATCAAAATGCGGTGACAGCACCTGCCGGACGCCGACAGCCAGGCCAGTCGCGGCGTCGATTTTCAGGGGCGTTGCTGGTGGGGTTGTTGGCATCGCGGCAATGTCAGGTGCGCGCAGCCTCGGGCTCCGCGCCGCCGCGATTCTGCCACAATCACGGCCATGACTTCCGCGAACGCTCCATACGTCGCGCGCGATCTGGCCCACGTCTGGCACCCGTGCACGCAGATGAAGGATCACGAACACGTGCCCATGATCCCCATCCGGCGCGGCCAGGGAGCGTGGCTTGAGGACTATGCGGGCCAGCGCTACCTGGACGCCATCAGCTCCTGGTGGGTGAACCTTTTCGGTCACGCCAACCCGCGCATCAACGCCGCCGTGCGTGCGCAGCTGGAGTCCCTGGAGCAGGTGATTCTCGCCGGCTTCACCCACGAGCCGGTGATCGCCCTTTCGGAGGCGCTCACCGCC
The DNA here is from genome assembly GCA_003136935.1 of Gammaproteobacteria bacterium. Taxonomy (GTDB): domain Bacteria; phylum Pseudomonadota; class Gammaproteobacteria; order Steroidobacterales; family Steroidobacteraceae; genus 13-2-20CM-66-19. The sequence goes on from PLEC01000106.1 coordinate 2,919, forward strand.
GTCGCTCCGCCGGGCCTGACGCGCTGCTTCTACGCCGATAACGGCTCCTCGGCGGTCGAAATCGCCGTGAAAATGAGCTTCCACTACTGGCGCAATGCCGGCCGCACGCAAAAGCGCCGCTTCATCACGCTCGCCAACAGCTATCACGGGGAAACCCTCGGCGCACTCGCGGTCGGCAACGTCGAGCTCTACAAGCAGATCTACAAGCCGCTGCTGATGGATGTCATCACCGTACCCTCGCCGGATTGCTTCGAGCGCGCAGGCGGGGAGAGCTGCGCGGATCACTCGCGCCGCAAGTTCGCCGCCATGGAGGCTGCCCTCGCCGCCCATGCGCACGAGGCCTGCGCCGTGATCGTGGAGCCGCTGGTGCAATGCGCGGGCGGCATGCGCATGTACGACCCCGTATACCTGACGCTGCTGCGTGCGGCCTGCGACCGCCACCAGGTGCACCTGATCGCCGATGAAATCGCGGTCGGCTTCGGGCGCACGGGCACCCTGTTCGCCTGTGAGCAGGCGGGCATCCGACCCGACTTCCTGTGCCTGTCCAAGGGCCTGACGGGAGGTTATCTGCCGCTGTCGACCGTGATGACGACGGATGAGGTGTACGCCGCGTTCTACGATGAGTACGCCAAGCTCAGCGCGTTCCTGCACTCACACAGTTTCACCGGCAATCCGCTCGGCTGCGCGGCGGCACTGGCGAGCCTTGCGATCTTTCGCGAGGACCGCACCCTTGAGGCCAACCGTGCGCTCGCGGCGCACATGGGAGCGCGCGCCCGGGAGCTCGAGGATCACGCGCACGTGGCAGAAGTGCGTCAGCGCGGCATGATCGTTGCCATCGAGCTCGTCCGCAACAAGGCGACCCGCGAGCCCTACCCGTGGCAGGAGCGCCGCGGACTGACGATCTATCGCCACGCACTCACGCGCGGCGTGCTGCTGCGCCCGATAGGGAATGTCGTGTACTTCATGCCGCCGTACGTCATTACGCCCGCGGAAATCGACCTGATGGCCGAGGTCGCGCGCGAGGGTATCGAGCTTGCAACATGCGCCTGACGCGCGTGTACCTCGACGCGCTGCTCGAGCCTGGCACGTGTGTCGCGCTGCGCGGCAGCGCCGCGAGCCACGTTACCCGGGTGCTGCGGCTGCGCCCCGGGGATGCGCTCACTCTCTTTAACGGCCGGGGTGGCCACTACTCGGGCAGCATCGACAAATCCCACGCAGGCGAGGTAACCGTCGCGGGCGGTGAGGAGCGCACCGTGGAGCGCGAGT
>PLEC01000123.1 GCA_003136935.1 Gammaproteobacteria bacterium
TGGTAGAGCGTGTGCAGCATCGCATGCCCGGTGCGGTCCGCCGCCGCGCAGGTGCGTTGCGCGATGCCCTTGCCGTAATGCGTGGTCATGCCGCCAAAGGGCCGCTGGTAGATGCGGCCGGCCTCGGTGCGCGAGAACGGTACGCCGTAGTGCTCGAGCTCGATGACGGCAGCCGGTGCTTCCTTGCACATGAGTTCGATCGCGTCCTGGTCGCCGAGCCAGTCCGAACCCTTGACGGTGTCGTACATGTGNNGCCACCGTGTGGCTGCGCGTCGGGAAGAGTTTGGAAATGCAGGCGGTGGACAAACCGCTTTGCGCCAATCCCAGTGTGGCGCGCAGGCCCGCCCCGCCGGCGCCGACCACGATCACATCGTAACTGTGGTCGATGAACTGGTAGGCGCTCATAGGGCGCCCCGCAGGGCCACGCGCAGCACCGCCAACACGCCTGCGGAGGCGAGCAACACATGCGCGAAAGTGATTGCAACCAGCGTCAGCATCCTGGCACCGGGGCGGTGCACATAATCCTCGACGATGGCACGCAGGCCCAGTTGCGAGTGCCACGCGGCGACTACCACAAACAGGATCAGCAGCAGCGTGGTGACGCTCTGCGCCATCCAGGCGGTCACCGCCGCATGATCGAGCGAGGGCAGTGACAGCAGCGACACCAGGAACCAGATCGACAGCGGCACGAGTGCCACGGAGGTCAGGCGCTGTACCCACCAGTGGTGCACGCCCTGCTTCGCGGACCCCATGCCGAGCACCTGACCCAGGGGGCTGCGCAGACTCATCGCGCGCGCGCCCCGCTGAGCCACGCGCAGTAGATGATAAGGAGCATCAACGCGACGCTGACGACCGCGNNCCCAGATGAGATGGCGGATGCCGGCGACGAGGTGATAGCTGAAGGCGACGACGAGGCCCACGTAAAGCAGCTTCGCAAGTGGCGTCGCCAGGATGCGCCCGGCACGCGCCTGCGCCTGCGCGCCGGCCGCGACCGCCGTCAGCCAGTACACGAGCAGCAGCAGCCCCACCGACAGCCCCGCGCCCGTGAAGCGATTGAGGATGGAAGTCACCATGGTGTACTTGAACTTGTACACCGACAGGTGCGGCGATAGAGGGCGCGTTGGCATAGACTAAAAATCGATGCAGCGGCCGTTTTTTTCCCAGTCGCCAAAGCGCGTCGGGTCCGGTCCCGTGGCGCCACCAATCTCCAGCGGGGGCGGCGTGCGCGTGCCCGCAGGCGCGGTAGCCGCTGGGGCAGGATCAGCAAACGGGGTTGACTTAAGTGTCGTCGGGCTCTTGCGATGCGTCGGCGGCATATCCATTTAGTCTGCCAGAATTCACCGTCCTGAGCTTGAACTCCATGCACGCACAATCCAATCCGGCCTCATCTGACACACTGGGCGTACTGCGGGCGCGCGGCACGGACGTGGTGCAGTTCCTCCAGGGCCAGCTGTCGAACGACGTGACGCTGCTGCGACCGGAAGTATCGCTCCTCGCCGGCTACCACAACCCGCAAGGGCGCGTGCTGGCGCTGCTGCGGCTCGTGCACATCGCCGATGGCGACCTGGTGATGATCCTCCCGCGCGAACTCATCGCGCCGCTCGCGAGCCGCTTGTCGAAATTCATCCTGCGCGCTAAGGTCAGACTCGCGGACGAATCGGCCAGTTGGCGCGTCACGCCCGCCGTGCGCGCCCCCGGGGGCAGCACCGCATCGCTGCTGCCAGAAACCCTGGGCGCGGTGACACGCGTGGATGAAACCCTGGCGGTGTGCGTTGGCGAGGGGCCGACGCGCTGGCTCCTCGTCTCACCATCCGGCCCGCTGGTGCCGCCGTCCGGCTGCAGCCCGGCGCAGGAGCAGTCCTGGCAGCGGCTGCAAATCGCCTCAGGCTTCCCCCAGGTGTACGCGGCAACCTCGGAGGAGTTCGTCGCGCAGATGCTCAATCTCGATGTGCTCGGTGCGATCGCCTTCGACAAGGGCTGCTACACCGGCCAGGAGGTTATCGCGCGCGCCCACTACCGCGGGCGGGTCAAGCGCCGCATGCAGCGCTTCATGACGCGCGCGCCGTGCGCGCTCAAAGCCGGGGACACCGGCGCCTTGCCCGACGGCCGGCTCTTGCGGGTGGTGGAGGCAGTGCCACAGGCCGACGGCCGCTGTGAGTTCCTGGCCGTTGCGCCGCTGCTTGCGGCGGAGGAAGCGAATATGAATCCGGAGCACGCACACGCGCGCCCCGCAGTGACGGCGATCGAAGCCGATGCGCTGCCGCTACCCTACCTGCTGCCTGCATGAATGCGGCTTGCCCGCATCAACCCACGCTACAGGTCTACGAGCTCGACTTCTCCGGAAGAGATCGGTCGCTGCAGAAAGCGGCTGCCGACGCGCGCAAAGCGGCCGGCATCATCGGTGGCGAGGAAGCGTACCGCGCCGGCGCCTGCGGGCCGCAACAGTCCGGCGGCCGTCAGTACCGCGTGCACGTGCGCGGCGGTCGTGCTGGCCGAGTCCACCATCGATACCTGCGGCGCCAGCACCGCACTGATCGCCCCTGCCAGCATGGGGAAGTGCGTGCAGCCGAGGACCAGCGTATCCGGCGGCCCGCCGGGCAGATCATCCCGGAACAGCGGCGCGAGGTAGTGACGCGCGATGCTCTCGGCAATCGGTCCGCTGCACACACCCTCCTCCGCAAGGGCCACGAACAGCGCCGCCGGTTGCGCGCTCACGCGTGCATGAGTGCGCAGCC
>PLEC01000085.1 GCA_003136935.1 Gammaproteobacteria bacterium
TACTTCGCCGGCCAGATCAACGGCACCACCGGTTACGAGGAAGCCGCTGCCCAGGGGCTCATCGCCGGCATCAACGCCGCACTCGCGGTGAAGGGCCGCGAGCCCTGGCACCCGAAGCGCAGTGACGCGTACCTGGGAGTGCTCATCGATGATCTGGTCACGCGGGGCACGCGCGAGCCCTATCGCATGTTCACCAGTCGCGCGGAGCACCGCCTGGTGCTGCGTGAGGACAACGCGGATCTGCGCCTGACGCCGAAGGGCCGCGAGCTCGGGCTCGTGGACGACGAGCGCTGGCGGCTCCTCGAGGCGAAAGCGCGCCTGACGGAGCTTGAGGTCGGACGCCTCAGCGCGCGCCGCGTGAAGCCCGCGGAGCTGCCGGCGGCATGGGCGCAGCGCATCCTCGGCGGCCCGCTCGGCCGCGACAGTTCGGCGTTCGATCTGCTGCGGCGGCCCGAGGTGAGCTACGAAGCGCTCATTGAGGTGGCGGGTGCGCCGCCGTGGTGGGGGCCGGACGCCGTGGCGGTGGACGATCGCCTGCCGGCTCAGGTGCGCACGCAGGTTGAAGTGCGTGCCCGCTACGCGGGCTACATCGAACGGCAGCAGGACGAAATCGAGCGCGCGCGGCGTAACGAGGAGACGGCGCTCCCCCCCGACCTCAACTATGGTGAGCTCACCGGCCTGTCGCACGAGGTGCGCCAGAAACTCAGCGAGAGCCGCCCGGCGACGCTCGGTGCGGCCGGGCGAATCCCGGGCGTGACGCCGGCGGCGGTGTCGATCCTGCTGGTGCATCTTAAGAAGCGCGCAGCAAGCCGTGCGTTCAAGGTCGCATGAGCACCTTCATCCAGGCGCTCACCGAAGCCTGGCGCAGGAACGACTCGCTGGTATGCGTGGGGCTGGATCCTGAGATCGAGCGCCTGCCGCGCCACCTGGCAGCGGGAGCCGCGCCGATTTTCCAGTTCAACAAGGCCGTCATCGACGCCACCGCGGACCTGGTGTGCGCCTACAAGCCGCAGTTCGCGCACTACGCCGCCTGCGAGGCCGAGGACCAGCTCGAGCGCACCATCGAGTACATCCACAAGACCCACCCAGGGGTGCCGGTCATCCTCGACTCCAAGCGCGGCGATGTTGGCAACACCGCCGAGCGCTACGCGATCGAAGGGTTTGAGCGGTACGGCGCCGACGCGGTGACCGTCAATCCTTACCTCGGCAGCGATTCACTGGAGCCGTATCTGCGGCGTGCGGACAAGGGCGTGATCATCCTGTGCCGCACGTCCAACCCCGGGGCTGTCGATCTGCAGGATCTTCTGGTCGACGGGCGCCCGCTCTACCAGGTGGTGGCGCAGCTCGCCGCGCAACGCTGGAACTCGCGCGGTAATTGTCTTTTGGTTGTCGGTGCGACCTACCCGCGTGAGCTTGCACAGGTGCGCGCGCTGGTGGGCGACATGGCGCTGCTGGTGCCGGGAGTGGGCGCGCAGGGAGGCGATGTCGCCCAGGTCGTGCAAAACGGCCAGACCGCAAACGGCACCGGCCTCATCGTCAGCTCCTCGCGCGGCATCCTGTACGCCTCGCAAGGCGAGGACTTCGCGGGCGCAGCGCGCCGCGCCACCGAAAAGCTGCGGGCCGAGATCAACGCGAGCCGGACACGCGGTCGATGAACCCGCGGCGCGGCTGCGTGCGCTGTTCGGCGATTATCTGCCTCATTAGCGCACTGGCGGGCTGTACGCGGCATGAAGGCGCTGGCGGAGTCGCGGGCAGCCCGTCGAAACAGCCGGTCATCCTGGTGCGCGGTGTGGGCCCCGATCCGGACTCGCTCGATCCCCAGAAAGCCCGCGGCGCCGAGGCCCAGGGCATCGTGCGGGATCTGTGTGAAGGCCTCACCACCCTCGACACCCACGCGGACGCCGCGCCCGGCGTCGCGCGCTCCTGGAGCGTGAGCGCAGACGGTCGCACATGGACATTCAATCTGCGCCCCGAGGCGCGCTGGTCAGACGGCGACCGGGTGGTGGCTGCGGATTTTGTGGCGGGGCTGCAGCGGCTGGTGAATCCCGCGACCGCTTCCGCCTACGCGCAGTACATCGACGTCATCGCCAACACAAACGACATCATCACCGGCAAGAAGCCGCCGCAGTCACTGGGCGTGGCGGCGCCCGATGACGCCACGGTGGTGGTGACACTGTCCTCGCCGGCGCTGTACCTGCCGGCACTGCTGTCGCACCCGAGCACCTGTCCGGTGCACCGACCCACGCTGGCGCGCTTCGGGGATGGCCTCGCGCGACCGGGCGTCATGGTTTGCGACGGCGCCTTTGTGCTCAAGGAATGGGTGCAGGGCTCGTACATCCTGGCAGTGCGAAACCACTTCTACTGGAACGACGCGGCGACGCGCCTGGATGGCGTGAAGTACCTGCCCATCCCGGACGAGAACGCGGAGCTGGCGCGCTACCGCGGCGGGGAGCTGCAGATCACCGCGGTCGTGCCGCGCGGACAGTTCGACTGGATCAAGGCAAACCTCGCCGATCAGCTGCACGTCGGCCCGCAGCTGACGACCTATTACTACGGCTTCAACCTGCGCCGCGCGCCGTTCAGGGACAACCTGAAACTGCGCCGCGCGCTGTCCCTGGTCATTGACCGGGAGATGCTGGTGCAGCGGGTGCTGCGGGTGGGGGAGCTGCCGGCGGACGGCTGGGTACCGCCGGGGGTCAATAATTACACCTCACAATCCTTCGACTATCACGGCGAGCCCATGGCGGCACGTATCGCCGAGGCGCAGCGCCTGTACGCTGAGGCCGGGTACTCGCGCGCGCGGCCGCTGTCCTTCGAGCTGCGCTACAACTCAGGCGAGGTGCACACCAAGGTGGCGGTGGCCATCGCCTCGATGTGGAAGGTGGCGCTGGGCGTTGACGTGCGTCTCACCCAGGTGGAGTTCAAATCGCTGCTGCAGGATATCGATCGCGGCGATGTCGAAGTGTTCCGTTCGAGCTGGGTCGGGGACTACAACGACGCCTACACCTTCGCGCAGTACCTGAAGAGCGACTTCGGTGTGAACCTGCCGCACTACAAGAGCGCCGAGTACGACGCGCTGCTGGCGCGCGCGGCGGTGGAAATGGATGCCGCGAAGCGCCGCGCGCTGCTGGAAGAAGCCGAACGCGTTGCGCTGCGCGATCACCCGCTCATGCCGCTGTACTTCTATGTCAACAAGCACCTGGTGAAGCCCGAAGTCCTTGGCTGGTACGACAACGTCATGAACGTCGTCTACAGCAAGGACCTCGCGCTGCGCTCGCCCTAAAGGATCGCGTGCGAAATGTCGCACTCGTTGGTGTCGTTCGACCAGGTGCTCTGCATCGCGTACGCGCCATTGCCCATGCTCACGTTCGCCGACGCGCCGATGCCGGAGCTGATCCAGGCGCACTCATCGCCATCCTCCGCGCCCGAGGACGCGGTCCAGCCGCCCGCCGGGTTCTGGTCCGTCAGAATCTCCGCGTACTCGTGGCCGTTCACGATGGAGAAGCCATCGAGAATGCCGGCCGAGCCGCTGTTGACGAAGTTCTGGCCGCAGCTCGTGCCCTGGTCGCTCACGTACGGCATGTTGCTGTACGCAATGTCGCCGTAGGCGGAGGTAGTGTAGTTGTGCCAGGCGCAGAAATTCCCCCCGGTGGTGCCAAAGCCGTCCGGATGAGTGCCGGAGGGCGAAACGATCACGTACTGTGCGTAACGGTTGGCTGCCGGGGTGCTGTTGCCAAAGTGCGATGCGGCGTTGACCGCCTCCTGCGCCAGTTGCGTGCTGGTGGCGCTGTCTGGTGAGGCAGCGGTGTCGTCGAACCAAACGCCGGCGAGCGCGCCGCTGCCGGGGTAACCCACGTGCTGCGTGGTGGCGGGATTGCAGGTGGTCGCACCCGCGGCGACCGTCGGACCATCGCAGTACTGCGTCATGGTGCCCGACCACTGCTCACCGCCGGTGCCGATGCCCTTGAAGAGGTTCTGCAGGTAGGTGGCGGCGCCATTCGGATCGCCGCCGGTGGTGCCGCTGCTTCGCCACTGGCTGCCGTAGAACACCAGGTAGACGCGCGGCGTACCGCTCGTGACGCCGATGCCGTCGATGCCGCCGCCAAAGGCGAGGATCATGGAGGCCGCGGGCGCGGCCGCGCCGGCGGCCGCCTGCCGGGCCGCCGCCCAGTCGCGCATCTTCTGGTGTGCCTCGCGCGTCGGCACCGCGCCATGGCGGTACTCATGACGGTAGCGGGGTCCGTAGGGATTCTCGACCTGAGTGATGCGCGTCGGCGGCGCCGTGCAGGCCGCGAGACAGCCGGCAGCCAGCGCCGCGAGGGTCCAAAGCCATTTCCCTGACATGCTCACGTTGCCTCCTCCTCCGCCGCGGCGGCGCGGCGGTCACTTGCCGATGCAGAACCCTGAGAAAATCCGCCCGAGCAGATCGTCACTGGTGAACTCCCCGGTGATCTCGCTCAGCGCCTGCTGCGCGGCGCGCAGCTCCTCGGCCACCAGCTCCCCCGCACGCCGTTCGCTGAGCTGCCGCGCGGCTTCTTCAGTGTGCGCCCGGGCGCGCGCCAGCGCCTCCAGGTGCCGGCGGCGCGCGCTGACCGTGCCACCGCCAGCGGTCTGGTAACCCATGCAGGTCTTCAGGTGTGCCCGCAGGTCCTCAAGGCCCTTGCCGCTCAGCGCGGACAATGTCAGGCGCGGCGGGCCGGTGAGGGTGTCGGCGACGGGGATACCCACCGCCAGGTCACACTTGTTGAACACCAGCGTCACCGGCACATCCCGCGGCAGGCGCTCGCGTTCCTCGCGAAAGGCGGCGGCGGCCGGATCCGCGGCCGCATCAATGACGAACAGCACCCGATCCGCGCGGCGCATCTCGGCGTGGGCGCGCCGCATGCCCTCCTCCTCCACCGCATCACCACCGTCGCGCAGCCCCGCGGTATCCAGCACATGCAGCGGCATGCCGTCGATGCTGATGCGCTCGCGCACCACATCGCGCGTGGTGCCGGCGATCGGTGTCACGATCGCGGCGTCGTAGCCGGCGAGGCGATTCAGGAGACTCGACTTGCCGGCGTTCGGACGACCGGCGATCACGACTGTCATGCCCTCGCGCAGCAGCTGTCCCTGGCGGGCGCTGTCCGCTACGCCCTCGAAATGGTCGCGCACCGCCTGGAAGCGCGCGCTGATCTCACGGTCGGCGAGAAAATCGATTTCTTCTTCCGGAAAGTCGATGGCCGCCTCGACGTAGGTGCGCAGCTCGATCAGCGCCTCGGTGAGCCCCTGCACCATGGCGGAGAACTCGCCCTGCAGTGAGCGCATGGCAGCGCGCGCCGCCTGTTGCGAGCCGGCGTCGATGAGATCCGCTACGGCTTCCGCCTGCGCCAGGTCCAGTTTGTCGTTGAGAAAGGCGCGCTGGGTGAACTCCCCGGCCTGCGCGCGGCGTGCGCCGAGCTCCACGGCGCGCGCTACCAGTGCCTCCATCACCAGCGGACCGCCGTGACCGTGCAGCTCCAGCACGTGCTCGCCGGTGTAGGAATGCGGGGCGGGAAAGAACAGCGCCAGGCCGGCGTCGATCGGCTCGCGCTGCGCGTCGAGGAAGCGCGCGAAGGTGGCATGGCGGGCCTTCGGCAGGTCCCCGCCGAGCAGCACCGCGGCCAGTTCCGGCACCTTGGGGCCCGAAATGCGCACGATCCCGATGCCGCCTCGTCCCGGAGGCGTGGCCGCGGCCGCGATGGTGTCGGTGCGCGTCATGTGGGTCTCGCGCATAAGGCTAGTCCCGCCGCGGTGTCACGTCACCCGTCGTTTGTGCGCTAGGTTCTCTTCGCCATCGCCGCACCGATGCGGCGATTGATGTTCCACTGCTGCGCGATCGACAGCACCGTGTTGGTCACCCAGTAGAGCACCAGGCCGGCGGGGAAGAACGCGAAGGTCGCCGACATGACGAGCGGCATGAACATGAACACCTTGGCCTGCACCGGATCGGGCGGCGCGGGGTTCAGCTTGTACTGCACGAACATGGCCACCGCCATGATGATCGGCAGGATGAACCACGGGTCGCGCGAGGACAGGTCGTGGATCCAGAACGCAAACGGCGCCTGGCGCATCTCCACGCTCTCGAGCAGCGCCCAGTAGAAGGCGATGAACACCGGGATCTGGATGACGATCGGCAGACAGCCGGCGACCGGGTTGATCTTCTCGCGCTNNCTCGCCTCCGACAGCGGATAGAAGATCAGCTTCAGGAGCAAGGTCACGAGGATGATCGACACGCCCCAGTTGCCGGTGACTTTGTGCACGAAGGCGAGCGCGCGGAACAGCGGCTGGGCGAGGAACCACAGCCGCCCGTAGTCGGCGACGCGGCCAAGCTCGGGCGAGGTCGCCTCGAGCTGCCCCTGCAACTTCGGTCCCGCGAACAGCGTGGTGGTGAACTGCGCGCTGTCACCGGGAGCCACGGTCTTTTCAGGTCCCGTGGCCGTGAGCAGGTACTGGAGCCCTGCGACCTCCAGGCCAAAGTGCCACGGCACCTCGCGCGGCGGCACGACGGCGCTCACGAAGTAATGCTGCAGAGCCGCGACCCAGCCATTACTCACGTCGAGCGCCAGGTGGCTGTCCTGCGAGTCAGCGGTGTCGAGCTTGCGGTACTTGGTGCCGTCGTACAGCGCCGGGCCGTGGAACGCGTAGCTCGAGACATTGAAGTACGAGCGCTTGGTGGGCGGGTCATCGCGGCGGATCTGCGCGTACGGGCGCGAGGTCCAGGCCACCGCGCCGCCGTTGTGCACGGCGTAATCGACGTCGATGCGGTAGCTGGCGCGGTGGAACACGAAGGTCTTGGTGACACTCACGCCACCCTCACTCCAGGTGAGCGGCACGCGCAACTCGTTGCCGCCGTCGAGCGTGTAGCTGTCCGTCGCGCTCGTCCAGGTGGCCAGATGCGTCGGGTAGGACGCGCCCTCGGGACCGGCGAGACCGGACTGCAGAACGTACAGTGACGTGGGGTCCTGATTTTCCAGGCGCACCGGGGCGGGCTCGCCCTTGACCAGCGGGTACGCGAGGAGATCGAGGCGTTCGAGCGTGCCGCCGCGGGTGCTGATATCAAGATCGAGCACGTCGGTGCGCACGTGCACCACGGGTGCGGGAGCCGCAACGCTGGCGCCGGTCGCGGCCGCTGCCGAGGCGCCCGGCACGACAGCTGCCAAAGCCGCTGAGGACGCCGCGGGTGGCTGCGCGCTCGCGTCCGCATTGCCAGTCGCGTCCGCATTGCCGGTCGCGGCCGCTGGCGTCGATGTGCCCGGAATCCGGTTCGCGAGATCGTTTGCGGCGGACGTTGCCGCCGTGTTGGCGAGCGGCGCGGCCGTCGTCGTCCCGCCGGGCGGCGGCGCGTAGTCGCGCATCCACGCCTCGTAGTTGAGGAGCAGCAGCGCTGCGAGCGCGACCCACAGGTAAACGCGCGGATTGTTGGAGATGAAGTTATTGGTCATGAGCGTGATGGGTACAGACCAGATGACGCGGCGCCGGCGGCACGGGATCGAAGCCGCCCGCATGCCACGGATGGCAACGGCCCAGGCGCAACACCGCGAGCGAGCCGCCCTTCAGGACGCCAAAGCGCAGTACCGCCTCCAGGGCGTACTGCGAACAGGAGGGGTAAAAACGGCAACGCGGGCCCAGCAGCGGGCTCACGGTCCACTGGTACACACGGATCAGGAGTGCGACGAGGCCGCGCATCGTGCCGCCACTTCCTTCCACAACGCTTCGAGGCTCGCGTGCAGCGCTTTGGCGGGCGCGCCCTTCACGCGCGCTCGTGCGCCCACGACCAGGTCCACGGCGGGGATCTCGCGCTGATGCAGCCGGAAGGACTCGCGAATGATGCGGCGAATGCGGTTGCGCGCGACCCCGCCGCCCGCCACCCGCACGGCCACCGCGAGTCCCAGACGCGGCGCGTCCAGCTTATTGTTCATTACTGTCACGCTGAAAAATCCGTCACCCAGGCGCCGGCCGCGCGCGTACGCGGCGTCAAAATCGCGTTTACGCCGCAGGCGACGCTGCGCCGGCAGAGTGAGCTGCCCTCGCATTGAGCCCCTGNNTTTGTTGCCATGCGTGCACGGAACCCGTGAGTGCGCTTGCGACGCACTTTGCTCGGTTGATAGGTACGCTTCATACCGTGGGCTCCGTGGGACGATTCGTGGCAGTCAAAAAAGGGCGGCAAGGCTAAGCCGTTGAGCGCCAAGGTGTCAATATATAGCGCACGCGAAAATCTTCAGCACGTCGCACGATCGGTATAGACTTCGCAGCCTTTTCCTTAACGTTAACAAGAAACGTCGCGGAGGCAACGCGCGTGGAAGCGTCCCTTTGGACTCGCTGCATGGGCGCGTTGGAAGCGGAGCTTCCCGAGCAGCAGTTCAATACCTGGGTACGGCCGCTGCAGGCCATGGAGGGCAACGGCGCGCTGAAGCTGCTGGCCCCCAACCGTTTCGTGGTGGACTGGGTCAACGCCAACCTGCTGCCGCGCATCGGGGAACTGCTGCGTGACGAAAGCACCGGCGATGCCCCGATTGTGACGGTCGAGGTCGGTTCGCGCGCGCTTCCCCTGCGGGGCGCGCCCCCGCCGCTACTGCCCGCTAAGCCGCGCCGCGCGGAGGGTCTGGTGGTCGGGGCCCGGCTCAATACCGACTTTTCCTTTGCCACCTTCGTCGAGGGCAAGAGCAACCAGCTCGCCAAGGCGGCGGCGCTGCAGGTCGCGGAAAATCCCGGCCGGGCCTACAACCCGCTGTTCGT
>PLEC01000124.1 GCA_003136935.1 Gammaproteobacteria bacterium
GCGCGCCCCCGCCATCGAGCGTGCGACGCGCAAGCAGTACCCGGAAGGCATCGCGCCGCACGGGACCGACGCGCTGCGCTTCACCTTCGTCGCCCTCGCCTCACCGAGCCGCGACATCCGCTTCGACATGGCGCGCGTCGCCGGCTACCGCAACTTCTGCAACAAGCTGTGGAATGCGGCGCGTTTCGTCACCATGGCGGTGGGGCAAGAGCTGCCGCCCGCAGCGCGCGAGAGTGTCGAGTTGTCGGTGGCCGACCGCTGGGTCCGCTCGCGTTTCGGCCGCGCGCTCGAGCGAGTTGCAGGCGCCCTGCGCGACTATCGCTTCGACTACGCGGCCACGGCGCTCTACGAATTCGCCTGGTACGACTTCTGTGACTGGTATCTCGAGCTGACAAAGCCCGTGCTGCAGTCCGACAGCGCCCCCGCGACTGCCAAGCGCGGCACGCGCGCCACGCTGGCACAGATTCTCGAGGCGCTGCAGCGCGCACTGCATCCGCTGATGCCTTTCATTACCGAGGAAATCTGGCAACTCGCGGCGCCCCTCGCCGGGATCAAAGGCGAATCGGTGATGCTGCAGCCTTACCCGGCCGCCGCCGACTTCGCGCCGGACGAGGCGGCGGAGCGTGAGACCGCGTGGATCCAGGGCGTGGTACTCGCGGTGCGCCAGATCCGCGGTGAAATGAACATCAGTCCCGCCCGGCGCATTGCGCTGCTGCTTAAAGACGCCAGTGTGCAGGACGAGGGTTACGTTGAGCGCCATCGCGCCTGGCTCGAGCGGCTCGCGGGACTTCAGAGCATCACGGTTTTAGCCGCAAGCGCCACGAGCCCGCAGTCAGCCACGGCGCTGGTCGGCAACCTCACGCTGCTCGTGCCGATGGCGGGACTGATCGATGCCGGAGCTGAGATCCAGCGTCTCGAGCGCCTGCTCGCCAGGGCGCGCGAAGACCTGGCGAAGGCGCAGGCGAAACTCGCCAACGAAAACTTCGTGCGCGGCGCGCCGCCCGCGGTTGTCACCACCGAGCGCGAACGCGCCGCGGAACTCGAGCACACCGCGCGTGGCCTTGCTCAACAGCTCGAGCGCGTGCGCGCGCTTCCCTCCTCGTGAACATGCCCAACCCTGCCGTCACGGCGCTCGCCGGTACCGATACCGCTGCCGGGGACTCAGCGGCCATTGCGTGCGTGCTCACGGGCCTGGAGACCATCATCCTCGGCAAGCCCGACCAGATCCGTCTGTGTCTGGCGTGCCTGCTGGCGCGCGGGCATCTTCTGATCGAGGACGTACCCGGGGTCGGCAAGACCACGCTCGCGCATGCGCTGGCGCATGTGCTCGGCCTCGCCTGGCAACGCGTGCAGTTCACGAGTGATCTTTTGCCCGCGGACATCGTGGGCGTATCGATCTTCGATCGCGCCAGCCAGCAGTTTCATTTCCGCCGGGGGCCGATCTTCACGCAGCTTTTGCTCGCGGACGAGGTCAACCGCGCAAGTCCGCGCACCCAGAGCGCCCTGCTGGAGGCCATGGAGGAGCGCCAGGTGAGTGCCGATGGCACGACCTACCCTCTGCCTGAGCCATTTTTTGTGGCCGCGACCCAGAACCCGCACGAGCAGCTCGGGACCTTCGCGCTGCCCGAGTCGCAGCTCGACCGCTTTCTCATGCGTGTAACGCTCGGCTACCCGGATGCGGTGCATGAGCGGGAGCTCTTGCGCGGCGGCGAGCGCCGGGAACTCCTGCCCGGCATGACCCCCGCGCTCGACGCCACCGCGGTGCTGCGCATGCAGCGCGCAGTGCGTGGTGTCTACGTTGCGGACGCGCTGCTGGATTACTGCCAGGCGCTCATTGCGCGCACCCGTGAGCGCGCGGATCTGAAGCTCGGCCTCTCGCCGCGCGCCGGCCAGGGACTGATTCGCGCGGCGCAGGCCTGGGCGTACCTGGCCGGGCGCAGCGCCGTGCTGCCGGAGGATGTACAGGCGGTGTTGCCCGCCGTGGTCACGCATCGGCTCGAGCGCCGCGACGCAGCCGCTGGCGACGGCGCAGGAGTCGCGACGGAGATCATCCGGGCAGTGCCCGTACCGGTGTGACGCGCTCGCCCGTGTTTGAATCCCTCACGGGCTCTTTCAACGCGCGCCTCAACGCCTGGATGCGGCGCCGCCAGGGACCCGACGCCCTGCCGCTGACGCTCGCGCGCCGCAGACTCTATATCCTGCCCACGCGCGCGGGACTTACCTTCTGGGCGCTGCTTTTCCTGATGCTGCTGGCGGGGCTCAACTACGGCAACAGCCTCGCCCTGTTCCTCACCTTTCTCCTGGCCGGGTTTGCGCTGGTGGGCATGCAGCAGTGCCACCGCAATCTCCTCGGCACCACGCTGGTGGCGGCGCGCGCGCCGCCGGTGTTCGCAGGAACTGCCGCGAGCCTGCACGTGACGCTCGGCAACGCAGCCCTGCGGCCGCGGCTGCAGCTCGAGGCCGCCGCGGGTGATCAGCCCCTCGTGACCGCGGACCTGCCCGCAAACGGCGAGCAGCATCTGCAGTTGCCGCTGCCGGCCAAAGCCCGCGGCGTGTGGAACATCGAGCGCGTGCGGCTTGCCACGGCGCAGCCATTTGGCCTGTTTCGGGCCTGGACCTGGGTGTACGCGCCGCTGCAGCTGCTGGTCTACCCGCGGCCCTACGGTGCCCTGCCGATGCCCGGTGCGCCGGGGCGCAAACCCGGGACACATTCTGAGGGCAGCGCCGGGGCGGATGAGTGGCTGACGCTGCGCCCGTTTCGCGAAGGCGACTCGCCGCGGCAGGTGGACTGGAAGGCGTACGCGCGTGAGGCGCCGCTGCTGGTGAAGGAGTATTCGCCGCCGGGCGCGGAAACGCGCCTGTTCGAGTTCGCGCGTCTGACGGACCCTGACATCGAGGCACGCATCTCGCAGCTGGCGCGCTGGGTGGTCGACGCCGAGGCGCGCGGTGATCGCTATGGGCTGGTGCTTCCGCAGGTTCGCATTCCCCCTGACCGCGGGCCGCAGCAGCGGCACCGTTGTCTTGCCGCGCTCGCTGCATGCCAACCGTAGTGGCGTCACCGGCCGCAGCAGCGCCTGACTTGCGGGGGCTTGCCTGGTGCTGCGCGGCGTTCACGGGCGGGGTGCTGCTGCACGTGGATCGCGTGCCGCTGTGGGCATCGGCGGCCGCGCTCGCGCTGGTGGCGTGGCGGCTCCTAACCGGGCGATCGAGCGGGCGCGGAGCGCCACTGGCGGCACGCGCCGCGCTGGCGCTGCTGCTGGTCGCGGCGGTGTTAACGCGATTCCACACGCTGAACGGCCTGGCAGCGGGCACGGCGCTGCTGGTGCCGATGGCGGCGCTGAAACTCCTCGAGACGAGAACCCCACGCGACCAACTGGTGATGGTTGGGGCGGGACTCTTTCTCCTGGTGGCGGCCTGCCTTGACCGGCAGGGTCTCGTGCGGGCACCGCTGTACCTGCTGCAGGCGTGGCTGTGCTGTGCCGCGCTCGCCGTCATCACCGCGCGCGGTCTTGCGGCGCGCACGGCGCTCACGCTTGCGGGCCGCGCGCTCGTCCTGGCGGCGCCGCTGGCGCTGATCCTGTTCGTGTTTTTTCCGCGTCTCGCGGGGGCATTCTGGGCAATACCGCACGGTGAGGAAGCACTCACCGGGCTGTCTGACAGCATGAGCCCCGGCGGCATCACGCACCTCACGTCCTCGTATGACACGGCGTTCCGGGCGCGCTTCGCGCTCGTCCCGCCGCCGCCCGAGGAGCGCTACTGGCGCGGTCCGGTGCTGCATGACTTCGACGGCTACACCTGGCGCCGCGGCGGGGGCTTCGCTCAATGGCGCCAGCCGCTCGAGGCGGCGGGCAAGACCTATCGCTACTCGATTGCGCTCGAGCCATCGCGGCACCGCTGGTGGTTTGCACTGGACACGCCCACGCAATCCCCGGATGCGAAAGTGCAGCTGACTTACGACTATGAACTGCTCGCGGCGGAACCGGTTAATCAGCCGGTGAACTATGAAGCGCTTTCCAATACGCACATGCGCGCCGCGTGGCCGCTCAGTGCAGCCGAGCGCCGCGAAGACATGCAATTGCACCCGGGACGCAATCCGCGCACGCTGGAATTGGCGCAATCGCTGCGCCAGCAGGCCGGCTCGGAAGCCGCCCTGGTGCGCGCGGCGCTTGAGTTCCTGCGCACCGGCGGCTTCGTGTATTCGCTCGACCCGCAGCCCACCGGTTCCGACTCGGTGGATGACCTGCTCTTCAGCACCCGCGCCGGCTTCTGCGGTCACTATGCCTCGGCGTTCGTCACCCTCATGCGTGGCGCAGGCCTGCCGGCGCGGGTCGTCACCGGTTACCTCGGCGGTGAATGGAATCCCATCGGCGGCTACTTCATCGTGCGGCAATCGGACGCGCATGCCTGGGCCGAGGTGTGGCTCGAGGGCCGCGGCTGGACGCGCGTGGATCCCACCGCAGTGGTCGCACCCGAACGGCTGCGGCGCGGCATTCTGGATCTTTTCCCCGGCGCGATGTCATCGCCACAACGGCTGTTGCACGGGTCCGCCTGGCTCACACGACTGCTGCAGAGTTGGGATGCCACCAATAACTGGTGGAACGGTCACGTCGTGAAGTTCACCCTCGACTCGCAACTTGACCTGCTGTCGCGACTGGGCGTCCGCAGTCCGGACGTACGCTATCTGGGCTGGGCGTTTGCCGCCGGCGTTTTGGGCTGGCTCGCGCTCATTGCCTGGCACAGCGGGCGGGACCTCAAGGCCCCGCGACGCGACCCGCTCGCCGGGGCCTACATGCGCCTGTGTCGTAAACTCGCGCGGATTGCACCCGCACGCGCATCGCACCAGGGGCCAATGAGCTTCGCCAACACGGTGAGCGAGCGCCGGCCGGATCTCAAGGAGCGAGTTGACGCAATATTCGCGCGCTACACACAGCTGCGCTTTGGACCACCCGCGCCCGCGACGCGGACGCGCGACATCCAGGAGTTCCGGCGCGCAGTCGCGCGGCTATCCGTGCGGTCGCCCTAGTCCATCGGCCGAAATCGCTTCGAAGCGATTTCGGCGGACAGTAGTTCCGTTTCCGGCGGTGACCGCGGCACGGCTTCCGCGGTGTTAACACGCCCTAAGGGGCCTTGAAGCCGATCTTCTTGTGAGTGCCGTCGCAGAAGGGCTTGTTGTTGCTCTGCCCGCAACGACACAGCCAGGTGGCGGTCGTACGCGCGACCACACGCCCGGTGCCGCTCATGATCTCCAGATTCCCGCTCACCTTCAGCGGGCCGTCGATCTGCGGGTCCACGGCCAGCACCCCGTCGCGCATCGGCAGCATGTCGGTCTTGCCGCTCGTGGGCTCACCGGTAGCGTTGAACCCCACCTCGTGATGGGAGCTGTCGCAGAATGGCTTGTTCTTCGAAGCCCCGCAGCGGCACAGCGTGGCGCGAAAACCAGCCGGCGTACCGTTGATCTGTAGTTGCGCACGGAAAGCATAGGGTCCCGCTTCGCGAATACCGGCGAGATTTACCGGCGGTGCGATCTCATCCGGCGCGCCATCCAGGTGGCGATAACGGATCGCGCCCGAAGGACACGCGTGCGCAATCTCCACCAGCGCGTCCACCGGCATGGCGTCCGGGTGGATCCAGGGCCCCTTTACGTTGGCGAGAAACACCCGCGGTGCGCCGGTGACACAGAAGCGCGAGTGGATGCACAGCTTCGCCTCAAACTGCAGTTCGAGCTTCTCGCCGCGCACGCTCTCCACACCGTCGGCGACACTCGCTGCGGTCGCGTCAGCCGCGCGCGCCACCGCCGCCGTGCCGGCGGCGACGGACGCTGCGGCGGCGACCGTCGGTACCGCCATCGCAGCGGCTGCAACCGCCGCTGGCGCTGCCGCTGAGAGATCGAAGCCTTTTGCCGCGCGCCCTGCAAGGGATGTCAGCGCAGCGGCAGCCGCGCGAGCGCGCGTGTCGCCACTGCTGCGCAGCGCCTCGCCCCCTTGCGCCAGCTGCGCAAAGCGCTCGACGAACAGTCGTCGCGCCGCGGGACCTGGCGACAGGGCGGCCGAGTCACGCAGCGTGGTAAAAGACACCCCGGCGTTGCACTGTGGGTTCGAGGGTCCCGCCGGCAGGCGCGCCGCCCGCTCGGCAAGGGGCGCGACCGCCTGCATCAGTCCGATCGCAAGATCCACGGTGAGGGACTTCTCGGGACTCGGGCCCCGCAGCGCATACGCGTAGGCGAGAAGGCGCAGCATGAGCCCGTAGGACGCATTCGCCAGATCCACCGTGGCGAAGGCTGCGGGGTCCTCGATCCACACGCGCCCCTCCGGCCGCGGCGGCCGCCGCAGAACCGGGTTGGTGGCCGCAGGGAACGCCGGCGTGAAGGCAGGATTCCTGGCTGACAGCGCAAGCAGCTCGTCGCGAATGCCGAGGAATTTCTGGTAATGCGAGCCCTGCGAGTCGCGCGGCGCACCTTCGCCCTGCGTGACGATGGCCGCGAACGCCTGCAGTGCGGTCTTCAGGCACCTGACCGGCTGCGCCCCGGTGAGATTCACCTCGGCGCCCGAGAGCTGCAATGCCGGGTCGCCGTCGAATGCAACGGCCTCGCCGTAGCGCGCCACGAACGCGTGCAGTGCTTCCCCGAGACAAGCGTAAAAGACACCGACGGTGTCGTAGTCGGTAGCCATCGGCGTCAGGTGTGGTTGGCTTATGCCGCGCACATACGGTCGCTCATAAGAGAAGCCCGCGCCCTCGGGTTCCGTGGACTCATGCGGCCGCTCGAGAAACACGAAGTGCTGCACGGTCTGCGCGTTGAAGGGGGCGAGCTTCACCACCACGCTCGCCGGCAGGTAACCCGGATCGAGTGGGAAGTTGGTGCGACCGATGCGCGGACTCCCGCCAAGCGCCGAGGTAATGTTCCAGACGGCCGCGAGGTGTCCCATCTCCTCGATCGCGACACCCAGCAGTACCTCGCGCCAGCGTTTGACGGCCGCCGCCTCTTCGGCACTAAGCCCGTCGCCTTCACCGTCCTTCAGACTGAAAGCGGCGTACAGGTACGTGCACATGAGGTTGTGCTCGAGCTCTGAGGCCTCGTATAGCGCGTTGATCAGGAATTCGCGTTGTGCCTGGGGGGCCGCCGCCGCGGGAACGTCGTTCATAGGACCTCCGCTATGGGGACGTATGTCGCACAAATCCAGTCTGCGCGCCATCCCTCTTGCAGCTGCGCTTCCTTCAGGCGTGTTCGCGGGTCTCGCGGAAGCTGATGTCGGGCCAGCGCTCGAGTGTGAGCGCGAGGTTGACCCGCGAGGGCGCGAGGTACACCAGCGCCCCGCTGTGATCGAGCGCCAGGTGCTGGTAAGCGCGGGCGCGGAACTCCTCGAGCTTGCGCGCATCGGCGCAGTCCACCCAGCGCGCCGTGTGGACGGTGATCGGATCGAACACGCACTGCACGCTGTATTCGTCCTGCAACCGGAAAGCCACGACTTCAAATTGCAGCTGCCCGACAGCGCCGAGGATGAGGTCATTGTTGCGCAGTGGCTTGAACAGCTGCGTGGCGCCCTCCTCACACAACTGCGATAGCCCCTTCTGCAGCGCCTTCATTTTCAAGGGGTCTTTCAGCACTGCGCGGCGGAAGATTTCCGGGGCAAAATTCGGCACCCCCATAAACCTGAGCTCCTCGCCCTGGGTGAAGGTATCGCCGATGTTGATGGTGCCGTGGTTGTGCAGGCCGATGATGTCGCCCGCATACGCTTCCTCGGCCTGCGAGCGGTCGGCGGCCATGAAGGTGAGCGCATCGGCGACCCGCACTTCCTTGTCGAGTCGCACGTGAAAGAGGCGCATGCCCCGCGAATACCTGCCCGCGCACAGCCGCAAAAACGCGATGCGGTCGCGGTGCATGGGGTCCATGTTTGCCTGGATCTTGAACACGAAGCCCGCGAGTGGTTCCTCCAGGGGCAGGACGGTGCGCTCGCGTGCGGTGCGCGGCAACGGCCCCGGCGCGTGGGTGGTGAAGGAGGCGAGCAACTCCTCGACTCCGAAATTGTTGATGGCGGAGCCGAAGAACACCGGGGTCTGCTGGCCGGCACGGTAGCTGTCCGCATCGAAGCCTTCCGTGGCGCCCTTGACCAGCGCGATCTCCTCATCAAATGCCGCCGCCGCATCGCCGAGGAACTCGCGCGCTGGCGCGCTGTGCAGGCCGTCGATGATGCGGTTCTCGCCGACGCGGCCGCGCTCACCGGCGGCGTAGACGTAGATGCGATCCTCGGCGAGGTGATAGATGCCGCGCAGCTCCCGGCCCATGCCGATCGGCCAGGTAATCGGCGCGGTGCTGATGCGCAGCACGCTCTCGATTTCATCCAGCAGCTCGATCGGCATGCGGCCGTCGCGATCGAGCTTGTTGATGAACGTCATGATCGGCGTATCGCGCAGGCGGCACACCTCCATCAGCTTGATGGTGCGCTCCTCCACCCCCTTGGCGCAGTCGATCACCATGAGCGCCGAGTCCACCGCCGTGAGCGTGCGGTAGGTGTCTTCCGAAAAATCCTCATGTCCCGGGGTATCCAGGAGATTGACGATGCAGTCCCGATAGGGGAACTGCATCACCGATGAGGTTACCGAAATGCCGCGCTGCTGCTCCAGGCGCATCCAGTCGGAGGTCGCGTGGCGCGCGGCCTTGCGTCCCTTGACGGTGCCCGCCATCTGGATGGCGCCGCCGAAGAGCAGCAGTTTCTCCGTGAGCGTGGTCTTGCCGGCATCGGGGTGCGAGATGATCGCGAACGTCCGGCGCCGCCGGATTTCGGCGGCCGTTGCGGCGGTCATGTCGTTCACGGCTCTGAGGCGGGAGCGGCGCCGAGCAGGGCACCGGGTCCACCCAGGGTAAGTCTTAAAACCGCGGCATCCTCGCGGCCAGCGACCGCCTGGTAGTAGCCGCGCCGCATCCCCAGCTGCACGAAGCCCATCGACAGGTACAGACGGATCGCGGCGGTGTTGGTAGGTCGTACCTCGAGAAACGCCTCGCGCACGCCCACGGCGGCGGCGCGTTCGATGAGCGCGAGCATCAGGTGCCGGCCCAGACCCCGGCAGCGGAAGTTCTCACCCACGCATACGTTGAGAATGTGCGCCTCACCGGCGCCGCTGCTCATCACCCCGTAGCCCATGAGTATCCCACCCACGGTTGCCACGCGGCAGATGTAGCCCACACGCAGGCAGTCGCGGAAAATCCCTTCGCTCCAGGGAAACTGGTACGAGGCGTGCTCGATGGCGACCACCTCGGCCACATCGGGCGCGCGCATCGGCCGGATGGTCATCTCCGGCGCGGTAGAAAAGAGCTCAGGTGCAGTGGCCATCGGGTGGCTTGGCTCTTCAGGTCAGCCGCTGGTAGACGCTACGCGCAAACTTAAGATCCTCCCACGCCTTGCGCTTCTCGCCCGGCGTACGCAGCAGATACGCGGGATGATACGTCACCACCAACGGGGTGTTGAACTCCCCGAAATGGTGCACCTGGCCGCGCAGTCGGCCGAGCGGCAACTGCGTGCCGAGCAGGTTTTGCGCCGCGATCCGACCCACGGCGAGCATGATCTTCGGCTGCAGAAGCGCGATCTGCCGCACGAGATACGGCAGGCACGCCGCCACCTCGTCAGGTTTCGGATCGCGGTTGCCCGGTGGCCGGCTCTTTAATATGTTGGCGATGTAGACGTTGGTCGCGCGATCCAGTCCGATGGCGCGCAGCATCGCATCCAGCAGTTGCCCCGCCGGTCCGACGAAGGGTTCGCCGCGCCGATCCTCCTCGGCGCCGGGCGCCTCGCCTATCACCAGCCAGTCGGCGCGCTTGGGTCCCACACCCACGACGCCCTGGGTGCGGGTCGCATGCAGCGGGCAGCGCGTGCAGCCCATGATCTCCTGGCGCAGGGCCTCCCAACGCGCTGGCGCNNGCGGCGGCAGGATTCCCCCGCGGCACCCACAGATCAATGCCAATCGCCTGCAGGTATTCATTGCGCTGCGGGTGCTGCATAGGGCGGTCAGGCGCCCGCGGCGGGCGGAGCGCCACGCACGGCGCGCCGCAGCCGCCGTCCCACCCACAGCAGCGGCGCCGACAGGGCGTAGGTGCCGAACACGGCCAGGAGCATGGTGGACGGCTCGATCGCAATGAGCACAAAAATCAGCGGCACGAGCAGCATGTAGACAAAACGGATGCGCCGGTCGAGATCGAACTGCTTGAAGCTCGGATAGCCAAAGCGGCTCACCATCAGGGCGCCGGCGCTGGCGGTGACCACGAAGGCGGCAATGAGTCCCGTCAGCCCCGGCTCGTGCCAGTCACTGACAAACCAGACGAAGGCCGCCACGATTGCCGCCGCCGAAGGGCTCGGCAGACCTTCAAAGTAACGCTTGTCGGCGGTTGCCGCGCGGGCGTTGAAGCGCGCCAGGCGCAGCGCGGCCGCGACCGCGTAGAAAAAGCAGGCCAGCCAGCCAAAGCGGCCCCAGTGATGACCGTACTCGGCGATGCGCACCACGCCCCACTGGTAGGCGACGATGGCCGGCGCCACCCCGAAGGACACCATGTCGGCGAGGCTGTCGTACTCCTTGCCGAAGGTGCTCTCGGTGCGCGTGAGGCGCGCGATGCGTCCATCCAGGGTGTCGAAGATCATGGCCGCAAATACCGCCATGCCGGCGTATGCGAAGTGCTTGTCGATGGCCGCGACCACGGCGTAAAAGCCCGAGAACAGGCAGCCGGTGGTCAGCAAGTTCGGCAAGAGGTAGATGCCCCTGCCGCGGGGACGTACGTATTCCTGGGGGTCGGTGCTCACGGTGCGCAATCTTATCAGGGGCCTGCTGTTAAGATGCCAAACTCCCCAGCGGATGAGCAGGCGACCCCACGATGAGGCTGTCCCAGTACCCCATCAACACCTTGAAGGAGACCCCCGGCGAAGCGGAGGTCATCAGCCACCAGCTCATGCTGCGCGCCGGGCTCATCCGGCGCCTCGCAGCGGGCCTCTACACCTGGCTGCCCATGGGGCTGCGGGTGTTGCAGAAGGTGGAACGCATCGTGCGCGAGGAGATGAACCGTGCCGGCGCCTTCGAGCTGGTCATGCCGGTGGTCCAGCCGGCGGAGCTGTGGCAGGAGTCCGGGCGCTGGAGCGTGTACGGGCCGGAGCTGCTGCGTTTCAAGGACCGGCATGAACGTGATTTCATCGCCG
This sequence comes from Gammaproteobacteria bacterium, assembly GCA_003136935.1. Classification (GTDB taxonomy): domain Bacteria; phylum Pseudomonadota; class Gammaproteobacteria; order Steroidobacterales; family Steroidobacteraceae; genus 13-2-20CM-66-19. The sequence continues at coordinate 11,175 of PLEC01000124.1, forward strand.
GCCCCACGCACGAGGAAGTGATCACCGATATCGCGCGGCGGGAGCTGAAGAGCTACCGCCAGTTACCGGTCAACTTCTATCAGATCCAGACCAAGTTCCGTGACGAAGTGCGGCCACGCTTTGGCGTCATGCGGGCGCGCGAGTTCATCATGAAGGACGCCTACTCCTTCCACCTCGATGAGGAGTCGCTGCGCGCCGGCTACCGCACCATGTACGACGCCTACACGCGCATTTTCACGCGCACCGGACTGACCTTCCGCGCCGTGCGCGCGGATTCGGGCGCGATCGGCGGGGATGTGTCGCAGGAGTTCCACGTGCTCGCCGCTTCCGGCGAGGATGCGATCGCCTTCTCGGACGGCGATGACTACGCCGCCAACCTCGATGCCGCCGCCACCCTGCCCTCGTCCGAGCCGCGCCCGGCGCCCGCGGAAGCGTTACGCAAGGTCGCGACCCCCGGCGCGCGCACCATCGAGGATCTCGCGCGGTTCCTGAAAGTCCCGCCCGCACGCTGTATCAAGACGTTGATCGTCGAGGGCAGTGACGGCGATGCCGTGGCGCTGGTGGTGCGCGGCGATCACGAGCTGAATGCGGTCAAGGCGCAAAAGCTCGCAGGCGTTGCGAGTCCCTTGAAGATGGCGAGTGCCGAGCGGGTGCTCAAGGCGACCGGGACCGAGCCCGGCTACGTCGGCGTCACGGGCCTGAAATGCCGCCTGTACGCAGATCACGCCGCCCTCGCGCTCGCTGACTTCGTGAGCGGCGCCAATGAGAAGGACATGCATCTGACGGGTGTGAACTGGGAGCGCGACGCGCCGGGTGCGATTGCGGCCGACCTGCGCAACGTCGTCGCGGGCGACCCGAGCCCGACCGGCAAGGGGCACCTGAAAATCGTCCGCGGCATCGAGGTGGGTCATATCTTCCAGCTCGGCACGAAGTACAGCGAATCCATGAACGCGACGGTGCTCGATGAGGGCGGCCGGCAGAGCATGCTCTACATGGGTTGCTACGGCATCGGCGTGACGCGCATCCCGGCGGCAGCCATCGAACAGAACCATGATGAGCGCGGCATCATCTGGCCCGCGGCGATCGCGCCTTTCCAGGTGGTGCTGATACCCATCAACCTGCAAAAATCCGAGCGTGTGCGCGAAGTCTCCGACCGCCTGTACGCCGAGTTCACCGCCGCCGGCATCGAGGTGCTCTACGATGACCGCGACGCGCGTCCCGGCGTCAAATTCGCGGATGCGGAACTCCTGGGGATACCCCATCGACTGGTGGTGGCCGAGCGCGGCCTGGATGCCGGCAAGCTCGAATACCGTCAGCGCCGCGAGTCGGCGAGCACGGAGTTTCCCGCGGACGGCGCTCTTGCCTTCATTCGCGCGCGCCTCGAAGGCTAGCGCCGCGCCAGCCCCGGCCGCGGCTGCGCCGATCGTGCCCTCACGCCGCCCCGCGCCCAGGAACGCCGGGCTCGCCATGGTGCTGGCCGTGCTTGGACTTAGCGCCACGTATTCCGCGTTCGCGGACCAGCAGCGCGACCCGGAGCTAAAGGCGGTCGTTGCCCGCGCCATCGCGCAGGCGGAGTGCTTCACCGATCAATACGACTCGGCGGTCTGGTACACGCTGATGGAGCCGCGCTTACGCAGCATCGTTGCGGATAAGAACGAGCGGCTCGATATCCTGAAACAGGTCTACTGCGAGACCCACCGGAGCGGGGAATCACGCCTGCCACCGGGCCTCGTCATGTCGGTTATCGACATCGAGAGCCGCTTCAACCGCTGGGCCGTGTCCTCTGCGGGCGCCGTCGGCCTTATGCAGGTCATGCCGTTCTGGCCGGAACAGCTCGGAATGCGCCGCTACGAACTGGTGCACGTGGCCCCCAACATCCGCATGGGCTGCGCGATCCTGCGTTTCTATCTTAATTACGAGCACAATGACGTCCGCAAAGCGCTGGCGCGCTATAACGGCAGCGTCGGGCGGCGCAACTACCCGGATCTGGTGGTCGGCAGGTGGTCGCACTGGAGTGGCGCGGATGACCTCGGGTTCAAGCCGCTGCCGGCGCCGAAGCGGTGAAGGCGGCGCGAGTCGCCAGCAGCGATCAATAAGGGGAGAACTCCTCATGCTTTCCACACTCATCTCCCGGCGGGCACTCACCCTGGGCCTGGCAACCATTCCCGCCGGACTCGGCGCGGCACGGGTGTTTGGTGCATCCAACAACCCGACTCAGGCGGCGGCCGGCGCAAGCGACGGTCTGTCGCACTCGTCCGAGTCGATCCACCAGGAGGTCACGTTCAAGGCCAGCCGCCGGCAGGTTTATGAAGCGCTGACGAGTGCCAGACAATTCGACGCGCTAACACGCCTGAGCGATGCGGTAACGCTCGTCACTGCGCCCGGCGCGACGGCCACAACCATCAGCCGTGAAGTGGGTGGTTCGTTCACACTCTTCGGCGGCTACATCACGGGCCGGCATCTGGAGATGGTGCCGGATAAGCGCCTGGTGCAGGCATGGCGCGCGGGTGGCTGGAAGGCCGGCGACTACTCGATCGTGAAATTTACGCTCGCCACCGAAGGCGCCGGCTGCAGGCTCGTCCTCGACCACCGCGGATTCCCCGAGGGTCAAGGAGCGAGCCTCGCTTCTGGATGGGGTGTCCACTACTGGGAGCCAATGACGAAACTGCTGCAACGCTGAGGCAGGCGCACGATCGGGAACGGCGGGTCGTGATCTGCGGAGTGGACTTATTGCCGGTCTTCGCCCGAGCGCTGTTCCGGAACAAAGCACCCTCCGCGAAACCTAACCGAGGTGTCAGGGAAAACAGGAGCAGCTCAGATGTGTAGACAGAGATATGGTAGGCGTTCAGTAATACACGCGAGAACTGCAAGACCATCTTGCATAGACTCAAGGGGTCCGAGAAATTAATCGGGGCATCGCCAACGTACGCGGCAAGAGCCGCTGACGCCGCTGCCGCTCTGGCAGCATCAGCTCCCGGTCCGGGCAACTGAAACTCTAGTGCACGGCTGCGTGCGGCGCCTCGCCGCGGCGTGCGGGTGCAACCATTTCGGCAACGCCTTCGCGGCGTGAGTCGGCCGCGCCTTCGTAGGTGCCGTCGGCACGACGCAAAACCCCGTGGAAGCCCGAATTCTCGGCACGCCCGCTCTTCAACTCAACGCCACGCTCGCGCAAGCCCGCGAGCACTGCAGGCGTGAACTTCGCGAGTTCGCCGCTGAAGGTCTCGCCGCGCGCGATCAGGTTCGGTAGCTCGATCGCCTGCTTGAGCGACAGCTTCCAGGCGAGGAGTCCCACGATCGCCTTGGCGTTGTACTCGAGAATCGCGGAGCCACCCGGGGAGCCGAGCGCGGCAAAGAAGTTGTGATCGTGATCGAGGATGATCACGGGCGCCATGGAGGAGCGCGGGCGCTTGCCGCCCTGCACGGCGTTGGCCGCCGGTCGGCCGGCCTCGGTGGGCGCGAAAGAAAAGTCAGTGAGTTGGTTGTTGAGCACGAAGCCGTCGACGGTGCGCCCGGAGCCAAACACCGTCTCCACGGTGGTCGTCATCGAGACCACGTTGCCCTCGGCGTCGAGCACCACGAAGTGACTGGTGCCGGAGGACTCCTGAGTCGCATCGCGCCCGCGTGGCGTAAACACGTCGCCGGGTTGCGGCACCGGGCCGGCGCGCTCGCCAATCAGCTGTGCGCGCAGGCGCAGATACGCGGGATCGAGCAGCCGCTCCACGGGTACCGTGACAAAGTGCGGATCGGCGAGGTATTGATCGCGGTCCGCGTACATCAGGCGGCTCGCCTGTACAAACAGGAACCACGCCTGCGGGTCGTTGGGTCCGCGGCTGGCGATGTCGGTTTTCTCCAGCGTCCCGAGGAGTTCGAGCAGCGACACCCCGCCCGCGGGCGGCGGCGGCACACACACCGAGTAATACCGGTAAGGCCTGCACAGAGGCTTCATCCACTCCGCGCGATAACCCGCGAGGTCCCTGAGGGTCATGTCCCCCGGCAAGGGCGGGGTCGTCGTCACCTTCACCAGCTCACTGGCGATCGATCCCTCATACAGGGCGGACGGGCCTTCGAGCGCGATTCGTTTCAGCGTGGCGGCGTAGTCCGGATTGGTGAACTGATCGCCCGCTTCGACCGTACCGCCATCGGGCCGCGAGAAGAGCTTGCGGATTTCGTTGGTGGGCGGAAACGGTGATCCTTCCCCCAGGAAACTCGCCAGCCGCTCGGGCACCTTGATACCGTCGGTAGCCGCGCGGATCGCCGGTTGGAACAGCTCCCGCCACCGCAAGCCGCCATAGCGCGCGTGCGCCGTATACAACATTGCCACGACGCCGGGTACGCCGGTCGAGCGGCCGCTGCGCACCGCCTCGAGGTAGCTCAGGGGTTTGCCGTGCTCATCGAGAAACATGGTGGGCGAGGCGCCCGCGGGCGCCTTCTCGCGGCCGTCGAGTGCGCTCACATCGCCGGTGCGCGCGTCGTAGTACATGAGGAACGCGCCGCCGCCGATGCCCGAACTCTGCGGCTCGACCAGTCCCAGCATGGCCTGCACCGCCACCGCGGCATCAACAGCCGTCCCGCCCTTGCGCAGGATCTCAAGGCCCGCCTCCACCGCCAGCGGATTTGCGGCCACCACCCAGGCCTGCCCGTGGTGTGCGTGACGATGCAGCGCGGGCACCGCCGCCAGCGGCGCCACAGGCACGCTCGCAGACTCGCCCGCGACCGGCGCTGTTGGCGCTGCCGTTGCGGGCTCCGCAGCCGGTTGCGTCGCTGGGGGTGCGGCGGGCACTGCAGGCTCGGCCTGCGCGGCCGGGGTCGGCGTGGTTTGGGGTGCTTCCGCGGCCGGGCTGGCGGGCGCGCTCTGCTGGCGCACGGCGGCCGGCAAGCTGGTGACGCCCCACGCCGCGAGGAGCAGGAGCGCGCCGAAAAGTGTCTGTCTGGACATCATGCTGAGCGAAACGCTGTGTGCCCCTGTCCGGCATCGGCGCGCTCTTCAGCGACTTCCACCGAGGTCACCTTGGATGCCGAGGAGCCGATCCACAACCACTTGATGAACGCCTGCACCAGTTCGTCCTCGCCACACGCCAGTATCTCGACCCGCCCGTCGGGCAGATTGCGGGCGTAGCCCGTGATCGCAAGCTCCTGCGCACGGCGCGCCGCCGTGGCGCGGTAAAAGACGCCCTGCACGCGGCCACCCACCAGACACTTCCTGCAAATCATGGGAAGGGCGAATACTACTGTAGTTTCTGTACGCCCGTGCCGTAAGCCAAGGATGATGGCACATCCGTTTTGTGGCAACGTACGCTCGCACGTCCGGCGACGGAGATTAAAAAGTGGCGGAAGTCCTGGTTCTGTACTACTCACGCACGGGCGCCACCGCGGAACTCGCACGACAAGTGTGCCGGGGCGTCGAGGCGGTCCCCGGCGCAAAAGCGCGGCTACGCACCGTGCCGCCGGTTGCCGCGGCGAGCGAAGAGCCCGCGCGGCCCGTGCCGGCGAGCGGCCCGCCCTACGTGACTCTCGATGACCTGCGGGAGGTACAGGGACTTGTGCTCGGCAGCCCGACACGCTTCGGCAACATGGCAGCGCCGCTGAAGTACTTCCTCGACAGCACCGCGGCGCTGTGGCTCTCGGGTGTTCTGGCCGGGAAACCTGCGGGCGTGTTTACCTCGACCCAGACCATGCACGGTGGCCAGGAGACGACCCTGCTGTCGATGATGCTGCCGCTCCTGCATCACGGCATGTTGCTGGTTGGGCTGCCCTACACCGAGCGCGCGCTGAATGAGACGACGAGCGGCGGCACGCCTTACGGCGCCTCGCACGTGGTCGGCGCGAACGGCACGCCGGTGCTCACCGAAGCGGAGCAGACCCTCGCGCAGGCGCTCGGCCGGCGCGTCGCGACGCTGGCCGTGAAGCTCTCACCCGCCTAGGCGTCGCTGGCTGGTGCGCGTCCCGAGGCACCCAATACCTCGCGGATGAACGGTATGGTGAGCCGGCGCTGTGCGGCGAGCGCCGCTTCATCGAGCGTATCCAGAAGCTCATAGAGTGCGCGCATGTCGCGCGGAAAACGCCGCTGCAGCCACTGCAGGGTTTCATCCGGCAATTCAAAGCCGCGCACGCGCGCGCGCAACTTCAGGGCCGCCTGCTGCTCGGCCTCATCCAGCACCCGCAGCGGCACCACCGCACCCGCGGCACAGCGTGAACCCAGATCCTTGAGTGCCCACGGCAGGAGTGCGGGTGGCGCCTGCGCGGCCAGCACCAGGGATCCGCCGCCCTCCTCTGCTTCATGCAACAGTCCGAAGATCGCGCGCTCCCAGTCGCTCTTGCCCGCGACCGCATCTACATTATCGAGACACAGGCACTGAAGATTCAGGCCCTCGAGCACACCGACCCCGAGCGGCGCGAGCTCGGCCAGCGGCACGTAGCCTGAGCGCATGCGCGCGCTCGCCGTGGCACACACGGCCTGCAGCAGATGCGTCTTGCCGGCGCCCGCCGGCCCGCACAGCCAGGTGAGCCCCACGTATTCACCGCTGGCGACGCGCCGGGCGTGCTCCAGTGCTTCGCAGTTACGCGCCGGCAGGAAGTTGGTGAACAGCGCGCGGTCAGGCAGGCGCAGCCCCAGGGGAATCTGGCGCATGCAATCCAGGCCCTAGCGTGCGTGCGCGGGCAGCATCAGGGCGCGACGCGTGAAAGTGATCACGTAGTCAAGCCCCGACACCACGGTGGTGATCAGGGTGAGGACCGCGCCCGCATCCAGTAACTCGCGCGGCGGGACCCCGACAGCGGCTCGCAGCATGACCAGCACGACATACATCAGCTGGGCCGCGGTATTGATCTTGCTGATGATGGTCGGCCGCCCACGCAGCTCTCCGAACCACAGCCGGTAGACCAGCGCGCCCAGCCCGATCAGCACATCGCGCGCCACTACCGCGGCCGTAAGCCACCAGGGAACCAGCCCCAGCCACGCGGATTCCACGAACACCGTGACGAGCAGGAGTTTGTCAGCCACCGGATCCAGGAACTTACCCAGCTCAGAGGTCCAGTTGAACCGCTTGGCGAGATAGCCGTCGAGCCCATCGGAGAACGCGGCAGCCACGAACAGCGCCAGCGCCGGCAACTGCTGGCCCGCGTGCAGCGCGCTCGCAATCGGCCAGATAAGCGCGAGGCGGATGAAGCAGATGATGTTAGGCAGGTGGCGCACGGTGAACAACGGGGTTTGGCGCTGGCGTTCTTAAGGTTGATAGCGATACACGATAAAGTCGCCCGGGGAAGCGGCACGCACCAGCCGCGTCCCCGTCAGCCCCTGCTCCAGTCCTGCAGCACCGCCGCGCACCAGGACATCGAAGCTGACACCGCTCGTGTCTGCGGCGGCAATGTTGGCGCGCCGCACGGCCACGTCACCCCGCAGCAGGCGCTCGACGGCGGTGTAGTCGGCGAGCGTGGTCACTCCTTCGATGCGCACGCGCACCTGCGTTTCGGTCTGTGCCACGGCGCTCGCCTGCTGCGGCACCAGAAAATCCACGGTGTGGTCGATGCCGGCGGCCAGCGAGCCGCTCCAGCTGTTGCTCGTCGACCGCGTGTACAAGGTCCACTGCAGATCGGCATCGGTCTGCGCGTCACCGCGGCCGACGAGGATTTCATCGCCACCGTAGCGCTCGGCCGCCCGCAACATGGCCTCCGCCGGCAGCAGGTTGCCCTCGGCATCCACCACGGTGAGTGGCACCAGGCTGATCGGCAGGCCACGCTCGGCAGCGACGCGCTCAAGTTCGCTGCGGGCTGAGGCTTCCGCGGCGCGCTCGCGAGGGGGTGACAGGACCACCAGGGTGAAGGGCCGCTCGCGGTCCCAGAGGCTGCGCCCGCTGGCGCCAATCGCCTGCTCGACCGCGGCGCCATCGAACACGGCCTGCGACTCCCCGCGTGGCCCGGTGGCGTAGGACTTCACATACTTCGCGGCGTCGTTCACCAGGCCTGCGAGCGCCGGATCATCGGCGGACTCGCGCCGGCCGGTGGCGCGCACCAGCATCTGGCGCATCGCGCCCTGCAGCGCGGCCGGGGACTGGCCCTCGACATCCACTTCGTAAACCCGCACCGGGCGGCCGGCCCAGGACGCTAGCGGCAGCGCGCAGCACAGCGCGCACCACGCCACCAGCAGCAGCTCGCGCACGCGCCGGTCCACGCTGGTTGATTTTTTTCCCGGTCGCGACATGATCTGGACCACTCGCGCAACGGCGCACAGCGGTCGGGTACAATACCACACGCGCTTAGGGCAACACGGCTGTCCGCGCGCCAGCAACCCATGACAGAAACTCCCGGCATCACCTACCGCGATGCGGGCGTCGACATCGACGCTGGCGACGAACTTGTCGAGCGCATCAAACCGCTGGTGCGGCGCGCACAGCGGCGCGAGGTGCTGGCGGGCATCGGTGGCTTCGGCGCCCTGGTCGAGCTGCCCGCCGGCTACCAGCGCCCGGTGCTGGTTTCCGGCACCGACGGCGTTGGCACGAAGCTGCGCCTGGCGATCGACACCGGCCGGCATGACACCATCGGCATTGATCTGGTGGCCATGTGCGCCAACGACGTCATCGTGCAGGGCGCGGAACCCCTGTTTTTCCTTGACTACTATGCGACCGGGAAGCTGCGCGTCGCGACCGCCGAGGCGGTCGTGCGCGGCATCGTCGAGGGCTGCGTGCAGGCAGGTTGCGCACTGGTCGGCGGCGAGACCGCGGAAATGCCGGGCATGTACCATGGCGAAGATTACGATCTGGCCGGATTTTGCGTCGGCGTGGTGGAGAAGGAGGCGATCCTGGACGGCACGCGAGTGGCCGCCGGGGATGCGCTCATCGGCCTGAGCTCCTCGGGTCCCCATTCCAATGGCTACTCGCTCATCAGAAAGCTGGTGGCGCACGCCCGGGCGGACGCCGCCACCACCGTGGCGGGCCGCGCGCTCTTTGACCGCCTACTCACGCCCACGCGCATCTACGTGAAGCCCCTGCTCGCGCTGCTGCGCGACCTGCCGGTGCACGCGCTGGCGCACATCACCGGCGGGGGCCTGAGCGACAACATCCCGCGGGTGCTGCCCGCGGGCCTGGAAGCGGTGCTGGAACGCGCGAGCTGGAGTGCGGACCCGGTGTTTGATTGGCTGCAGCAGGCCGGCCGCGTCGATCCGGCCGAGATGTACCGCACCTTCAACTGCGGCATCGGCATGGTGGTCGTGGTGCCAGCCGAGCGTGCCGAGGCGGCGGTGTCATTCCTCAACGCGCGCGGCGAGACCGCGCAGATCATCGGCGCGGTGCGCGCCGGCGAGCGCGGCGTCGTCATCCGCTGATGAGCGCGGGTGCGCCGCTGAAACTCGCCATCCTGATTTCCGGGCGCGGCTCCAACATGTCCGCCATCGCACGCGCCTGTCTCAACGGCCAGATCGCGGCCCGCACGGCTATTGTGATTTCCGATCGTGCCGATGCCGGCGGCGTTGCCAGCGCCGCACAGCTGGGAATCCCGACGGCGATAGTTGCGCGCGGCACGGCGCGCGATGCCGCGGCCTTCGAAGAGGCACTGGCTGCGACGCTCGAGGCGCAGCAGCCGGATGCCATCGCGCTGGCGGGATTCATGCGCATTCTCTCGAGCGGATTCGTCGCCCGCTTCCTCGGGAGGATGTTCAACATCCATCCCTCGCTGCTGCCGGCGTATCGCGGCCTGCACACTCACCGCCGCGTGCTCGCCGCGCATGAGACCGAGCATGGCGCGAGCGTGCATTTCGTGACCGCCGAGCTTGATGGTGGACCGGTGGTGCTGCAGTCACGGGTGGCGGTCGCGGCCGATGACACCGAGGCCACGCTGTCAGCGCGCGTTCAGACCACCGAACACATCATCTATCCGCAGGTGCTCGCCTGGTTCGCACAGCGGCGCCTCGCCTGGCGCGAGGGCGCGGCGTGGCTCGACGGGCGGCGACTTGAGACACCGATCGTGGAGGATTTCCGTGCGCCAGCGTGAAACGAATCAGGCTGCCCGTGGACGCCGCGCGTTGCGCTCACAACTGTGTCTGGGCGCGGCGATATTTCTCGGGGTGACGAACATGGCGAGCGCCGATGAGCTCAAGCCCTTTGAGGCCTCCTACGCATGGATCTGGCACGGCCTGAACGTGGCGGTCTCGACGCTGACCCTGGAAAAGACCGGCGACACGTGGAGTTATCGCTCCAGGAGCGAGCCGCGCGGAATCGGCAAAGCGTTTTCGGAACGGCCGGTGCAGAAGAGCGTGCTGCGGGTCACCGATGCCGGCGTACAGCCACTGAGCTACCAGGCGAGCGACGGCACCACTTCCACACGCCGCGCGATCGATGTGAAGTACGACTGGGGCCAGGGCCGCGTCACCGGCGTTTACGAGGACGATAAAGTGAACCTGCCGCTGACAGCCGGGGTGCAGGATGACGCCTCGGTGCAGGTGGCGATGATGGTGGAACTGCTGCGCGGCCGCACGCCGGATCGGTTTGCGCTCCTCAACAAGAATGCCGTGCGCCAGTACCGCTACATCCGCGAGGGTGAGGCAACCCTGCACACCCCGCTCGGCAACATCGCCACCATCATCTACAAGAGTGAGCGCGACGGCTCCCCGCGCGTGACGCGTTTCTGGTGCGCACCGGATCGCGGCTACATCCCGCTGCGGGTCGAGCAGACGCGCGGCAAGGACGTCGAGTGGACCATGGAGATCCGCAGCCTCAAGCGCGAGTGACGCGCGGCGCGCGCCGCGCATGTCAGGCCGTCTCTTAGGCCTTCGGCAGCGTCACGCCGCGCTGTCCCTGGTACTTGCCGCCGCGGTCCGCGTAGGACGTCGAGCACACCTCGTCGGATTCGAAAAACAACATCTGCGCCACGCCTTCGTTAGCGTAGATCTTCGCGGGCAGCGGTGTGGTGTTGGAAAACTCGAGCGTGACGTGGCCTTCCCACTCGGGTTCTAAAGGCGTTACGTTACAAATTATGCCGCACCTTGCGTAGGTCGATTTTCCGAGTGTTACCACGAGCACGCTGCGCGGAATGCGGAAGTACTCGACCGTACGCGCCAGCGCGAACGAGTTCGGCGGAATGATGCAGACATCGCCACCAAAGTCGACAAAGCTCTTCTCGTCGAAATTCTTCGGATCGACGATGGTGGAGTTGATGTTGGTGAAGATCTTGAACTCGCCGGCACAGCGCACGTCGTAGCCGTAACTGGAAGTGCCGTAGGAGACGATTTTATGGCCGTCCGTCTGCCGCACCTGTTCGGACGCGAACGGCTCAATCATTCCGTGCTCGCGCGCCATGCGGCGGATCCAGTTGTCGGACTTGATGCTCATCTGATTCCTGTCAGGTTTCCTCGACCACAATCTTCGGAAACACGCTGCTGCGATCGCGTGAACGCACCGCCAGCGCCGCAGCCGTACGGCGTGCCATCTCAAGATAGGGCCGCGCGCGCGCCGAGTCGGGTGCGGCGGCAACCGTCGGGCGGCCGCCGTCGGCCTCTGCACGAATGTGCGCATCCAGCGGCAGCTCGCCCAGCAGTCTCACGCTGTACTCGCGCGCCATGCGCGCGCCACCGCCGGCGCCGAAGATATGCTCGCTGTGCCCGCAGTTCGAGCACACATGGATACTCATGTTTTCGACGATGCCGAGCACCGGCACCGCGACCTTCTCAAACATCTTCAGGCCCTTGCGCGCGTCCGCGAGTGCGATGTCCTGGGGCGTGGTCACGATCACCGCTCCGGCCACCGGTACGCGTTGCGCGAGGGTGAGCTGGATGTCCCCGGTGCCCGGAGGCATGTCGACCACCAGATAGTCGAGCGCGCCCCACTCAGTCTCGGTGAGAAGTTGCGTGAGGGCCTGCGTCACCATCGGTCCGCGCCACACCATTGGCTGCTCGGCATCCACCAGGAAGCCGATCGACATGGCGCTCACGCCGTGACTCATCAGCGGGCGCAGGTGTTTGCCGTCCGGGGAGGTCGGGCGCTGCCCGGTGAGGCCGAGCATCAGCGGCTGGCTGGGCCCGTAAATGTCCGCATCCAGAATCCCGACGCGCGCACCCTGCGCGGCCCAGGCGAGCGCCAGATTCACCGCCACCGTGGATTTGCCGACTCCGCCCTTGCCGGAGGCGACCGCCACGATATTCTTTATGTCCACGAGCGGCTTTAGATTGCGCTGCACCGCATGGGCGCGGATGTCGGACTCCAGTTCGACGGTGAGCGGCGCCGTGATCCCCGCGGCGGCGAGCTGCCCGGCCAGGGCGGCCGCGAATTCCGCCTGGTACCCGCCGACCGGGAAACCCAGCGCAATGCGCGCCGCGAAGCCATCTCCCCTGGCGCTCACCTCGCGCACCGCCTGGGCGGTGCCCAGCGGCTCGCCCAGGTAGGGATCCACATAGGCGTCGAGCGTGGAACGCACCGTGTGCAGGGATTCTTCGGGAGTCATTTCGGCGGGGAGCGGGGAAACGGGGTGACATTGTAGAGGTTGGCGCGGCCGGGCACACGCAAGGCAGATCCGTCGCCGCCGCGTGCCCTGGCACGAGTGATGCCTATGGCATAATCCGAGGGATTTGTATGACGGACCTTCAACAAGGTGGCCCCGGGCGCGCAAAGGCTGAATGAGCTTTTTCACGAACTTGCGTGCTGACCGGCTGGTCACCGAGATCCGGTCCTCGAACGATGCTGCGAGCCCGGCGACGCAGAAGGCGGTCGAGCGGCTCAAGGAAGTCGGTGCCGGCGCCATTGAGGCCGTATTCGCGGCGCTCCCGGACGCCGACAAGGGCGCGACGGTGGCCTTTGTCGAGGTGCTCGCGGGGCTGGTAAGCCAGAAGACCTTTCCCCAGTACGTACGCGGGCTGGTCGAGGGCAGTCCCCGGGTCATCTCTGGCATCTCCTGGGCGCTGACCAGCAGCCGCAACTACCCCCCGCACCTGCTGCTCGAGGCACTCACTACTGCCGGGGTCTCCAAGCCCGCCCTGCTGGAGGTCATCGCCGCGCAGAAGTCGCGCTTCGGCGTGCGCGAACTTCTCAACAGCGCTTACACGCAGGAGCCGAACGAGAAGGCGGCGTTGTTTCGCATCATCGGGGAGATCGCCGATCCGGCGTCGATACCCGAGCTCATCGGCCGCCTGCAGGGCAAGGATCCGATCGCCCGGGTACACATCATCAACACGCTGGCGCGCTTCAACACCGCCGAGGTGCAAACCGCGCTGCAGGGGCTGCTGCGGGACCCGAACAAGCTGATACGCAGCGCGACGCTCTCGGCGCTCCTGCGCACCAGCGGTGCCATCGACATCGAGCGGGTATGCGCCTGCCTGCGCGACCCGGAAATCGACGTGGTCAATCGCGCCATCGATCTCGTGATCAAGGCCAACCATCCGGACACCATCCGCTATCTGATCGCCGTGCTGAAGGACGAGAACGAAACCGCGCGGCGCGCGGCCGTCGAGGTGTTGAACGAGATCGGCGACGCCAAATCGGTCAAGGACCTGCTCGCTGCTCTCAAGGACAGCGACTGGTGGGTGCGCAGCCGCGCCGCCGATGCGCTCGGCAAGATCGGTGGACCAAGGGTCATCGATGCGGTGTTGCAGCTGGTGCGCGACAAGGACGACGACATCCGGCGCGCCGCCATCGAGATCCTCAACCAGACCAAGGACGAGCGCGCGGTTGATTCACTTATTCAGGCCACGCGGGACACTGACTGGTGGGTGAGCGAGCGCGCCGTGGACGCACTTGCGGCGATCGGCAGCAAGCGCGCCGTGCCGCGCCTCATGGAGATGCTGCACACGCCGGCCAACGGCAAGGCCACACCGATCGTGGTGCGCGCGCTCGGCAAGCTCGGTGACGGCAAGCTCGTGGACACACTGCTGCCGCTGATGGCACGCCCCGAGCGGGAAATTCGCATCGAGGCGATCCAGGCCCTGGCACGCGTGGTGGATGAGAGCCGCGCCGGGCAGGTGCGCACCGAGCTGCAGGCGCAGGCGGCATCCCCGGACCAGACCATCTCCCGGCTGGCCTTGGCGGCCATGACCGAGCTCGACAATCGCATCGCCGGTATCACTTCGCTGGCCGCCGGTGGCACTTCGGCGGCCGCCGCCACCGCCGCGGGCGTGCGTCCGCCGCAGCCAACGCCGGCCGAGGCGGCCAAGACCCTGCTGATCTCGGATCAGGCGGTCGCGCAGGCCGCCAAACAGGCGCAGGTGGCGAGCGCCCTCGACATCAACACGCTCAAGCCCGGCGACATCATCGAGGGCCGCTACAAGTACATCGATCGCATCGGTCGTGGCGCCTTCGGCACCGTGTTGCTGATGGAGGACACGGTCGTCGATGAGCGCTTGATCCTCAAGTTCCTGAATCCCAACGTCTCGCAGGACGAGGAAGTGATGAAGCGCTTCGTGCACGAGCTGCGCTACTCGCGCAAGATCACGCACAAGAACGTCATCCGCATCTATGACTTTCTCTACATCCAGGGCAGCTACGCGATTTCGATGGAGTACTTCCCCTCGCACACCCTCGGCGGCGAAGTGGTGAACGAGAAGCCGGTGGAACTGAAGCGCGCCATGCAGTTCGGTATCGACATCTGCACCGGCATGACGGTGGCTCACCAGCTTGGCATCGTGCACCGCGACTTGAAGCCCGCGAATGTGCTGATCAACCAGGAGGGACTCCTCAAGATCGTGGACTTCGGCGTCGCGGCCGCGCAGCGCGAGGGTGATACGCAGCTCACCAAGACCGGCTACGTCATCGGTTCGCCGAAATACATGGCTCCGGAGCAGATCCTGGGTAAAAAGGTCGACGAGCGGGCCGACATCTACGCCCTCGGCGTCATGCTCTACGAGATGGTGACGGGCGTGCCGCCGTATACGCGCGGCGATCACATGTCGGTCATGTACCAGCACGTGCAGGGCAAGGCGCGCGTGCCCCAGGACGTGAATGCCGCCCTGCCCCCGGGCCTCTCCGACCTGGTGGTCAAAGCGATGGCCGTCGACAAGGCGAAGCGCTTCCAGACCATGGACGAGCTGCGCGGCGCGCTGGAACGCTACCTGCACTAGCCTGCTGTGACCCCCAGCCCCGGGCGCGTGCTACAGTTCGTGCGGCAGGTCAGGTTTTTGGTCACAAGCTGTTGATCCTGAAGCCCGTTTTGAGCTAGAAAACGCTGAACTTGGGATCTGTTTAAGGGGGATTCTTGGCACGCATTGATGCGTTCCTGAAGCTCGGCACGCAGCAGGGCTGCTCGGACGTGCATCTCGCGGTGGGTGTTCCGCCCATGCTGCGTATGCACGGCGATCTGCTGCCCATCAAGTTCCGCGATCTGCGGCTCACGGAACTCGAGGGGTACATCAGCGAGATTCTCACCCGCGCGCAGAACGAGACCTTCAACAAGGGACACGACCTGGACTTCTCCTACGTGTCCGCCGACGGCGGGCGCTTCCGTGTCAATGTCTACCGCAAGGAGACCGGTGTCGGCGCCACCTTCCGTTCCATCCCTTCCGAGGTGCCGACGCTGGAGAAGCTGCAGCTGCCGCCGATCGTGACCAAGCTCTGCGACTTCCACCAGGGCATGGTGCTGGTGACCGGCTCCACCGGTACCGGCAAGTCCACGACGCTGGCGGCGATGATCGATCATCTGAACAGCACGCGCCGCCTCAACATCATCAGCCTCGAGGATCCCATCGAGTTCGTGCATGCGAGCAAGAACAGCCAGGTCATTCAGCGCGAGCTCGGTACGCACATCCCCAGCTTCGCGGAAGGCGTACGCGCGGCCATGCGCGAAGACCCGGACGTCATCCTGGTGGGCGAGCTTCGCGATGCCGAAACCATCTCCATGGCCATGACGGCCGCCGAGACCGGGCACCTGGTGCTCGGCACACTGCACACGACGACCGCGGTAAAGACCATCGATCGCATCATTGACGCCCTGCCGGTGGAAGAGCGCGAACAGACCAAGAGCTTCCTCGCGCAGAGTCTGCTTGCCGTGGTGACACAGGTGCTGGTCAAGACTCCGGACTCACACGGCCGCAAGGCGATCTGCGAGGTGCTGATGATGACCAAGGCGATCGCCAAGCTCATCCAGAGCGAACAGACGCACCAGATCCCCACGCAGATGCAGATGGGCAAGGATCTGGGCATGCAGCTGCTCGACCAGGCGCTGCTGGCCGCCATCAGTGCGCGCACCGTCGACCCGGACGACGCTTATTACTACGCCGGCGAGAAACGCGCCTTCCAGAAGTACGTGACCGATACCAGCATGCTGCCGAAACTCGACAGCACCGGCTCCGCGCCCGCCGCGGCGTCCACCACGCCAGGTTGAAGGAACGCTGTGGCGTACGTCGATGCGCTGCTGATTGAAGTGCTGGAGAAGCGCGGCTCCGACCTGCATTTCATTGCCGGCGACCCGCCTCGCATCCGCCTGCACGGCGACCTCACGGGACTGAAGCCCGAGAAGCTCGCTGCCGAGGTGGTGAAGCAGGCGCTGTACGAGATCCTGCCCAAAGCAGCGCTCGATCGCTTCGAAGCGAAGGACGGCGCCGACTTCGCTTACACGCTGCCCGAGCGTGGCCGCTTCCGCGTCAACGTGATGCGACAGCTGAACGGCATGGGCGCCGTGTTCCGCGCCATTCCCTCCAAGGCGCTCACCCTTGATGAGTTGAACCTCCCCGAGGCCGTCAGGCAGATGTGCCGCGCCAACAGTGGCCTGATACTGGTCACCGGCAAAACCGGTTCCGGCAAGTCCACAACACTCGCGGCAATGATCGATGACATCAACCGCCGCGTGAAGGGCCATATCCTCACGGTCGAGGACCCGATCGAGTTCGTGCACGAGCGCAAGAACTGTCTCGTCAGCCAGCGCGAGATCGGTGTGCACAGCCCGAGCTTCGCCTCCGCCGTCCACTCGGCGCTGCGCGAGGATCCCGACGTGATCCTGATCGGCGAGTTGCGCGACCTTGAGACCATGAGCATCGCCGTCACTGCCGCGGAGATGGGCATCCTCGTCATGGGCACGCTGCACACCAATGGCGCGGCGCCCACGGTGGACCGCATGGTGAACGTGTTTCCTTCCGACAAGCAGTCGCACGTGCGGACCATGCTCTCCACCTCACTGCGCGGGGTGGTGTCGCAGCAGCTGCTGCAACGCGCGGATAAAAAGGGCCGGATCGCCGCACTCGAGATCCTCGTCAACACCCCCGCGGCCTCCAACCTCATCCGCCAGGGCAAGCTCGACCAGCTCGAGAACAGCATGCAGGCCGGCGCACAGTTCGGCATGCGCACCATGGATTCAGCGATCCAGGCGCTGCTTGATCAGCGCCAGATCACCGGCGGCGAGGCCTACAAGAAGGCCATCAACAAGGGGCGCTTCGAGGAGNNGGAGCTGTGTAAACTAGGGCGGATGGCCCGCAAGATCTTCGTCACCAGTGCGCTCCCCTATGCCAACGGCCCGTTCCACATCGGGCACATCATGGAGTACATCCAGGCGGACATCTGGGTGCGCTTCCAGAGAATGCAGGGGCACGCGCTGCACTTCGTGTGTGCCGACGACGCGCATGGCGCGCCGATCATGCTCAAGGCGGAAGCCGAAGGCATCAGCCCGCAGCAACTCATCGCTCGCATCGCCGCCGGGCGGCCGCAGTATCTCAAGGGGTTTCACCTAAGCTTCGATCACTGGTACTCCACCGACTCCCCTGAGAACACCCAGCTGTCGCAGGACATTTACGCGCGCCTGCAGCGCGCCGGCCTTATATATAAGAAGGACGTCGAGCAGTTCTACGACCCGGTCAAGGGCATGTTTCTGCCCGACCGCTACATCAAGGGCGAGTGCCCGAACTGCCACTCCAAGGATCAGTACGGCGACGCCTGCGAGGTGTGCAGCACGGTGTATGCGCCTACCGACCTCATCAATCCCTACTCGACGCTCACCGGCGCGCGGCCGGTGCTGAAAAGCTCCGCGCACTTGTTCTTCCGTCTCTCCGACCCGCAGTGCGTTGCGTTTCTCAAGAGCTGGCTGGACGCCCCCGGACGGCTGCAGCCCCAGGTCGTCAACAAGGCCAAGGAATGGCTCGCCGGCAGCGGCGAGCAGACGCTCGGTGACTGGGATATCTCGCGTGACGCGCCCTACTTCGGCATTCCGATTCCCGACGCGCCGGGGAAATTCTTCTACGTATGGCTGGATGCGCCGATCGGCTATCTCGCCGCGCTCAAGAGCTACTTCGACGGCGGTAAGGCGCGCGCCAACGGCGAGCCACGCAGCTTCGAGGAGTTTCTCGGCGCACCTGACACCGAGCAGATTCACTTCATCGGCAAGGACATCATCTACTTTCACACCCTCTTCTGGCCGGCGATGCTCAGGTTTGCCGCCCCCCCGTATCGGGTACCCGATCACGTCTATGCACACGGCTTCATCACCGTGTCGGGCGAGAAGATGTCCAAGTCGCGCGGTACCGGCATCAGCCCGCTGCGTTACCTGGAAATCGGCATGAACGCCGAGTGGCTGCGCTACTACATCGCCGCGCGGCTCAACGGCAGCGTCGAGGATCTCGATTTCAACCCGGACGATTTCATCGCCCGTGTCAACAGCGACCTCATCGGCAAGTACGTCAACATCGCCAGCCGCGCCGCCAACTTCATCACCAGGCACTTCAACGGCGAGCTTAAGTTTGGCGCGGATGCCGCCGCACTTACGGACGCGGCGCGCGCCACCGCGGCGCTGGTGCAGACCAGCTACGACACACGCGAGTTCGGCAAGGCCCTGCGCGACATCATGGCGGTGGCGGATGACATCAACCACGAGTTCGACGTCCGCCAGCCGTGGGTTCTCGCCCGCGATCCGGCCAAGGCCGCGCAACTGCAGGAGGTGTGCTCCCGTGCGCTGTTCGGCTTCAAGCTGTTGTCGGTGCTGCTGGCGCCGGTGCTGCCGGCGGTCGCGGAGCGCGTCGCACGGCAATTGTTCGGCCTCGGGCGCGCGTTTCGCTGGAGCGACGCCCCGCAGCTCCCCACACATATCAACCCCTACGAGCACCTCATGACACGCGTGGACCCGAAACAACTGGACGCCCTGTTCTCCGACGACGCGGCGGCAGCTGCGGCACCGGGCGCAGCCCCGGCAACCGCTGCGGCGGGCGCGGCGGCTGCCGTTGGCACCACTGCCGCCGCGAGCATTTCCATCGAGGAGTTCCGGAAAATTGATCTGCGGGTCGCCCGCATCGTGCAGGCGGAAGCCGTCGCTGGGGCTGACAAGCTCCTGAAGCTGACACTCGACCTGGGTGGGCAGACGCGTACCGTGTTTGCCGGAATCAAGTCAGCGTATGAGCCCGCGGCCTTGCAGGGCCGCCTCACGGTGGTGGTCGCGAACCTCGCCGCGCGAAAAATGAAATTCGGAGTTTCCGAGGGCATGGTGCTGGCCGCGAGTGGCGACGCGCCCGGGCTATACCTGCTGTCCGCCGATTCCGGAGCCACACCGGGAATGAAGGTAAGCTGATCGGCGCGTTCGCTTGACAGCCGCTGACATGGCCACCGCCGCTGCAATCGACGCTCTGCTGCCCCAGACGCAATGCACGCGCTGCGGCTACCCCGCGTGCCACCCATATGCGCAAGCTCTGGCGGAAGGGGCCGCCGGGCTCAACCAGTGCCCGCCGGGCGGTACCGCGACCATCGCCGCGCTGGCGGTGCTCCTGCAGCGGCCCGCGCTGCCGCTGAACCCCGCGAACGGCGCGGAGGGGCCTGAGCTCGTGGCATTGATCGATGAGGAAGCCTGCATCGGCTGCGCCAAGTGCCTGCCGCCCTGCCCGGTTGACGCGATCGTCGGCGCGCAAAAGCAGATGCACACCGTCGTCCTGTCGCTGTGCACGGGCTGCGAGCTGTGCGTGGCGCCCTGCCCGGTCGACTGCATCGCCATGGTGCCGCGGGCGCAGCTCGCGGACTGCCCGCCCGCACCTCTGGCGGCGGACAATCGTGCGCGCTTCGAGGCGCGCAGCGCGCGGCTCGCGCGCCACACAACGCAGCGTAATGCGCTGATCGCGGCACGCAAGCGCATCGTGGGCACGCCGGGGGCAGCACTCTAGTGCATCCGGCGACCCGCAAAGCCATCTTCAGGCGGCTGCAGGCGGCGAACCCGGCGCCGACCACGGAATTGGTCCACGGCTCACCGTTCGAGCTGCTGGTGGCCGTCATGCTCTCCGCGCACACCACCGACAAGAGCGTGAACGCCGCCACCCGCGTGCTGTTCCCGGTTGCCAACACGCCCGCGGCGCTGGCCGCGCTGGGAGTCGAAGGCGTCAAGCCGTACATCAGGAGCGTCGGTCTCTACAACACCAAGGCCGCGAATCTCGTGCGCCTGTGCCAGCAGCTGCTCGAGCGCCACGGCGGGGCGGTGCCCGCCGATCGCGCCTCTCTCGAGGCGCTGCCAGGGGTCGGACGCAAAACCGCCAGCATTATTCTCAACATGGTGTTTGGCGAGATGGAAATCGCCGTCGACACGCATATCTTCCGTGTCGCCAATCGCACCGGGCTCGCGCCCGGGAAGACACCCCGTGAAGTGGAAACCGGACTCGTCGCCACCACGCCGCGCGAGTTCAGAAAGGACGCCCACCATTGGCTGCTGCTGCACGGACGCTACGTGTGCACCGCACGCACCCCGCACTGTCCTCACTGCATCATCCGCGACCTGTGCGCATACCCGCGTAAGACACCGGCGAACCCGCGGCACCGGCTGCATCGCTAGCTCGTCATGGGGCTTTTCTCCGGTGAGAGTCGCGAGCGCATGCGCCGCCGTTACCTCGACGCGTGGCGAAAATTCTGCGCGCACGAGCTGCTGAGCCCCCTCGAGGCGCAACTCGCCGCGGTGATTGCCGAGCACCCGCAGTACGTCTCCTGGCTTGAGTCCGGCGACGAGGTGCTCGGCGCCGAGTTCACTGCGGAGGGCGGCCGTCAGAACCCGTTCCTGCACATGGGCCTGCACCTTGCAATCCGCGAACAGGTGGCGACCGACCGCCCGCCAGGTATCGCCGCGGTACATGCCGGTCTCGCGCGTCGCCACGGCGGCGCGCACGACGCCGAGCACATCATGATCGAGCCACTCGCACAGACGCTGTGGGAAGCGCAGCGCAGTGGCAATGCGCCGGACGAAGCCGGCTACCTCGAGCGGCTGCGCAGCCTGTAGTTGCGAACCTAAGCCCGGGCCTCGCTATTTCTTCGGGATATACAGATCCGTCAGCGTGCCCTCGAACGCCTCGGCCGCGCCCGCGACGGTTTCTGACAGCGTCGGATGCGGGTGGATGGTCAGCCCGATGTCGGCCGCATCGCAGCCGGTTTCCACGGCAAGCGCCACCTCGCTGATCAGCTCACCGGCATTGGTGCCGACGATCCCACCACCCAGCACGCGGTGCGTGTCAGGATCAAACAGCAGCTTGGTGAATCCTTCCTCGCGACCGAGGGATAGCGAGCGGCCGTTCGCCATCCAGGGGAACGCGCCCTTCTTCACCGCCTTGCCGCTGGCGCGCGCCTCGGTCTCCGTCAGTCCCACCCAGGCAATTTCCGGGTCGGTGTACGCGACCGAGGGGATGACCCGCGCATCGAACGCGCGCTTGTGACCGGCGGCAACTTCCGCCGCCACCTTGCCCTCATGCATGGCCTTGTGGGCCAGCATCGGTGGCGCCGCGATATCGCCGATGGCGAAAATATGCGGCACGTTGGTGCGCATCTGCTTATCGACGGGAATAAAGCCGCGCTCAGAAATCTTGACCCCGGCCAGCTCCGCGCCGATGGTCTTGCCATTCGGCACACGGCCCACGGCCACCAGCACCCGCTCGAAAAGCTGCGGCGGCGGCGCCTTATCGCCTGCGAACGTGACGGTGAGTCCGGCGGGCTGTGCCGTGACGCCCACTACCTTGGTGTTGAGGAGGATTTGTTCATAGCGTGAGCGTATACGCCGCTCGAGCGGCCGCACCAGGTCCGGGTCACAGCCGGGCATGAGCGTGGGTGTCAGCTCCACGACGCTGACACGACTGCCAAGCGCGTCGAACACGCAGGCCATCTCCAGACCGATGATGCCGCCGCCGATCACCAGCAGGCCGCCGGAGAATTCCGGTAGCTCAAGCGCGTCACTGGAATCGAGGATGCGTGAATCCTGCGGCAGTCCCGGCAGGCGCACCGGCTCGGAGCCCGCGGCGATGATGCATTGATCGAAGCGGATGCGCTGTGAGCCGCTGCCATCCATGACTTCCAGAACATTGGCGCTCACCAAGCGCCCCGTGCCGCGCAGCACCTCAACCTTGCGCTGCTTCGCCAGCACTCTTAAGCCCCCGGTGAGCTTGCCCACCACGCCGGCCTTCCAGGCGCGCAATCGCGGCAGATCGATCTCCGGCGCGCCGAAGGAGATGCCGCGCTCACCCATCTCCTGCGCATCTTC
Organism: Gammaproteobacteria bacterium; assembly: GCA_003136935.1. Lineage (GTDB taxonomy): Bacteria > Pseudomonadota > Gammaproteobacteria > Steroidobacterales > Steroidobacteraceae > 13-2-20CM-66-19. Next base: position 33,555 of record PLEC01000124.1, read on the forward strand.
GATGACCTTGGCCGCATGCAGCAGTGCCTTTGACGGAATGCAGCCGACGTTCAGGCACACGCCGCCCAATTCCGCCCAGCGCTCGATGAGTGTCACCTTCAGACCCAGATCCGCCGCCCGGAACGCCGCCGTGTAGCCGCCCGGACCTGCGCCGAGCACCAGCAGCTGCGTGGTGCGGTTGAACTCTGCCGCCGCGCGCTCGGCCGCACCGGTGTTGGCCGTAGGCATCCGCACCGTATCGCCCGCACTCTCCACAGGTGCCACGGGCGGTGCCGCGGGCGCGGCAGCCCGCGGTGCCTCAGCCGCAGCGGCAGCCGGCCCTTGCGCGGCGCCGGCTTCCACGCGCGCGATTACCGCCCCCTTCGACACCTTGTCGCCGCGCTTTAGCAGTACTTCGGTAACCGTGCCCGCCGCCGTCGCGGGCACATCCATCGAGGCCTTGTCGGTCTCGAGCGTGACGAGCGGTGTGTCGATCTCCACGACGTCACCGGTCTTCACCATGACGTCAACGATGGTCACGTCGCTGAAATTGCCAATGTCGGGGATCGTCAGATCCACGCGGCTCACAACACCGCCTCGAGCAGGCTGCGCGGATCGGCGAGTGTGCGCGCCAGCCAGGTGGTGAAGCGCGCCGCCATGGCGCCGTCGATGACGCGATGATCATAGGACAACGACAGCGGCAGCATCAGCCGCGGGATCCAGGTGCCGCCCTCGTACACCGGGCGCAAGGTCGAACGCGACACACCGAGGATGGCCACCTCGGGCGCGTTGATGATGGGCGTGAACGCGGTACCGCCAATGCCGCCGAGGCTTGAGATGGTGAAGCAGCCGCCCTGCATGTCCATCGGCGGCAGCTTCCCGGCGCGGGCTTTCTCCGACAGCTGTCCTAGGCTGCGGGCAAGTCCGTAGACGTCCTTGCGGTCGGCATCGCGCACCACCGGCACCAGCAGACCACGGTCGGTATCGACCGCCACCCCGATATGGATGTACTGCTTGTAGACGATTTCCTCTTTCGCCATGTCAATGCTGGCGTTGAACTGGGGAAAGATCTTGAGAGCCGAAGCGCAAACTTTCAGGGCGATGGCGGTCACCGTCATTTTTCCACCGGCTTCGGCGGCTCGCGGAGCAAAGCGCGCCCGCAATTGCTCGAGTTCGGTGATGTCGG
>PLEC01000038.1 GCA_003136935.1 Gammaproteobacteria bacterium
GTTCCCTTCATCCGCACCAGCTGGTCGCGCTATCTGAATGCGGCGCCGCTGGCTGCCGTGGTGCTTGGGTGGCTGGTGATCCACGAGAACGAAGCCAAGGGCCTCGGCCAACTCGGCGCCGATAATCCTTTCTCATTCAGATGGGGATTCTACGTATTGGTGCTTGCCTGCCTGGTGCTGGCCTCGAGCGCACTGAAGAAGCCCGCAGGGCAAGCACGCTGACTCTCAGGCCGCCGCCCGCAGTACCTTGATGAGATCCATTGAGGCCAGCGCGAGGATGGCGAACCAGGTCAGGGCCTGACCCATGACGCGGCCGATGTTTGGCGCGTTGCTGCCCCACACGCCCGCGGCGTGCAGCACGCGCCCGAGAACCATGGCGCAACCACACACATGCAGGGCAGCGTGAGAGCCGCCGTTCAACTCGTAGACGAGCATCAGGAGCAACGCGATCGGGATGTATTCGGCGGCATTTCCATGGATGCGGATCATGCGCAACATGACCGGGTCGCTGCCCGCTCCCAGGGAGACTTTGAGCTTGCTTCGGTGCACGGTCACGTTGATGGCGAGCACCATCAGAAGCAGCGTCAGGATCGCGGCGTACAGCGCGGTGACGGGTAACAGCATGGGGAAATACCTCTTAGCTGGCGGTCCGAAGTCTGACACGAGCTCCCAAAGAAAAAGGCCCGGACTTTGAAAGAGTCCGGGCCTTAGGCTGGTTCAACGCTTCACTGCCTGCGCAGTGAAGCCAGGTCGCGCGATGGGTTTCAGGCGCCGTAGTCAGCTGCAAGCGTTTCGTCTTTCGCCTGCCGTCCGCTGATGGCGTTCAGAATCACGGTGAGCACGAGCGCGATCACGAGGTTCAAGATCAGCGTGTAGAACGCGGTATAGCCAGGAAATGTGTGACCCGCGAAAGCCAGCGGGTACGTGGGCTTCAGGTTCGCGAGCACCGCCAGGCGCGTGCCCGTAATGATGCCGGCAGCCCAGCCGGCGAGCAGCGCCCAGGAATTGAACCAACGCGTGTACACCCCGATCATCACCGAGGGCAGGGTCTGAATAATCCAGATGCCACCGAGCAGCTGTAGCTGGATCGCGTATTGCGTCGGCACGAACAGGATGAATACCAACGCGCCGAGCTTCACGAGCAGCGATGCCCACTTGGCGATCTGCGCTTCCTCTTTGTCGGTGGGATTATGGTTAATAAACTCCCGGTGAATGTTGCGGGTGTAGAGATTCGCCGCCGCGATCGACATGATCGCCGCCGGCACCAGGGCGCCGATGCCGATGGCCGCAAAGGCCACACCGACGAACCAGGCGGGGAAACTGTGCAGCAGCAGTGCCGGCACGGCGTAGTTGTTGCCGAATTGTTTGAAGCCTGCCGCGAACTCCGGGGCCTTGCTTACGCCTGCGGCGATGGCAAAGAAGCCGATCAGCGCGAGCAGCCCCAGTACGAATGAGTAGCCGGGGAGGAGAGCTGCATTGCGCCGGATGGCGCGCCCGCTGTTGGCGCTCAAGATCCCGGTGAGGGAGTGCGGATAGAGAAGCAGGGCGAGCGCTGAGCCGAGTGCCAGCGTGGCATATGCGCCATAGGCGCCGGTGGTGTTCGGACCCGGCACCGCCAGCAGGAGTTTTTGCGCCGGCACGGCGGCGAAGATTTTTCCAAAACCGCCAAGTTGGATCGGGATCGCGATCACGACCGCAAAGGCGGTGATGTAGATGAGGATGTCCTTTACGATGGCGATGGAGGCCGGCGCGCGCAGTCCGCTCGAATAGGTGAACGCCGCCAACACCAGGAAGGCGACGATGAGCGGCAGATCCGCCATTAAACCGGTCCCGGACACGCCGAGCGCGCCGATGACGACCTGGATACCGACCAGTTGCAGCGCGATGTAGGGCATGGTCGCGGCAATGCCGGTAATGGTGATCGCCAGCGCCAGCCAGCGGTTACCAAAGCGGCCACGCACGAAATCGCTGCCGGTGATGTAACCGCGCTTGGCGCACACATTCCACAGTCGCGGAAACACCAGGAACAGCAGCGGGTACACCACGATCGTGTACGGGACGGCGAAAAACGCCAGTGCGCCGGCGCCGAAGGCAAGCGCGGGCACCGCGATGAACGTGTAAGCGGTGTAGAGGTCCCCGCCCACCAGGAACCAGGTGATCAGAGTGCCGAAGCGGCGGCCACCGAGGCCCCATTCGTGCAGCAGGTCCAGATCACCCTTGCGCCAGCGTGCCGCTGCAAATCCCAGCCAGGTGATGAAGCCAAACAGCAGCACGAAAACACTCAGCGCAACCCAGTTCACGCTCTGCATGTCAGTCTCGCTGCGTGAGCAGGTAAATCAGCGCGGTGATGACCGCGCTGATGATCACCCACATCATCTGGTACCAGTAGAAGAAGGGGATGCCTATGAAGTAGGGCTCGGCGCGGTTATAGAACGGGGGCCAGAGCACGGCGATGAACTGCACGATAAAGAGCAGATACCACCAGCTCCAGCCGCTGCGCTTGCCCCGAGCGTCACTCATGGCGCGGATCCCCTCGACTGTCGACCGTACCCTATTGCACCTGGCGGTCCTTGGTCTCAGGCAGGAACAGTGCGCCTATCACCACGGTCATGAGCGCCACGATGATCGGGTACCACAGGCCGTAGTACATATTGCCGGAGAACGCCACGAGGGCGAAGGCGATTGGCGGCAGGAACCCGCCGAACCAGCCATTGCCAATGTGATACGGCAGTGACATAGAGGTGTAGCGGATCTTCGCCGGGAACAACTCCACGAGCCACGCCGCAATCGGCCCGTAGACCATGGTCACGTAGATTAGCAGGATCACGAGCATCAGCAGCACCATCGGGTAGTTGATGTGCGCACCATCCGCCTTGACCGGATAGCCGGCTTCTTTCAGTCGCGCCCCCAGGTCCTTGCTGAACTTGCCACTGGCTGCCTTGAAGTCAGCGGCCGGCATGCTGCTGCCATCCACAGCGGGGACTTCCGCGGAACCGACGCGTACCACGGCGACACTGCCGGGCGGGGCGCTCTGATTCGTGTACGGAACACCCGCCTTGGCGAGGGCGGCCTTGGCGATGTCGCATGACTGCACGAATTTCTTCTTGCCGACCGGGTCGAACTGGAAGCTGCAGTCATTGGGATCGGCGGTCACCGTGACCGGTGACTGCGCGGCCGCACTCTCGATCGCCGGGTTGGCGTAATGCGTAATGCCGTGGAAAATCGGTATGTACGTTACGGCGGCCAGCAGGCAACCCGCGAGCACGATCGGCTTCCTGCCGATGCGGTCGGAGAGGCTGCCGAAGAGGATGAAGAACGGCGTCCCAATCAGCAGCGCCGCGGCGATGAGCAGATTCGCCGGCTGCGCATCGACCTTCAGGACCTGTGTCAGGAAGAACAGGGCGTAGAACTGNNAGCGGCGCCTTGGAGCGCGTGCCCGCCGCCTTCATCTCCAGGAACACCGGCGATTCGGCCAGCTGCATGCGGATGTAGACCGAAATGCCAAGCAGCACGATGGAGGCGAGGAATGGTATGCGCCAGCCCCAGGTATCGAAGTCGGGTCCGAGCGCCGAGCGCGTCAACATGATGACGATCAGACTGAGGAACAGGCCAACCGTCGCCGTCGTCTGGATCCAGCTAGTGTACAGACCGCGCTTGCCCGGCGGCGCATGTTCCGCCACGTAGGTTGCGGCCCCGCCGTATTCACCGCCGAGGGCAAGGCCCTGCAGCAGGCGCAGCGCCACCAGCAGGACGGGCGCTAAGACGCCAACCGAGGCGTAGTTGGGCAACACCCCGACTAGCGAGGTCGAGAGACCCATGATCACGATGGTAATAAGGAAGGTGTACTTGCGTCCGACGAGGTCGCCGAGGCGGCCGAACACCAGCGCTCCGAACGGGCGAACCGCAAAGCCGGCGGCGAACGCGAGCAGTGCGAAAATGAAGCCGGTCGTCTCGTTCACGCCCGAGAAGAACTGCTTGGATATGACGGCGGCCAGCGAGCCGTAGAGGTAGAAGTCGTACCACTCGAA
>PLEC01000045.1:0-28417 GCA_003136935.1 Gammaproteobacteria bacterium
GACGCGCGCGGCGGACTGCCTGGTGTGCCACACGGTTAAGGGCGGGGAGCCCTTCGCCGGCGGGCGTGCCTTCGTGTTGCCGTTCGGCACGATGTATTCCACCAACATCACCCCGGATGTCGATACGGGCATCGGCGCCTACACCGATGCCGATTTTTTGAATGCGGTCCACAAGGGCGTCGGCCGCGGCAACGTCAGGCTGTACCCGGCGATGCCGTACGCGAGTTATACGTACATGTCGGATGCGGATGCGCTGGCGATCAAAGCGTATTTGTTTACGCTCAAACCGCTGCATGCGCCGGCGCCGCAGAACACGCTGGCATTTCCTTTCAACCAGCGAAGCCTGATGAGCATCTGGTCGGCGATGTTCAACCCCGACAAGCGCTATGAGCCCAATGTCGAGCGTGACGCCGTGTGGAATCGAGGCGCGTACCTGGCCGAGGCCATGGGTCATTGCGGCGAGTGCCATACACCGCGCAACCTTGCCTTCGCCTTGAACAATCGGCAGAAATTCGCCGGAGCCGTCCAAGCTGGCTGGCGCGCGTACAACATCACGCCCGATCGCAGCAGCGGCGTGGGGGCCTGGAGCGATGCGGATATGTTGCATTATCTGTCAACGGGACATGCGGATGGGCGGGGTACGGCGTCGGGTCCCATGGGCGAAGCGGTCGATGAAAGCCTGAGTTATTTGAAGGCAAGCGATCTTGCGGCGATGGTGGCCTATCTGCGCACAGTGGCAAGTGTCGCTACAGGGGACCTGCCGGAGCCGCGAGCCGCTCCGGCGGCCGCCACGTTTGCGGAGAGCGTAGGCTCCCATGCTGAGCCGAGCGGCAGGGCAGTTTACGAAGGCGCGTGCGCCGGGTGCCACGGGTGGACGGGAATCAGTCCCGGAATCGCGTCGGCAACCTTGACGGGTACGCGCGCCGTCAACGATGCCACCGCGACCAACGTCGCTCAGGTCGTCATCCGCGGTGGTGAACGGCGGGCGGAGGCGGGGCCGTCGAACATGCCGGCCTTCGGCAATACGTATTCGGACAGCGAGATTGCGAGCGTTGCGAACTACGTGACGGCGCGGTTCGGCGCGAAGGCGGCGGATCTCACGGCCGACCAGGTGGCGAAATTGCGGACGCTGGATTAGGCCGGTTAAGCAGTCGACCGAGCGGGGGGACGTCGCTGGCCCAATGGCTAAGCAGTGCCGACATCTAGATTTCGTGCGGACAGATCAGCCGCGTACTCGCGGGTGTGAGGAGTGCCTCAAGCTGGGCGATACCTGGGTCCATCTGCGTCTCTGCAGGACCTGCGGACACGTCGGTTGCTGCGACGATTCGAAGAATCGGCACGCGACCAAGCATTTCCATGCGACGCAGCATCCCATTATGACGTCAATCGAACCCGGCGAGCATTGGAGCTGGTGCTACATCGATGAGCTGGTGATGGAGCTCCCGTCGTGACCCGACTCGATCGCTAGGAAGGACTGTGGCGAACACTCTCCTGGAGCAGCGTCGGGGGCAGATGTTCCCGAAGCTCACCGCGGCGCAACTCGCGCGCCTGGAGCGCCAGGGCACCCGCCTGCAGACGCACGCGGGCGAGATTCTCCTGGAACTCGGTGAGATACCACGTGGTGTATTTGTCGTGGCGGAAGGAAGTGTCGAGGCGCTCGTCCCGCCATCGGCCACCCAAGCCGAATCGACGTATGAATTGCTCTATCTTCTGACCCCGGGGGACTTTACCGGCGAGATGAGCACCTTGCGCGGCACCCGCGCGTTAGCGCGTATTCGCGTGCGCGAGGCCGGAGCAGTTGTGCTGATCGATGCGGAGCAGCTGCGACGCATCGTGCAGAATGATGCCGAGCTCAGCGAACTGTTCATGCGCGCCTTCATCCTACGGCGCATGGGCGTCATCGAGTCCGGCCGCAGCGAGGTATTGCTGCTGGGCTCGGATCACTCCGCCGACACCCTGCGGTTACGCGAGTTCCTGACGCGGAACACCCGTCCCTACGTGAATATCGACATCGAGCACGATGCCGACGCTAAGACGTTGCTCGAGCGCTTCCACGTCCGCAGCGACGACATCCCGGTGGTGGTCTGCCGAGGCGGCGAGCTGCTGAAGAACCCGAGCAATGCCGATGTCGCCCAATGCCTTGGCATGAACGCCCCGGCCGCCGATGATCGCGTGCATGATCTACTGATCATCGGCGCGGGCCCTGCGGGTCTTGCCGCCGCGGTGTATGCGGCCTCCGAAGGCCTCGACGTGCGCATCGTGGACAGCTTCGCGCCCGGCGGTCAGGCCGGAACGAGCTCCCGGATCGAGAACTATCTGGGATTTCCGACCGGCATCTCGGGCGCAGCGCTCGCCGGTCGGGCATTGTCTCAGGCGCAGAAGTTCGGGGCACAGCTGAGTGTCGCCTGGCAGGCGGCCAGGCTCCAGTGTGACCACTGGCCGTACTCGGTCGTCATGGCCGACGGCCGATCGGTACGCAGCAGAGCCATCCTCATTGCCAGCGGTGCGCAATACCGGATGCCCGATATCGCGAACCTCTCTCGCTTTCTTGGTCGTGGCATCTACTATGCCGCCACTCATCTGGAGGCCACGCTGTGTGCGGCCGAAGATGTCGCGGTCGTCGGTGGTGGTAATTCCGCCGGTCAGGCGGCGGTTTTCCTCGCCGGCTCCTGTCGTCACGTGCACATGTTAGTCCGCTCTGACGGGCTCGCTGAGAGCATGTCGCAATATCTCATTCGTCGCATCGAAGAGACTCCGAACATCACCCTGCATACGCGCACGCAGCTCACGGCACTCGACGGCTCCGAACGACTGGAGCGCGTTTCCTGGACGCGCCGCAATGGGGAAGCCGAAGCGCCCAATCTCAGACACGTATTCCTGATGACCGGGGCACAGCCGCACACGCGCTGGCTGCAGGGCTGCGTGGTCCTCGATAATCATGGCTTCGTCAAGAGTGGGCTAGACCTTGGCAAGGAAGAGCTGGCCGAGGCACGCTGGAGCTTGCCACGGCCGCCGTATTTGCTCGAGAGCAGCGTGCCGGGGGTATTCGCCGCCGGTGACGTGCGTGCCGGAAGCGTCAAGCGTATTGCTTCGGCAGTGGGCGAGGGATCGATCTGCGTTCAGTTCGTGCATCGGGTGCTGCCCGAGTTCGCCGGCGCGGGCCACTGAGGGGTACGAATGCGAGCCCTGCGAAGGCCAATGTTGAACGCTGACCAACGAACTGACGATTTGGCAGACCAACGTCAAAGCGCGGACGCCAATGAAGAGATACCAGATCGCTGTTCTCGACGACTACCAAAGCGTGGCGCTTGAGAGCGCCGATTGGTCGGTACTCCGCGATCGAGCCAATATATCTGTATTTCGGAACCACCTTGCCGAACCAGAGGCAGTGATTGAGCGGTTGCTCCCGTTTGACGTCGTGTGTGTCATGCGTGAGCGGACCACACTGCCCCGAAACCTCATCGAGCGCCTTCCCAATCTCAAGCTCATTGCCTCGACGGGACCTGTAAACGCGTCGATCGATGTTGTTGCCGCCGCCGATCATGGGATAGCAGTGGTTCATACTGGGTATACATCGGATCCGACTATCGAACTTACCTGGGCGCTGATCTTGGCCTCCGCCCGAAATATTGTGACGGAAAGCAACTCTGTTCGATCTGGCGGGTGGCAGCAAACTGTAGGCACAGATCTGCGTGGAAAGACCCTGGGCGTTCTGGGACTTGGGCGGATTGGATCGCAGGTCGCGCGCGTCGGGAACGCTTTCGGAATGCACCTGGTTGCGTGGAGCCAGAACTTGACGTCCGAGGCCGCCAAAGACGCGGGCGCAACCCTGGTCTCTAAGGACCAGCTGTTCGAGCAGGCCGACGTCCTGACGATCCATCTAGTGTTGAGTAGTCGTACGCGCGGCTTGGTGGGCGCCGCCGAGTTAGGAAGGATGAAACCGACGGCTCTGTTAATCAACGCATCGCGCGGACCAATCGTCGACGAGCAGGCTTTGATCGGCGTCTTGAAGAACCGGCAAATCGCCGGCGCGGCGGTCGACGTATTTGACATTGAGCCCCTACCTCCGTCGCACCAGTTCCGGACGCTGGACAACGTACTGGCAACGCCCCATATCGGTTACGTATCGCGCGGGCTTTACAAGACGTTCTACGAGGATACCGTCTCGAGTATTCGGATGTGGCTCGAATCCCGTTGAGGACATGTAGCACCGGTGCCAAAGAAAGTGCCCCAGAATCCGTCGAAACTAAGGCGTGCGCCTATGGGAACCGGCAAGCCCGGCATAACCATTTGATCAGCGCGGTCGCTGGCCAGCCCAAATCGGCTGCTCGTTACCGGTTATTCGCTGTCGAAAAGCGGGCAGCCATGATTGGAATCGCGCAGGTGGCCAGGTTATTTGTCACCTGCTACGTTATCCGGCATGACCCGCACTGCTAAGGCAAGGTAGCTCGCAACGCGTAGCACCATGGACGATCGGCCTCGGTACTGGTTCGGAGCGAAAGTTGGCTTGGGCTATAGGCCGCCGCTGGGCTGGCGAGGTTGGGTGGCCATCGCAGTCTGGATGACAGTGTGGCTCGCCGCCACTCCGTTCATGAATTCGCAGGAACATCCGTTTCAGAGCCTTGGGTTCTTTTTCGGGTGGTTTGCAGTGCTGCTTGGTGTGACTAAGTGGAAAGGCGAACCTTGACGCTGGCGCTGCGAGAGAGCATGCGCCCGCGCCGCCTCGAGCCGCGTCGTGCGGCCGCAGAGATACGGCAACCAGGCGCACTGATGGATTCCCCGATAGCGGCCGGGCGAATTCGACGGCTGAGTCTGTCGCCGGAATTGGCGAGTGCCCTTGACGCACAGCAGGATCATCACGGGGTCGGAACCGTAAGGCTCCTTGCGGTTCTGAATGCCCCTAACGATCCTTGGATTAGCCATCGCAGCAGGTACGACATGCCTGGGATTGGAGAGAACAATGGGCCCGAGAATAAGAGAACGGCACCATGTAGGACGCGTCGGCTGGCTACGTGCCGCCGTACTTGGCGCCAATGACGGCATTCTTTCCACCTCGAGCCTCCTCCTCGGTGTCGCTGCCGCACATGCGACGCACGGCGGCGTCCTAATTGCCGGGGTCGCTGGCTTGGTTGGGGGAGCGATGTCGATGGCTGCCGGTGAGTACGTGTCGGTCAGCTCGCAGGCAGACACCGAACGGGCGGACCTGGAGCGTGAGCGCGCCGAGCTCAAAGCGGACGATGCGGGGGAGCACAAGGAATTGTCGGCAATCTATGTAGGTCGCGGTCTCGACCCAGCGCTCGCGAAAAGGGTCGCCAAACAGCTGATGGCTCACGACGCATTAGGCGCGCATGCTCGCGACGAACTCGGCATCTCCGAGCGTCTGCGGGCGCGTCCTATCCAGGCTGCCTTGGCATCGGCTGCCAGCTTCGCAGTCGGAGCGGCCATGCCTCTAATCGCCACTGTTCTGAGTCCCGCGCGGGACTTGATCCCGCTTTTGTCGGGTACTTCACTCGCATTCCTCGCGATTCTAGGAGCGGCAGCTGCTCGAGCCGGTGGCGCAGGTGTCTTGATCGGTGCCGCACGCGTCACGTTCTGGGGAGCGCTGGCCATGGCGCTCACCGCAGGCATTGGATCTCTAGTCGGCACGATCGTGTGAAAGGAATTTATCCATGAGCAAGGGGCCCCACCCCTCGCAGCCGGCGACTACTAACTCTGAGCTGTGTGCTGGATGGGGAAAGCTACGTCACCACCGCCGCGGCTGTTTCTCTGGCGACCCCTAACTACATGGCAGTCACTTCGTTCGCCCGAACATGACCCGGTCACACCTCGTGTTGGTGGTTCGCTAAATTGGCCTCACGTAGGTCGAGCTCCCGCTCGAGCCGGCGCCGTGCCTCATCCTTCAATGTCCCCTGGCGATAGAGCTCATTGATGCGCTCCCGCTCAGCTGCGATCAGCAGCAGCGCGATTTCGTCGGGAGGGGCTGTTAGGTCCTGATGCTTCTCTTCCCGCCCGGGGGCGTGCTCGAAATGCCTATAGCGATCCCGATGCTCTGCTCGAAGCCGCCGAACGACGTCATCAGGTAGCCCTCGTTCCGCGGCAAGCTGGTCGAGACGCTCGATCGCGGCCTCGATGGCGTGTCGGCGCGCTAGCCGCTCCTCTGTCCTGTCGGTTTGGAACTCCCGCTCACCGGCGTTGGCGAGGCCGAGCACCCGGATTACCGCGGGTAACATCAGGCCCTGGCCCACAAGCGTCACCAGGATCACCGAAAACGTGAGGAAGAGAATCAGATCGCGATCGGGGAATGGCCGGCCGCTGTCCATTGCGAACGGAATGGCAAGCGCTGCGGCGAGAGACACGATACCGCGGACGCCGGTGAATCCCAGCATAAATGGCCACTGCCAGGGCGGTGAGGGGTCTCTGCGCGCTATGGCAGGGATCAGCCAGCGCGGGACATAGGTTGCAGGGAAAATCCACACAAATCGAGCCAAGATTACAACGACACTGACAACGGCGGCCGAGCCAACTAGGACGGACAACGAATAGGTTCCTAAGCCCGTAGTCAATGTGCGAGCCTGGAGACCGGTCATGAGGAACACGATGCCTTCGATCAGATACACGAGGACATCCCAAAAAAAGATACCTTGGAGCCGCGTCGCCCCGCTGATCATGCTTGAGCCGTTCCAGCTGACATAGAGCCCTGCGACAACCGTGGCGAGTACGCCCGAACCGCCCAGATGCTCCGGTGGCCAATAGGCGACGTAGGGCGTCAAGATCGAGAGCACGATCTCGATTTGCGCGTCGGCGACCCAGCGGCGCAGGCGCAACATCAGCCAGCCGACGGCGATTCCCCACAGCAATTCACCCGCAATGATGACGGCAAACTCTCCGGCGGCCTTCCCGGGCGAAAATGCCCCGGCGCTCACGGCCACTATGGCGAATCGATAGAGGATCAGCGCAGTGGCATCGTTGGCGAGGCCCTCCCCTTCTAGGATGACCAGGATTCGCTTGGGGAGCTGCAGCCTGCGGGCGATCGACAAGGGCGCCACGGCATCCGGCGGCGAAACTATCGCGCCCAAGACGAACCCCACCGGCCAAGACAGACCCAAGAGCCAATGCGTTGCAGCGGCCGCGGCGACCGTCGTAAAGACGACACAACCGATGGCAAGCAGTGAAATCGGACGCAGATTGAAGCGAAATTCTCGCCAACTCATTGCGACCGCAGACGAGTAGATTAGGGGCGGCAACACGAGAAGGAGCACAAGCTCTGGCGCGAGCCGCACTGCCGGCAGCCCCGGGACAAGCGCTAGCACGACACCCGTCAGCACCAGGAGAATTGCTGGCGGAATACTCGCGCGTTTCGCCACGACTCCGACCGCAGCAATTGCGATCAGCAGGAGTAGTACAATTTGGATCTCGCGGGTGATCAACTTCTGAGCCGGGAAAATGGCTTTAAATACTCGCGCGCCAACAGACGCCTTCGTTTAGCACGCTTGCCATTGCAGCAGACGTACCGACGTCGATTCTAGGCGCCAACTGGCCCGCAACGTACACGAGCTTCGTGAAACTTCGGCTCGTAGCTGCCTTTCTACTCCGCACGCCGCGATTCCTGACCCAGGAGCCGGCGCATCGCGATTTCTGGTGCGCCAATCTTCCGGCTCCTGAAACTGACCTTTCCGTCTTCATCGTCCCTGGGCTGCGCTCATTCGCCGCGGCCGACGCTTCGTTGCTGATATCCGGCTTGTCGCTGTTGTCCCGCAGCCAGAACTTGGNNGCGTGTGCACGAGCGATTTGCCAATGTGCGCCGGCGTACAGATCACGTTTCGCCGAGCATCTAGCATCCTGTCTCGTGAAAGCCAGATGACCGTGCCGGTGCTGTCGTGACGGAGTCGGCAGCCTACGATCCAGTCGCGAGGTATCAATGAATCTCCATCTGACTATCGGACCGCACCACGGACACTGCGTGTCCATGATTCGAATAGATGATGCGCAATGGTGAAAGAACAAGATCCCCCATGCCGTGGGCAGCACTTTGACGGCTCGGCCGCAGAGGGTAGTCACATTATTAGGCGAATTGCACGGGCTCGCGGGTCGATGCGAGCCGAGCGACGGCCTCGGTTACGGGCACCCCTTGCCATCGAACTCGCTTGCGCAGCGCTGTGCGTTCTGACGGGTTGCGTGTCTGCCAACTATAAGTTCGCCAGCAAGGATACGCCCCCCGCGCACGCGCTCAACGTCCACTTCCCGCCAGCGCCGCTCGAGGCAAACCTCGCAAGCGTAATCACCGACGGCGGACCGGGTTCGTGGAAGCGGGAAGCATTCTGGGACGAGTATGTCGTTACGCTCCACAATACCGGGGAGCAGCCGCTCCAGGTTGCCTCCGTCACGTTAGTGGATTTTGCCGGAACTTCCCGATCGGCAGGTGATGATCCGTGGGCGCTGGAACGCCAGAGCAAGACCCTCGAGAGGAAATACCGGGACTCCGGCATGGCTTTCGCGCGAATCGCCGTACCGCGCATACTCGTCACCAGTGCGGAACCCGTGGTGATTACAAGCGCGGGAATCGGAGCAGCGGGCGCTGTCGCGGCAGCGACGGCTACGGCGGTGGCGCTACCTGTGTATGGCTTGGCGATCTTAGGCATAAACAGGCACCACAAGTCAGCTATCAAGGCGGAGTTCAACCGCCGTCGGCTGCCTCTGCCGCTGAGCCTTGCGCCCGGAGAGACGCGGACCGGCAGCCTGTTCTTCCCGATGGTTCCGAATCCCCGCTCAATAGACCTGAATTGGTCAAACGAGTCGGACACGGGTAATTCAGTGCTTCCGCTCGATTTTCTCCGCGGGCTTCACGTCACGGCAGCGTCCGGGGATAGCACGACTCCAAAAACCCCCTCGCCCTAAGCCGCCCGGTGCCAAGGCAGGACGCCGCTCGTCCAAAAGTCGTTAGTCAAAAAAACCTTGTACCGGTCGACCGTCGCCGATCGGCCCTTTGCGGTCAGCCATGGTACGGAAGGGTCTGTCCTCTCTCGATTGCACCATATTGCTGCCTCGCATCAAGGACGCCATCCCTCCCCTCTCTAATGCAAAGGGTATAGTTGGGCTCACACCGCGCAGTGAACTTCTTTCTGTGACGGGCAGTCCAGGTTGAGCTCTGTGCGACGTGTCCCACGCTCAAAGTTTTGCGGCGGACTTCGATCGGATCTCGCCGTCCGGCCAAATCAAACACGGCGGAGCATCAAACATGCACACTCGATCAATTAGAATTCACCCGCTTTTCGCGTTTATTGCGACCGGATTCTGGGCCGCCGGAATATCGGCAGCACCGCCGGGACCAACGCAATCCGAACTCGATCAGTCCGCGAAATCGAATGATTCGTGGCTCATGACCAACAAGAGCTACGACGGTCAACGCTATGCCGCACTCGATCAGATCAACGCAAAGAACGTTGCCGGCCTGAAAGAAGTCTGCACATTCGACACCGGCGTGCAGGCGCCGGCCCAATCTTCACCACTGCTATACGACGGACGCATCTATTTCACGGCTGGGCAAACGACCGTCGCAATCGATGCCAAGACCTGCAAGGAGCTTTGGCGGTACGAATGGCAGCTCAAGGGCAAGATGCTGTCTCCCGTGAATCGCGGTTTGGGTATGAAGGACGGCCGTCTGATGCGCGGAACGTCTGACGGATTCCTGATCGCGCTTTCCATGGCAGACGGCAAACTTCTTTGGGAGCGTCAAATCACCAGCTTCGAAGAAAGTCATTACTTGAGCATGCCTGCGATGATCGTCGATGACATCGTCGTCTACGGCACGGCCGGTGCTGACTGGGGCGGGCAGGGATGGATCGGTGGATTTAGCTTGAGGGACGGTAAGGAATTATGGCGTTATGCCGCGCTGCCGGCGCCGAACGCACCCGGAGCTGAGACCTGGGGAACGCCGGAAGCCCTCGCGCACGGTGGAGGCAGTTTCTGGACTCCGGTCTCGGTGGACCGCGCAAAGAACATCGTGTTCATACCGATTGGCAACCCTGCGCCGGACTTCTACGGCGAGGTGCGGCCCGGTAAGGACCTGGGCACCAACACTGCTGTCGCGCTGGATCTGAAGACCGGGAAGGTCATCTGGTCGAGGCAATTCGTTCCACACGACACGCATGATTGGGATCTCACGCAGACCGGTCCCCTGCTGCGGGCGGACGTCAAGGGAAAGTCGCGCGACATCATTTTGGTCAGCGGCAAAGACGGACATCTGCGGGCGGTGGATCGCAACTCATCCGAAATTCTCTACGATCTCGCTATTTCCAGGCAGGAGAACACCGACAAGGCCGCCACGGCAACGCCCGCCCATGTTTGTCCTGGCCTACTCGGCGGACAGGAATGGAGCAGCACTGCCTACGATCCAAAGCAGGGAATAGCGTTCTCCCCGATGGTCGACTGGTGTGGGACCGTCGTGCACGAAGCTACCCCACCGGTGCACCAGGCGGGAGTGCACTTCTACGGCGGCAAGATCGACCAGGACCCCATTGACCAGGCGCGTGGCGTGCTCGGCGCGCTCGATGTCGCATCCGGAACGCTGCGGTGGAGGCTGGAAGTACCGGCACCGATGCTCGCCAATGTGACGGCCACTTCGGGAGGAGTGGTCTTTGCGGGCGACCTGAAAGGAAACCTTTATGCGGTCGATTCGGACAATGGCCACGTGCTGTTGCGGTATACGCTGCCAGCGTCGGCCGGCGGAGGCGTGTTTACTTATTCGCTGGAAAATAGGCAATACCTCGCGGCTTTGTCCGGCTCCGTTTCCGCGTTCTTTGGTGGAGGAAAGGAAACAGTCAAACTCACGGTGTTGGCACTGCCCTAAGAATCCCCGCACCACGGTGCGGGATTCCAAGGCGACGTCGCACCGCGATCCGGACGGTGAGCACTAACCTGTGTCAGCGGTCGGCGAAAGCCGCCGACAAGCTGCACGTCTTCACCCCCGGGCTACGCTAGAAACTTCACCAGCTCGGAGTTGACCTGCTCCGCATGAGTCCACAGCACGCCATGGGGGCCACCTTTGAGTTCCACGAACCTCGCATTCTTGATCATCTTCGCTTGTCTTCTGGATGAAGCGTCTGGCGGCAGGATGCGATCCGCGTCGCCGTGCAGAATGAGCGTCGGTACGGTGTTGTGAGGGATGTCTTGACGGAAGTCCTCAATCCACGCATCGACGCAAGCTAGCGTGCCGATCGCAGACGCGCCGGCGGCCACGTTCCAGTTGTCCTCAAGGACGCGCTCGCTCACGAGCTTGCCTCCCGTGACATCGTAGTTGTAGAAGTTGCGCAGAAAGTCCATCAGCAAGGCCGGCCGATCCGCCTTGATGGCTGTCTTAATACCGTCGAAGACACTCCTGTCCACGCCTTCCGGGTTGTCGGCCGTTTTCACGAGATACGGGCCCAGGGTGCCGATAAGCACAGCCTTGCGAACCCGTTTCGTGCCGTACTTGCCGATATACCGGGTAACTTCGCCCGTGCCCATTGAGAAGCCGACGAGAGAAACATCCGTGAGATTCAGCGTGCTCAACAGCGCATCGAGATCGGCCGCAAACGTGTCGTAGTTGTAGCCGACGGCCGGCTTGCTGGATCTGCCGAAACCTCTGCGGTCGTACGTGATAACGCGATGACCCGCGGCAAGCAGTGCCGCTGTCTGCTTTTCCCACGACGCGCCGTTCAGAGGCCAGCCGTGGATGAGTACCACCGGCGATCCGGAGCCATGGTCCTCGTAATAGATTTCAATCGGTGTTGAGTTTTCCTGGCCAATTTTGATGTAGTTGCTCATGGGTTCTTTGCTGCTCTCAGGGTGCGTGGACTGTAACGATTCGCTAAGTGGGGCGTGCGGCAGCAGCGATGCTGCCATCCCCTGCGATTGAAGGCGACCGGACCGCTCGAGCAGCCGAGCGAACAGCTTGTTCTTCAGCTGGGCTTGTAACGCAGGTGCCGCACGCCGCTATCGTTGGGGGCACTGCGGTCAGGCACGCAACTCGGCCGACCAGAATGGCTGGATGATACTGCCCTTCCTCACGGCTTCGGCCACGAGCAGGATTCCCGCCGCAGCACAAATCGCCAATGCGATGACCGAACCTTCTGCGCCAAACGCCCCGCCAGTCAGCCAGTCCGCCCCAGTCAGCTTCGCCTGCAGCAGGCCCTTAGTGTCACCTCCGGAGACTGCGGCTGAGAAGATTCCGCCCTCCGTAAAGTTCCAGGCGATATGGATGCCAATGCAGAGCCACAGCCGGCGCGTCACCATATAGGCCGCAGCCAGCATGACTCCGGCCTCAACCATCACTGAGCCGGCATTCAGCAGCGTCGTCCCATGATTGAGCAGATGAAGCAGACCAAAGATGGCGGCCGAGATCGCAAGTGCAATCCAACTTCCGAGCGACTGCTCCAGAATCCGAAACACAATCCCCCGCATTACGACCTCTTCGAGAACTCCGCCCAGGACGAAACCGGGCAGCGTTGCGAGCATCGCTGCCCAGCCGTTGCTGCCGGTGACTTGATAAATGCCGAGTGCGGCGAGCACGCCCACAGTGATACTAAAGAGAAGCGCCCCGAGCAGCTCGCCGACGCCTAGCTCGCGGGGCATACGGGGGCCTGAAAGCTCAACAACCGGGCGCTTCTCGACGATGCGCACGTAGCTCCAGTAGGCGGCCGGGACGATCGCTGTGAGCAGAAGGGCTCCCAGCCGCTTCAGGGACTTGTCCGAGACGAACATGTTGAAGGGCGCTGCTACAACGGCGAACGGTATGGCGATGAATAGAAGCGCCACGACTATTCGGACGGAAGGATTCTTCAGCGCTCTCGCACCCCTGGTCGTTGTCGGTCGGCGTGCGCCCGCTTCGCTACTCATTGGCCTTACGTTATGCTCTAAGAAGTCTCGTGTCCCGAAAGACAATGACGGCTCGCCCCACGGCTGCCATGCCGGGCTGCTGTGGTTCGCCGGTACGCGGGCGTAGGAGCGAGTTGCTAGGGGTTCTGCTTCAGCCGCTCCACGAACCGCAGCATGTCAATGACCAGTCGCTCATGGGTGCCGGTGCCAATGGGCGCGACACCATCTGTCGCTTCGATCTCGAACTCGATGCGGCGACCATCGACCTTGGTTACCCGCGCGCGCGCGACGACTTGCCTGCCGACAGGCGTTGCCGCCAAATGAAGCACGTCGACGCGCGTTCCCACCGCACTCTCCCCCGCTCCAAGGAAGGGCTTGATCGCGTTGAGAGCGGCGTTCTCCATGGCCATGATCATGACCGGCGTCGCCAGGACCGGTGGCAACATGGCGTCCTTGAATCGATTCGCAAGGTGTTCAACGGTTACGACCAGTGTGAATGAACCGTCAGCTCCTACCGGTATCGACGCCATGAGATAGCTCCTGTGGACACACGCGCCAAATTCTCTTCGCGCAGACGCGCACCCGCTTATGTACGACACCGCACAGATTGCGGACGCCGCTCAGATTAAACTCGCGGCTTGTGAGGCCCTGCCTGATTGTTCAAGTTGGAGTCCCGCAATTCGATTGGCGAGGTTTAATTTGCTTGGGATGCCACGGATGACATGACCGCCAAGGATGGCTACCGCCGCCGAGCAGGCGAGCCGAAAAGCCGACTAATGGCCCAGCGTTTAAAACCGAATTTGGAGAATCTCTTATGAAGAAAGTTCTTACCCCGATGATCTTCGCTGCCCTAATGCTAACGGGCACGCAGGCCTTTGCGGACGAGCCAATAAAAACAGACGCCACCACCGGTAATCAAAAGCTCATGATGAAACAGTGCATGGCCAAACAGAAGGCGAAGGACAGCAGCATGTCGAAAGATGACATGAAGTCAGCGTGCAGGGCAGAAATAAAGATGAATTCTGAGCACATGGATAATAATAATAGCCACGCGGATAACACGCCCCCAAAGCCGTAGCCAATTCCTTCGGACTATCTGTGGTTTGAGTACCGTACCTCCGTCATCGGGACGGAGGTACCACCCCGATGCCCCCAATACCCGCGGAACGAGTCTCGCCGCACGGGCCGGCACGTACACGCGGTATTCCAAACGGCGCGCTCGCGTCGCGATGTGTCCCGGCCTGCACAGCCTTGTCACTTGCCAACTCGCTCTATATGCGCACGGTCCGGCTCGGGCAAGCTTGCAAGCCAAACGTCTTCCATACCAGGCTCTGGCAAGATGTGACCGTATTCAACCATCTGAGTCGGCGGTAAATCGACAACATACACCCAGATGGATGTCTTCGAGATCACGGTCGCCGCGCTCACAGCATCAACGATCCGGACCAACAGCTGGCGCTTTTGTTCGGGACTGCGGCCAGATCGAACGTGACCATGAATAAAAACCACATCCGGGTCCGCAAGCGTCCCGCCCATAAAATGATTTCCCGGTGGGATCTCATTGAAAATAACCTGGGCGAAGAACAGCGGAGCATGGGTCACTTCGCTGTGAATGCGGGTGATTGCCGCGGCGATGCTCTGCTTTTCGGCGGCCGACAAACGCGCGGCCGCTGTGCTTACGAAATAAGTGGGCACGGACCCTCTCCAATAGCGGACGCGGTGGATAACTATGCCGTGGTTACTGCAGCTCAGCCCGCCGCAGGAGCAGGCCGCCGATGACGGCGATGGGGAGCAACAGACACCAGAATCCCGCCATGCCGAACAGCAGCGCGCCAGCGACAGCCCCTGCAGCAAAGCCAAGCACCGGCGGGCCGAACTTAGCGAGCCGCCCCCGCGCACCCGAGCGCATCTGCGCGTCCCGGGCGGAGCCGTAGTCCACACAGTCCATCACGACCTGCGTGACATTGCCGGTCATGACGGTCGTCGGCGATAAGAGCGCGAACACGGTGCGCGATGCCGTGTTCTGTACGCCCATCGCGACCACCGCCAGCATCCCCGCGAGAATCGCCAGTGGTGCATCGGCGTCAACCAGCGGCGTCGCCGCGAGACCCGCCGCGAGAAACAAGCCGAGAAACACCAGTTCCATGAAGAGCAGGTGGCGCTCCGCCCGATGCGTCCCGGCCACACGCAGGACATAAAGGCGGGTGCTGGCGACCGCGAGAACAAATACCGGCAGCGCGAGGAGTTTCGCCACGACGCCAGCGTGGGGCTGCACGAGCGAGGCTGCCAGCACCACGAAGTTGCCGGTGACGTGCGCCGAGAACAGAAAGAACAAGGCGACAAACCCACAGGTATCGACAAAACCGGCGACAAAGGCGAGTGCCACCGAAAGAACCGCCCCAGACCCGGGAGCCGCCCGGGATCCCGACACTTCGGTCGCAGGAGACATCCGCGATTGCGCAGCCATTTGAGCTACTCAATCACCTGCCGTGCAACGCGTCAATGACGAGCGGGCACATGGTTGCCCTGGCGCACGGGTCACATGCCCGGCGTTGCCACGGGTGATCGAGATGAGACCGTTCTTGAATCAGGCGCGGACGGGCTTTTGAGAATCAGGAAGACGCTCGCGATCACCAGAGCGGACGCCATGATCATTCGCATCGTAAGCACCTCCCCGGCGGCAAAGTAGCCTAAGGCGACAGCGACCAGGGGATTCACATAGGCGTGACTCGCGACCCGGGTCGCCGGCATGCGCGCCAGTAGCCAGGCATACGCCGTGAAGCCAAGCAGCGAGCCGCCGACGATCAGATACAAGAGGGCCAATCCGGCGCGCAGGGAAATATGCGGAAACGGCTGCAGTTCCCCGGTGGCTTGCGACACTGCCAGCAGCACCGCACCGCCCAGCATCATCTGCGCCCCGGCAGCCAGGGGCAGCGATTCGGGCCGTGGCATGGAACGCGTCAGCACCGCGCCTAAGGACCACGCCGCCCCTCCCGCCAGAATCACAAGGCAGGGAAGCACTGCAAGTGGCTGCTGGCCATTCTTAATCAATAGCCACGCGACACCGCAAAATCCAAGCAGCACTGCGGCCAGCATCCGCCAGCGAAACGGCTGCTGGCGGAAAATGAACACCTCGAACGCAATGGTCGTAATCGGCAGCGTCGCTTCGATCACCGAAGTCACTCCGGAGGGCACGTATTGTTCCGCCCAGAAAAGCGCGCCATAGGTTGCGACAAACATGCACAGGCCGGTTACCGCGATGCTGCGCCACTGTGCGGCCGAGGGACTGGGCTGTCCGGACAGGCGCATGAACGCGTACAGCAGCGCGCCGGCGGTAAAAAACCTCAGGCCGGCGGTAAAGAACGGCGGGATCTGCAGCACGGCTATCCGGATGGCCAGAAAGGTTGCGCCCCACAGGAAATAGATGGCAGCGAAGGCCAGCAGTACCCGCACATCAGGGCGCCGCCCGCGGAGCCGGGGCAGGTTTAAACTAACCTGTGATGCTCTCATAGACAGTTAGTCTAGACGCGCTTATACTGACCTGTAAAGTGATATTTAGAGGTTATGTCGCTCATGGCAAAGACCAACGAGGGCCGCCCGTCTTACGATCTGTGCGGTGGGCACCCGGCGCTCGATTTCGTCAATTCACTGAACAACCGCTTCCGTGAGAACGGGCCGACCGAATTGCTGACGGACTACGCGGACCTGCTCAGATTCATGGAACAAACCAAGCTGCTCGACTCCCGACAGGTGCGCCGGCTTGCGAGCTCGACAAATCCGGGGGCGGCGGTACGTACGTTGCGATCTGCACGGGAAATGCGCGAGGCGATGGCTGCGGCGCTTTACGCCAGCGTGGATGGGCGCCCGCCCCTGGCGACGGATGTTCGGACCCTCGAGCGGTACTTCCACAGCGCGAGCGGACACCGGGAACTGCGCTGGGTCCAATCGGGGAAGAGCGCGAATGGACAACCCGGATTGGGATGGGACTGGGGGCGCTTCGAAACAAACGCCGAACTCCCACTATGGATCCTGTCGCAGACCGCCTCCCAGCTCATGATGTCGGACGCGATGCAGCGGATTCGCGCCTGCGGGGTGGAAACCTGCCGCTGGCTGTTTCTGGACACGAGCAAGAACCACACTCGCCGGTGGTGCAACATGAAGGTCTGCGGAAACCGCATGAAGGCGCGAAGATTTCAGGCACGTCACGAAGAATGACTACGCTCAACCAGCCGCGTGCGGCGCCCGTAGCCGCAGCTGCGCCACCGGGGCTGTTAAGGTGTGTCAGCCCGTGCTGCGGCAGCTTGGGGAAGGTCAGCTCGGGGAAGCGCCGCTATATAAGCCGCGATGTCGGTCACCTGCGCCGAGGTCAGCCGGACGACGACCGGCTTCATCAGCACGGCCTGCGTGCCATTGCGCGCCCCCGTTTTGAAGTCATAGAGCTGGCGGACCAGGTAGCTTGGCTACACGTGCAATGTGACTATTGAGCTGCGCCGTGTGACTCGCCACCGCTGCTCTCGTGCAGCTGATCGCGCAACATGGCCACTTCCGCGGTAATCGCCGTGTGTAACGCCGGGTCCACATCGGGTGCAAACAAAGGCGAGTGGTTCGATGGCAGATGGGTGCCTGAGGCCTGAGCCGCGGCGAGCTTGCCGGGATCCGCGCCACCGAGTCTGAGATAAAAGCCCGGAATGCCCTGCTCCACGAAGATCGAGAAATCCTCCGATGGCGTGATCGGCTCCTTTATAAGGACATTGTCCCGACCCAACGCGTCCTCCAGGACCGCCCGCAGCCGTTGTGCCAGTGCGGGTTCGTTGTAAACGGCATCGGCGCCCTCGTAGCGGTCGATCAAAGGTGCGCGCGGCGCAGCCGCGGCTTCGGCTTCGGCCGTCGTGATCCGCGTGATCGCGGCCAGAACCTGCTTGCGCACGTCCGCTTTGTAAGTGCGCACCGTCAGTCCAAGCTCCGCCTGATCCGGGATGATGTTGTTCTTGGTGCCAGCGTGGATGTAGCCGACCGTAACCACCGCCATCTCGCCGGGCTTGACCTCGCGCGAGGCGATGGTCTGCAGCGCGAGAATAGTTCTGGCTGCGATGACAATGGGATCAACCGTCGTGTGCGGCGCGGAGCCGTGCCCTCCCTTGCCGAAAATGGTGATACGCACGGAATCGGCGTTGGTGTCGAAGACCCCGGGAACAACTCCGACCTTGCCTGCCGGAAGTTCATTTTCCACGTGCAGCGCCAACACGGTGTCCGGCCGTGGAAAGCGCGTGAACAGCCCGTCCCTGACCATGCCGGCGGCGCCGCTGGCGGTCTCCTCGGCCGGCTGACCGATCATCATCAGTGTGCCGTGCCAGGTGTTCCTGCTGTGCGCCATGATCTCGGCGGTGGCCACCAGCGCGCTCATGTGCAGATCATGTCCGCACATGTGCCCCACGGACACGTCGTTGCCGGCATCGTCCTTCGCGTGCACCTTGCTGGCATACGCAAGCCCGGTCTTCTCCTCCACCGGAAGTGCATCCAGCTCGGTACGCAGCATGACCGTGTGCCCGGGTCCATTGCGGAGGATGGCAACGATGCCGGTACCACCGACATGCTCGGTAACCTCGTATCCGAGAGCGCGCAGCTGAGCCGCCAGTTTCGCCGCCGTTCCCAGCTCATGGCCCGAGAGCTCAGGGTGCTGATGCAGATCAAGGTACAGAGCGTGCGCCGCGGGGTACACAGCGTCGACTTCCGGTGAGGCTGCGGCCGACACGCAAATGACCAGAGCAGCGCAAAATCCGAGCAGCAACCGACTTGATTTCACGATCTGAGCCCCCTACTGACTCGCTGATTCAAAGGCAAGCCTGCCATCATAGTAATCCCAAAGGCCTAAGGTGCCGCGGCCAGATCGTCCGCCTCCGGCGGCTGACCCGTTACACTGGCGCCACTCCTTTGATAGGGAACTCCGTGCAAGCAACAGCAAGTACCTCCGTCGATACGCCGTCGTCCCCCGCCCCGATTGTTACCATCACGGGTCTGAGCAAGACGTACGCCAGTGGTCTACAGGCGCTCAAGCGCATAGACCTGACCATTCAGCGCGGCGAGATTCTGGCTCTGCTCGGGCCCAATGGCGCCGGCAAGACCACCCTGATCAATATCATCTGCGGCATCGTCACGCCCAGCGAGGGCAGCGTAGTCGCCGACGGTCACGACATCGTGCGCGACTACCGCGCCGCGCGCAGCAAAATCGGTTTGGTGCCACAAGAACTGCACACCGATGCGTTCGAGGCCGTCTGGGCGACCGTACAGTTCAGTCGCGGACTCTTCGGCAAAGCGCCGGATCCCGTGCATTGCGAGAAAGTGCTGCGAGACCTGTCGCTGTGGGACAAGAAGGACGCCAAGATCATGACCCTGTCCGGCGGCATGAAGCGCCGGGTGATGATCGCCAAGGCGCTGTCCCACGAGCCTCAGATCCTGTTCCTCGATGAACCCACGGCGGGCGTCGACGTCGAGTTGCGCCGCGACATGTGGCAGATGGTGCGGCGCTTACGCGAGAGCGGAGTCACCATCATTCTGACCACACACTACATCGAAGAAGCCGAGGAAATGGCCGACCGCATCGGTGTCATCAGCAAGGGCGAGTTGATCGTGGTCGAAGATAAGTCCCGGCTGATGCGCAAACTCGGGAAGAAGCAACTCACGCTGCAATTGCAGCAGCGGCTCGCGCAGATTCCAGCAGAACTGTCCGCGTATTCCCTCGAATTGGCCGACGAGGGGCACGCGCTCGTGTTTACCTTTGACACCCAGCGCGGTGAAACCGGCATCGCCACCCTGCTCAAGCGCCTCGGCGACCTCGGCATCGACTTCAAGGATCTGCGTTCCAGTGAAAGCTCGCTCGAAGAGATCTTCGTCAACCTGGTGAGGACACGGACGTGAACCTGCACGCGATCCGCGCAATCTACCGCTTCGAGATGGCCCGAACCTTCCGCACGCTGATGCAGAGCATCGCCTCGCCGGTGTTATCGACATCACTGTACTTTGTCGTCTTCGGGGCGGCGATCGGCAGTCGCATGGGCACAGTCGATGGCGTGCGCTACGGCGCGTTCATTGTGCCGGGTCTCATCATGTTGTCGCTCCTGAGCGAGAGCGTCTCGAACGCGTCCTTCGGAATCTATCTGCCGAAGTGGTCGGGCACCATCTACGAGCTGCTGTCTGCACCGGTGTCGTACGCCGAGGCGCTGGTCGGTTACGTCGGTGCCGCAACCACCAAGTCAGTAATGCTGGGAATCCTGATCCTCGTCACGGCGCGCTTATTCGTGCCTTATGGGATTGCACACCCCATATGGATGGTGACTTTCCTGATACTGACGGCGGTCACGTTCAGCCTGCTCGGGTTCATTCTCGGCCTCTGGGCCGAGAGCTTCGAGCAGCTGCAGGTTGTCCCGCTCATGATCGTCACGCCGCTTACGTTCCTCGGCGGCGCGTTCTACTCGATCAGCATGCTGCCGCCGATATGGCAGAAAATTACGCTGTTCAATCCGGTGGTTTATCTGATCAGCGGCTTCCGCTGGAGCTTTTACGGCGTGTCCGACGTGAACGTCGTCGCGAGTGCCGCGGCGACCCTGGGCTTTCTTGCCTTGTGCCTGGTGGTCGTCAGCTGGATATTCAAAACCGGTTATAAGCTCAAGACCTAGCCGGCGCCGCGCTCCTGGGAGGTTGCATGACAAGCTTGGCGGGTAAAGCGATCGCGCCGCAATACCCCAGGCCGATTTCAGCAAATGGGCGACACCGCAGGCGCTCGCCAACGTCATCCTCTTTCTGGCATCGGACGAGGCGTCGGCCGTGACCGGTGCGCTAGTACCCGTGACGGGAAAAGTATGACGTCAACCGCCGAGGTTTAGAGGCGCTCAGACGCCCTTGAAAACGGCGTCGCGCTTCTCGCGGAATGCACTCACGCCCTCGACGAAATCGGCCGTGCGGCCGGCGGCGCATTGCTGCTCGCGTTCTCGTCTGAGCTGAGCTTCGAAGTCCATATCCAGCGCCGCCACGGCCAGCTGACGAATCATGCCCAGCGAGCGGGGCCCTTGCGCGAGCTGCTCCGCCACCTTCAGTGCGCTGCCGTCCAACTGCGCGTCCGGCACCATCCGCGTGATCAACCCCCATTCCAGGGCCTTGGCCGCGGACAGCTTCTCGCCCAACAGCATCAGCTCCATGGCGCGCACGCGCCCGATGGCGCGCGAAAGCAGGTAGGCGGCCCCGGCATCCGGCACCAGGCCGACCTGGCCGAACGCCTGGTAAAAATAAGCGCTCTCAGCCGCGACGATGACATCGGCGCACAGGGCAAGAGACGAGCCGACTCCCGCCGCCGCGCCGCGCACCGCCGTGACTACCGGCACTTTGCTGCTGCGCACCCGCATGATGAGCGGATTGATATGGGTTTCGAGCGGCGAGCCTAGATCGCGCTGCGGATCGTCGAGGTCGATGGCGCCCGCAAGCAGATTGGCGCCTGAACAAAACGCCCGCCCCACGCTGCCGATGAGCAGCGCTCGCGACTCTCGCTGCGCCCGATCCACGGCTTGCGAGAGTTCCTCGGCCATCTCCAACGAGATCGCGTTCAGCGATGGCGGGTCGTTCAGCCGCACCACCGCCACATGATTGTGAAGCTCATAGCTGATGCGCGTGTAAGTCATGGCGTCTCCGCTGGCAACCGGGCTACGCTATATCTCATCGGACCGCAAGGAAAGGCCAGCGCGGCTTCATGGGACCCGATGGCGGCCTGAGGATACTGCGGGCTATATTGGACGCGTGAAAGACGCGCCGGGAGTTCGCACGGGGTCTGCCGCCGAAGTATTTCGTGTCGCTCTCAAACTTGGACTGACCTCATTCGGCGGTCCGATCGCGCACCTCGGCTACTTCGAGCGAGCCTATGTGCAGGAGCGTCGCTGGCTGAGCGCCGCCGAATTTACCGGCCTCGTGGGCCTTTGCCAGCTGCTTCCCGGCCCGACCAGCAGCCAGGTCGGATTCCTCGTGGGCTTGCGCAGAGCCGGATGGCCTGGCGCCCTGGCGGCCTGGACCGGCTTCACGCTGCCGTCGGCGCTCCTGATGTACGGCTTCGCCGTGCTCGCATCGCGGGCACAAGGCCCGGCGATGGAGGCTATGGTGCACGGCCTCATGCTCACCGCGGTCGCAGTGGTGGCGCAGGCGGTGTGGAGCATGGCCCGCAGTCTGTGCCCGGATTGGCAGCGAATCGTCATTGCGCTGCTCGCGGCCGTGTTACTGCTGCTCCACGGCAGTCCAGGGATGCAACTTGCGGCGATGTCCGCGGGCGCACTCGGCGGTTGGCTCTTATGCCGGGGAGTGCAGCTGCCCGGATTCACACCAGTGGCGGGCCTCAACTCCGCGGCCGCATGGATGATGGTTGTCCTGTCTTGTGGACTCCTGCTTGCGCTGCCCGCGCTGGCGCTCCTTGATCCTCACGGGGCGCTCGCGCTCGCCAGCATCTTCTATCGAGCCGGCGCGCTGGTCTTCGGCGGCGGTCACGTCGTGCTGCCGTTGCTGCGTGATGCCCTGGTGCCCGGCGGCTGGGTCTCGGACGACACGTTTCTGACCGGCTACGGCTTCGCCCAGGGCATGCCGGGGCCGTTGTTTACATTCGCAGCGTATCTCGGGGCCGTCAGTGCATCACCGCACGCGTCTGCCCTGTGGGCCATCATCGCGCTGATTGCGATATTCCTCCCGGGCTTACTGCTTGCGAGCGCGGGCATGTCCCTATGGAGCCGCCTCGCGCACGCGCCCGCAGCGCCGGCAATACTCGCCGGTATCAACGCGGCGGTGGTGGGAGTTCTGGGCGCCGCGCTCTACAACCCCGTGTGGACCGCGGGGATTTCAACCAGCGTAGACGTCGCGGTTGCGGCCGCAGGTTTCTTGCTCCTGCAACGGTGGCGCATTCCCCCGATTCTCGTGGTCGCACTGTGCGTTGTAGCGAGTGTCTTAACCGCGGCGCCCGGCTAGCAGCCCGGTGCCCTCACCCAACCCGCTGGCACTGGCATATAGCGACGGCTGAAACGTCCATCCTGGTGTCAACGGGGGTGCGTCACCTTGTAAAGTGGCCGTATGGTGCAACCGACGCACACGCGCGCCGGCGCCCGGGAGACTGCCTCGCCTGCGGCGGCGGTGCCCGCGTGGGGCGCACTGCACTACAACGTGTTCCGGTTCCTGTGGATCGCCACCATCACATCGAACGTCGGCTCCTGGATGTACAGCGCCGCGTCCGGGTGGCTCATGACGAGCCTCAACCCGCACCCGTTGATTGTCTCGTTGGTTCAGGTGGCAAGCAGCCTGCCGCTGTTCCTGTTCGCGTTGCCGGCCGGCGCGCTCGCGGACATGGTCGATAAACGCCGCTTAATTCTCACGCTCGAGATCCTTACCACGCTCTTCTCGGTTGTGTTTGCGCTGCTGGTCGCCTTGCACGCCGTCACTGCGGGCGTGCTGCTGCTATTCCTCTTCTTGATCGGAATACTCGGCGCCCTGGAGACCCCCGCCTGGCAGGCGATCGTGCCGATGCTCGTGCCGAAGCAGGCGCTCTCGTCCGCCGTGGCGGTAAACAGCCTCGGAGTCAACATCAGCCGTGTCATCGGACCTGCCCTGGCCGGGATCGTTATCCTTAGCTACGGCATCGCGGCACCGTTCTGGCTGGATGCGCTCAGCAACCTCGGCGTCATAGCCGTGATCCTTTGGTGGCGTACACCCGTGAAGGCAGCCCGTACGCTGCCTGCCGAGCGACTAGGGAGCGCCATCCGCACCGGCGTGCGCTACGCGCGCAACAACGCGCATCTGCGCGCCACGCTGGTCCGCGCGGCGGGATTTTTCCTGTTCGCCAGCGCCTATTGGGCCCTGCTGCCTGTCCTGGCACGCAGTCAGCTCCACGGCGGCCCAACCCTCTATGGGGTGCTTCTGGGTGCCGTCGGAGCGGGCGCAGTCGGTGGCGCCGTGCTGATGCCGAGACTCAAGGCAAGATCGGGAGCGAATGGCATGGTGGTTCTCGGTGAGCTCGGCAACGTGGCCGCCCTGGTCCTCTTTGGGTTCGCGCGATCGCCCTGGATAGCGGTGCTGGCGTGCCTGACTGCGGGCCTCTCATGGATTGTGGTCCTCGCGACTCTCAACGTATCCGCTCAGGTAGCCCTGCCAGAATGGGTGCGCGGACGTGGCCTGGCGGCGTATGTGACGGTCTTTTTTGGGACCATGAGCATCGGTAGCGTGCTCTGGGGGTTCATCGCTGATCGCATCGGGCTGCCGCCGGCGCACTACCTGGCGGGCGCCGGCGGCCTCGTCGCGATATGGGTAACCCATGGCTGGAAGCTGCAGACGGGACCAGAAGCAGACCTCACGCCCTCGATGCACTGGCCGGAACCGGTACTCACCGGAGCAGTGAAAAGCGACGCCGGACCCGTCATGGTCACCGTCGAATACCGGATTGCGGTCGAAAACCGCGAGGCATTTCTTGCGGCCATGTCGCGCTTCGCCCAGGAACGCAAACGTGACGGCGCTTACGCGTGGGGTGTGTTTGAGGACACGGCGCAGCCGGGAAGAATGCTCGAGACGTTCCTGGTCGATTCGTGGCTGGAACACCTGCGCCAGCACCAGCGGGTAACTAAGGCTGATCGCGCGGTGGAAGACCAGGTCCGCAGGCTCACGCACGAAGAGCCACGCGTCACCCACTACATCGCTGCCGAGTCGCGATGAGCGCATTGCGAAACATCCCTTGATCTTGGCCGCCTGAGAGGCCCAGTCTCGCAAAGCCCCGTCGATTCGACGCTGTCACACGCTCACGTCGGCACTGCCGCACCGCCGAGGACGCTCGGCTAGCAGCCCGTTGGTCACACAGAACTCAGCTCGTCGCTCCTAACCGCGGCGCACACACTCATGTCCGGCTCGAAGAACTGATGGTTGCTGCGGCCATGGGTCTTCGCGTGGCGCAGCGCGAGATCCGCATTTTTTAGCAGCGTTTCGGCATCCGCCCCGTCAGCAGGGTATACGCCAATGCCCACACTCACGGTGACGTGCAAATCCTGGTGGTCAATGCGGTGCAGCCGGCTCATTGCGGCGAGTACCTTGTCAGCGGTGAAGGCTGCATCTTCCGCGCGAGCCACTTCCGAGAGCAGCACCACGAATTCATCCCCACCCTGACGGCTGACGGTGTCTGAGTCGCGCACGCAGGCCACCAGACGCCGCGCGATCGACTGCAGCAGCTGATCGCCGGTCGTATGACCCAGCGAGTCGTTGATATGCTTGAAGTGATCCACGTCCAGAAATAGAACTGCGAGCAATTTTTTGTGGCGATGCGCTGACGCTATTGCCTGTGTCAGACGGTCGCTCAGCAACATGCGATTCGGCAACTTCGTGAGAAAGTCGTGTTGAGCGAGATAGGACATCTTCAGCGACATCGCTCGCGCCACACTGACGTCATGAAAGACGATCACGGCCCCGGTCATCTGCCCGCTCCGGTCGTGAATGGGGGTGGTGGTGTCTTCGATGGCTGATTCGTAGCCGTCGCGGCGGATCAGGATACAGTTCGCGCTCAGGCCAACTGCCGTGTTCTGCTGAATCGCCATCGCCAACGGATTCGGAGCCGCTTGGCGAGTATCCCCGTCGATGATCCGCAGCACCTCCTGGAGCGGCCGCCCGGATGCCTCCTCGCGCGACCAGCCCGTCATACCTTCGGCAATCGCATTGAGATAGGTGATGTTGCCAGCGAGGTCGGTACTGATGACAGCATCCCCGATCGAATTGAGGGTGATTTGTGCACGTTCCCTTTCCAGGAACAGGGCCTCGGCGCGCGCCGAGCGCTCGAGCATGTTGTGCAGCGCCCTGGGCAACGAATGACCGTCGAGGCGCTCTTCCAACAGGTAATCCTGCGCTCCGCGCTGCACGGCAAGCCTTGCAACGTTCTCGTCGCGTGAGTGGCTTAAGATCAGTATCGGAATCTGGCGCGCAGCGCGGAACAAAGTATCGAAGGCCTCGATTCCCTGGCTATCAGGAAGAACCAGGTCGACCACAACCGCGGCGATTGCTTCCCTGTCTCGTCTGCCAAGGCGCCTGCACGCGTCATCGCAGCGGCTCACCCACTCGACCTTGAAGGGTCCGTCGCGTGAATCCTCCAGCGAACGCCGAACCGCCTTGGCTTCCGCGGGTGCTGACGTGACGAGAAGTACGTTTCGGGACACGATGCGCCCTGCAATCATCCATGCACGATAACGAGGATGCGCCGACTTGTACCCGGGGTCTGTGCGCTGCCGAACGCGCCCGCCGCCGACGGATTTACTGCGCCGGGTCCGCGTCGCGCCGACGCCTTACGTCGCAAGCTTTGACTCGCCCGGTTTCCCGATCAGTTCTGAGGGTGAGACTGAATGCTCACCGTGCCGGATCGTTCTCGGATAGAGCGTTAGAATTGGCCGCTGTACGTTCGGCGCGCTGTGCTGGCGCGTCCAGCCTCGGGCCTGATCAAGCGCCTGCGCAGCGCGGATTCGGACGTTGGGTTCGCGTGGTGTATTCATAGCGACCTCGGAAATCTCACGCCCTGCGAACTTGCGGGGCGCCTGGATGCAACAGAGAATGCTAGCCGGATGCCAGTGAAATCGTCTGTGCGCTTCCGCACACTCGCTTCCCAGGAGAACGCTTGATTGGCCCTGCGGCTTGCGGTTTCACCGTCGTCAGTACGCCAGCGCACCGACACACACGCACCAGGCGACGACGCTAGAAAGACAACTAAGGCCTTGCGTGACCCCGCGCAGGCAGTACTCGACTACCACGCACCCCATGGATTTCTCACACGCGCACGGAATCAATCTGTACCGGCACTGTCAGCGGCCCGACTACTGGCAGCGGACCCCGGAATCATGACGCCTTCCACATCCAGTTCGCGTCTTGGGTCAGAGTTCGACGACTTTCTGTTCGCGCCGCTTGGTGAGGACCGCAATGGCTTGCCGCTCAGCATTGTCTCGTTACTCGGGCGGATGGGCCTCGACCCATGGCAGGAGGCTGCCAGCCTGACCGGTCTGCCAATAGACGCGGCGGTTCAAAGATTAGCCTCGCTGCTCGCTGCGCTGCCTGTCCGGTCCTTAACGCAGGCAGACCCCGCCGCCATGGCGGCTCGCTTGATCGGGCTCTTGCCACCTCGGGCTGATCCCACAGCCCTCTCATCTGTTCCGTTGGTCAACGTTAGTGCTGCCACCCTTCCGCGCGTCGTGATGACGGCGATCCTACTGGTAATCTACCTGATCTTGTTCTTCGGCAGTCCCTTCGTAACTAGCCTCCGGGATCCGCCGGCGCACACTGACGCGACGCATACGCCAGCTTCCCTGACAGCGCCTTCACACACCCCGCCGGGGACCGAATGAAAAAATCGATAATAAGGACTTCCCGGGTCCGCGAAGCATGTCGTTCCCGCCGATGACAGGACGAACGCCCGGCTGATCGTCTCGCAGATTGTGCTTGCTACAATCGCGAGGTGAAGTTGCAGACGATCCGCAGGCAGCTCGCGAGATAAGCGGCATATCGCAATGAAAGATGCACCACAAGACGCTTTACTCGACGACAGCACACTGAGCCGGTTGCAATGCAACTCCTTCGGCTACTTCCTCCATGAGACCAATCCCACCAACGGTCTGGTTCTGGACAAGACCGCGCCGCACTGGCCGGCGAGCATCGCGGCGATCGGTATGGCGCTCGGGGCATATCTCGTCGGCGTGCGGCGCAATTTCATCACGCGCAACGATGCCGCGCTGCGCACGCTCACGACCCTGCGCTTTCTGGCGCACAGCGAACAGAGCGACTCTGCGCACGCGACCGGCTTCAAGGGCTTCTATTACCATTTCCTGGACATGCAGACCGGCAGGCGGGACTGGCGCTGTGAACTCTCGAGCATCGATACAGCCATCCTGATCGCCGGCGCGTTGGCAGCAGCCGAATATTTCGATGGTCGCAGTAGCCACGAAACCGAGATCCGCAGCCTCGTGAAGCTGCTTTATGAGCGCGTTGACTGGGCCTGGATGCTCAATGGGCACGACACACTGTGTCACGGATGGACGCCGGAACACGGCTTCCTGCCCTACCACTGGGAGGGCTACGACGAAGCACTCATTTTGTACCTGTTAGCTCTGGGCTCCCCGACTTACCCGATTGTTCCGGCGTGCTACCCGGCGTGGTGTCGCACTTATGAATGGAAGAACATATACGGCGTCGACTTGCTCTACGCCGGACCCCTCTTCATCCATCAGATGTCGCACATCTGGTGTGACTTTCGTGGCATTCGCGATCGTTTCATGCGCGAGCACGATAGCGACTACTTCGAGAACAGCCGGCGCGCGACCTTAACGCAGCAGCAATACGCAATTCGCAACCCACTCAAGTTCCGGCAATTCGGTGAATTATGTTGGGGCTTCACGGCGTGTGATGGCCCAGGAAGTCAGACAAAAAAGATCGACGGGATCGAGCGCGTCTTCTTCGACTATCTGGCGCGCGGCGCGCCGTATGGGCCCGACGATGGCACCTTGGCTCCGTGGGCAGTCGCCGCCTCGCTGCCGTTCGC
>PLEC01000045.1:28486-70244 GCA_003136935.1 Gammaproteobacteria bacterium
CCGTTACGCAGCGCGGCTGAGGAGAAACCGCCAGGTTGTGGATCATTAGCCTGGATGGCGATGAGTCTACAACCGGGCGGCCGTTTTACTCTGGTCGATTACCGCTTGGCCTCGGTCGCGTGGCCGCGTCCATCCCGCTCTTCGTTGCCCGAGAAATGGGCCTTGTCGACGAGCTTTGCCGGCTCGGCCTTCTCGCCGCGCGCGGGCATTGCACCCTTGTAACCATGGTCCGGATGGTAGGCGTTATTCACGTTACCGCGAAAGTTGCTGTCACCATGAAACCACGGGCCCGCACCAATAAAGACGCCGCCGTTGAACCATTCTGGGCCGTAGTATCCAGAGGGAGCACAGCCATAGGGCGCAACGTCGTAGTAACCGTAAGGGCATGCAGGGGCCACACCGATGTTGATGCTGACCTGCGACTCCGCTCTCGGGATGGCCGTGAAGCAGCTTCCGGCAACTGCCGCCAGTATCAGAAATTTAAGTCCACTCATAAATGTACCTCGGTGATGATTCGGCGCTGCCCGTCTGGCATGGCGTCAGGGTTCGTGCTCAATTTCAAGGACGTAACATCCCATATCCGCACTGCGCGGTCCGTACGGCACCGCACGCGGAAGGCGTTGAGCATCAGGGCGACGGGGCGTGCTCGCGAGCAGCGGCATTGTCGCTGGCGGCCCGCTCAACTTCCGGGAAGTATTGGGCCGCCTCCCGGCGCTCGAACAAACCGTAGTCGCGTACGTTGCGAACGCAACGATGTCGCAGTTCTGCTACACCCACGAAGGCGCTCGGCGTCCAGCGAGCAGCGTCCGCGGCGGTCTTCCAGGACGTGAGCAGCAGCATTTTTCCGGGAGTGGTGATGCTCTCGAACGCATCGTATTCGGTTAGTCCTTGGGCCCGCACTTCGAATCCGAGGCGACCGGCCAGCAGCTCCGGGTGCGCAGCGAAAGTTGCTTCCGGCGTCGGCGATATCTCGGTGATTGCGAGTGCCTTCGCGCTGCCAGTCTGAGTAGCGTCGAAGCGTTGTTCGATCACCTGCAGACCCTGCGGTGGATGAGTGTCGGCGGTCACTTCACACACGCGCAGGCGATAGTCTGATCGCCATGGCTGCGCCAGCGTACGACGGAAAGCACACATCCCTCGCGCCGCTTGCTCTCGAAGCGCTCGTTGTCGATGAAGCCGTCGATCGTCTCGAGGATCGGTTTCAGGTGTTTCGCGAGGCCGGGATACTCGGTCGCATGCCTGGCCTCAGCCCGGGAAAGAAAACGTGTTCTTCCCCATAGGCCAGCAGTGGGAGTGTGAGGGTCACTTGCGCGGGACAGCTCACTTTGTCCTGGCTCCTCGCCGTATCGATTGCGATGACGTATTGCGGCGCCTGCCCTGCCAGTTAAAGCCGGCGCCGCCGTATTCGATTACGGCAATCTATGTCGTATTTTGGTCTTTGGGGTTGATTGCCGGGGCTGCCGAAGATATCGCAGGATCCTGCCCCTTTGCCCGCGCCTTGCCGAGCCGAGCCGCTTTCTCAAGTGCAGCCTCTTCCTCGGGCCGCACCGCAGCACCGTCGCGAATCTTCTTTGCACCCCGAGCTGAAGCTACAAAGCGCATCTGCCCGTCATTAAAGCGCTGCGCGGCCCCGGGGTCGCCCTCGCCGTGGTTGCCACCAAGATCGCTTGCAAGATTCTCGGCAGCAAACTCCCAGTTAATGAGCTTGTCGATTACCGCGTTCACATGATCCGCGCGCCGGTTCTGAAAGTCGAGGTAGTAGGCGTGCTCCCAAACGTCGATCGTAAGCAGCGGCTTCATCTGCGCGGTGAGAGGATTCTCCGCATTGGCGGTTCTCACAACCCGCAGCCTTGTGCCCTCGAGCACCAGCCACACCCAACCTGACCCAAACTGCTTCGTCGCGGCTGTTCGCAGCTCCTCCTTGAGCGCCTCGACGCCGCCAAACGCCGAGTCGATTCTCACCCTCAGCGCGCGCGGCGGAACCCCGCCACCCGCGGGCGTCAGACTGTGCCAATACAGCGCATGGTTCCAGGCTTGGGCCGCGTTCTCGAAAAGTTCGAGGTGCTCAGGTTTCCCGGCCGTCGATTGGATGATCTGCTCCAGCGACAGATCAGCGAACGCCGTGTCGACAACGAGTCGGTTCAGGGTGTCGACATATCCCTTTTGGTGCTTGGTGTGGTGCAACCGTACCGTGTCTGCGGAGATAACCGGCTCAAGCGCGTAGTCAGCGTACGGCAGCGGCGGCAGCGTGAACGCGCCCGCTGGGGCCTCCGGTGGATACGGCGCGGCTGCGACAGCGGCGCTGGTTGTCGACGGTTGCGTGTTCATCGGTGGCTCATTCCCGCTTCAACATCGCGGTACGCTGCCGTCACGTGATCGAAGTCTACGAGCAGCTGCCGATTCTGATCGGCATATCCCTCGTCTGCGAGCTGGGTATGCAATTGCTCGTAGCCGTCGGTAACCCGGTGATAGTCGGAATCGATGTTATCGCGCGACTCGTGCCTGTCCAGGGCGTGCTCGAGATCATGCGCCGCCCGCGCCAACGTCTGTGCGTCGCTGCCGACACGGCCGCGACGGCTGTCATCACCCTGATACTGGAGTTGAGACGAGAAGTGGCTGCTCGCGTCGTCGAGACGGGACGCGGATTCTCGCAGTGACTGCGCGCGATTGGTTGCGCACGCGGTCAACAAACATGCCACGGCACAGGCGCTCAGCGGAACGAGGTTCCTTCGCGGATATATATTCATACCTTTCCCCATCTCTGGTTAGCCGGTAAGCGTTTCACACCCTACGCAGCACGAAGACAACGATAGCGATGACGAGAATGAGTCCGAGTAAGCCGCCGCCGATGTACATGTGGATCTCCTAGTAAGTCCAAAGCGTTAGTGGAACATGCAGGGCGTCACCTGTCGGGACGCTACCGCACACATCGGCTTCGCAAAACTAGCCTGGTACTTACCCGTCTGCTCGCGGTTGGGCGGGAGCTTTCGCCACCGTCGTGATGAGTGTCTCTTTCCGCAACATTGTGCGCACGTTGGACGCTGTGAGAAGCGCCAGGTACGAGCGCACCTTGGCGCCCACTTCGAGCCGCGAGAACTCCTGCGCAAACAGACTGCGCACTTCCGCCACCGGCGCGCCGGTACGGTCGCGCAATGAACGGATCGCACGCTCGTGCCTGACAGCTTCTTTGCCGCGTTCAAAAAGTGAACTCATCGGACCCTCGCCGCGAATTGCAGCGCATATTGCGGCTAATCGCTGCGGCTGGTCGGTGCGGCGACCCACAGACTGCGCCGCTACAGCCCTGTTACGGGCCCAGTGACTCAGCCAACTGCAGCCCGCGTGCCACGCCGTGCATCACGGCCACGTTGCGCATGTTGTTCTGAAAGGAGCGCAACTGCTTGATCAGATATTGCACGTGCTGGCCGGCGCGCAGCGGATCGGGGTCTGGGCACTCTAGAGGTACCGGACACTTTCGCTTTGAAAAGAAAGAGGGCCGCCGGCGTGGATCATTGCGCCGGCGGACCCTGCTGAATCCGACCGAGCCTGGAGTCAGGCGTCAGATGCTACTCGATCCGCGTAGGCCACTCTGTTCGGTAGCGCACATGACTCCGGCAACCATCGGCGGCGCGACCTGCTGGCGAAGACAACCCGAGGACCCAGGCCAGTTTCAAGCGAGCCTTTGGTTCGCGATAGCGCGCCGTTCAGCGAACGCGGCGGCTTTGTGGGGTTATCTCAGCTGCGTCGGCGAATTGTTGATAATGACTGCGACGCGGCGGTTCTGCTGCCGACCGATTGCCGAATCATTGCCTGCCACCGGGTCATTCTTGCCCATGCCCGAAGCGCTGAGCCGTCTAGATTCGATGCCCTCCCGGACCAGATACGACCTCACTGAGTCGGCGCGACGTTGGGACAGTGCCTGGTTGTAGTCGTCGCTGCCGATGCTGTCCGTATAGCCTTCGATTGCGACAACGCGTTCCGGGTATTTATTGAGGAAAGCAACCAGCTTGCTCAAATTGCCAACGGCGCCGGCCTTCAGATCGGCTCTGCCGCTCTCGAACAGCACATCGCCAAGGGTCACTACTATGCCGCGATCCGTGACCTTCGCCTGCAGCGCGTCGATCTGCCGCTGCATTTCAGCGGCTTCCTGCTGCGAGCTGGCGGCGGCCATGCGGGCCGTCGCAGCCTGACTCCTGGCCGCGTCCGCCTCCTGCTGGGAACCGGCAGCGGCCATGCGGGCCGTCGCAGCCTGACTCCTGGCCGCGTCCGCCTCCTGCTCCGAACCGGCAGCGGCCATGCGGGCCGTCGCAGTCTGACTCCTGGCCGCGTCCGCCTCCTGCTCCGAACCGGCAGCGGCCATGCGGGCCGTCGCAGCCTGACTCCTGGCCGCGTCCGCCTCCTGCTGCGAACCGGCAGCGGCCATGCGGGCCGTCGCAGCCTGACTCTTGGCCGCGTCCGCTTCCTGCGTGCGGGCATCAAGACGGACGCGCTCGCGCTGAGCGCTGAGCGCGGCACGCTGATCTTCTGCGAGACGGGTCTCAGCCAGCGCTCTGGCCGTTGCGACTTTCCGGTCCGCCAGGTAGACCCTGTACGCCCCCAGGTCCTTGTCGGCCTGCGGCTGCTCCGCAAGGCTTACGGCAGCGTCCGCCTCTTTGATCGCCAGCGGCGCGCGACTCCCCAGGTTCGGATCGGACTGCAATTGCGTCAGCTTGTCGCGCGCTTCAGCCGCGCCATCCGGCTTCAGTGGCGTTGCCGCACAGGCCGCCAGCAACACAGACGCCACGGTGGCGGCAACCAGGGTCTTGCGCAGATTCGCGACACTACAGTTTACCGGGTTCATGGCTTGTCTCCTGAGCTGCGCTGCATTTCCTCAACCAATGTACTTGTGCTGCGTGTCATTTCAGCGTTCACCGCCTGGGCCTTGACTGCCCCAGTCTTGGCGGAGGCGAGCTCCGCATCGGCGCGCGATTCCTCAGCGAACTGCCGCGCCATGACCATTCGCTGCTCCTTGACGGCAGTGTCTGCGGACGCAAGCTTGGCGCGCGCCTCGCCGAGCTGTTCGCCGGCGTAACGGCTGGCATCGACCTGCTCGGCGTTGGCAATTGCCAGCCTGGCGGCCTCCAAACTAGCGGTTGGCGCTGGAGGCGTCGATGCACACGCCACGAATGATGCGGATGTGACGAGCATGAGCGCGCCGGTGAAGCCGACTGCCATGTGCATAAGCGAGCGACGGCGTGCTTGCGATGTAGCGTTCATTCCAAACCTCTGGCGGTGAAGACGGGTGCTGGCTCTGTGGGCCCTCCCATGAGTGGGTGAGTGTGCGCGGTGGCGCTGCGGGCGTCTGTGCGCGACCGAACAGAGGATGCCTGGGCCGGTTTTGCGGTCGCGGCCCTGGCATCCGGCGCCAGCGGCGCTCTACTCAGTCGGTGTAAGCGGACTAGCGGCGATCGTCAGCGGATGGGTAACCGGCCACTTCCAGTTGCGGACCTCCGGCAGGTCCTGGCCATGCTTACCGATGTATTGCCTGTGCTCCATCAGCTTGTCTTTGAGCTGCTGCTTCAGGTAGATGCCCTCATCCCCGGTCTGCGGCAAGCGATCAATGGTGTCCATCACGAGATGGAAGCGGTCCAGCTCATTCAGTACCGTCATGTCAAAGGGTGTGGTGATTGTGCCTTCTTCCTTATAGCCACGAACGTGGATGTTGTCGTGATTGGTGCGCCGGTAGGTCAACCGGTGGATCAACCACGGGTAGGCATGGAAGGCAAAAATGACCGGCTTGTCCTTGGTAAAAAGCTCATCGAAATCCACGTCACTCAGGCCATGCGGATGTTCGCTGCGCGGCTGCAGACACATCAGGTCAACCACGTTGACCACGCGGATTCTTAGCTGCGGGAGATGCTGGCGCAGGATGGTGACCGCAGCCAGTGTCTCCAGCGTTGGGACATCACCGCAGCAGGCCATCACCACGTCGGGCGCGACGCTCTGATCGTTGCTGGCCCACTGCCAGATACCGACGCCCTCGCTGCAGTGCTTGATGGCGGCATCCATCGTCAGCCACTGTGGGGCCGGGTGCTTTCCCGCGACCACGACGTTGACGTAGTGGCGGCTGCGCAGGCAGTGATCCATCACCGACAGCAGGCAGTTCGCATCCGGCGGCAGGTAGACCCGTACGACTTCGGCTTTCTTGTTGACGACATGGTCGATGAAGCCGGGGTCCTGGTGGGTGAAACCGTTGTGATCCTGGCGCCAGACATGGGAGGCCAAGAGATAGTTGAGCGAAGCAATCTTGCGCCGCCACGGCAGTTGCGAAGTGACTTTCAGCCATTTGGCGTGCTGGTTGAACATCGNNCGCTGAGCATTTCCATCACTCGCCCAGCCGGGGCGAGGAATTCGTCATTTGGCAGCGTCGCCGCGTCCCATTGGCGGTTGCTCACCTCAAAGAGAGCCTCCAGACCGTTGGAAAGCGTCTCATCCGGTCCAAAGACGCGGAAATTCTTCTGCTCGTCGTTGAGCCTCTCCACATCCCGCAGGAAGGGGCCAAGAACGTGCGTGTCACCGATGCCGCCGGTGCCCGGCGCGGGAACCTCAGCCGCGTATGCGCGCATATCGGGCATCCGCAGATCTCGCAGCAGGATGCCGCCATTCGCATGGGGATTTGCGCCCATGCGTCGTTCACCCCTGGGCGCCAGCTCCTGCAGTTCCGGCTTCAGGCGGCCCTGCTCATCGAAGAGTTCTTCCGGACGATAGCTTTTCATCCAGGCTTCAAGCTGCGCAAGATTCTCCGGGTGCGCAGCATCCACGGCCAGCGGCACCTGGTGCGCACGGAAGGTGCCCTCGACCGGCAACCCATTGACCATCTTTGGACCAGTCCAGCCCTTGGGCGACGCCAGAACGATCATCGGCCAGCGCGGGCGGATGAGATCACCGCCGACACGAGCGTTGTGCTGGATTTTCCTGATCTCCTCCACTACCGTGTCGAGCGTCCTCGCCATGGCCTCGTGCATTAATGCCGGTTCGTGGCCTGCAACGAAGTAAGGGTTCCAGCCGTAACCCCGCAGCAGCTGCTCCAGTTCCTCGCGGGTGACGCGGGCGAGAATCGTCGGGTTGGAAATCTTGTAGCCGTTCAGATGCAAGAGCGGCAGCACCACCCCGTCACTTACCGGATTGAGAAACTTGTTGGAATGCCAGGCTGTGGCCAGCGGTCCGGTCTCCGCTTCGCCGTCACCCACGACGCAGGCGACCACGAGATCTGGGTTGTCGAACACCGCCCCGAACGAGTGACTGAGCGAATAGCCGAGCTCCCCGCCCTCGTGGATGGAGCCCGGACACTCCGGCGATGCGTGGCTGGGTATGCCGCCTGGGAACGAAAACTGCACGAAGAGCTTGCGTAGCCCGGCCACGTCCTGGCTGATGTTCGGATAGATCTCGCTGTAGGTNNGTCGTGCCCCAGTGCCCGAGCAGCATGTGCTTCACATCCGCGAGCACCAACGGGCGCTTCAGCAGCGGATTGTCGTAGAGGTAGAGCTGGCCGACCGCGAGGTAGTTGGCGGCACGCCAGTAGGCATCAATCTTCTGCAGCAGTTCAGGCGTCAGGGTCCGGGTTGACATGAGCTAAGGTTGTCCCAGTGCGGTATCCACGATTGTCTGCGCCTCGCGCAGAATGTCGCGCAGATGCTCCTGGCCACGGAAGCTTTCCGCGTAGATTTTGTAGATGTCCTCGGTGCCGGAGGGCCGCGCCGCAAACCAGCCGCTGCTCGCGGTTACCTTGATGCCGCCGATCGGTGCGT
This sequence comes from Gammaproteobacteria bacterium, assembly GCA_003136935.1. GTDB lineage: Bacteria > Pseudomonadota > Gammaproteobacteria > Steroidobacterales > Steroidobacteraceae > 13-2-20CM-66-19. The sequence continues at coordinate 36,271 of PLEC01000045.1, forward strand.
TGTTGCCCGGCGCACGATCGAGCACGCTTTGGATCTTCTCGCCGGCAAGCTCGGTGCTACGCACCTGTGCTGGCGAAAGTTTCGCCAGCGCGGCTTTCTGGCTGAGCGTTGCCGACGCCTCAACCCGATCGGCCGCCGGTTCGCCCAGTTCGCTAACCAGGTCACGATACAGCTCGCCCGGGTCGCGGCCACTGCGCGCCATGACCTCGGCCGACAGCAGTGCCGGCACCATTCCGTCCTTGTCCGTCGTCCACGCCGTACCGTCGATGCGGGCGAAGGACGCGCCGGCACTCTCCTCGCACCCAAGACCGAGCGATCCATCCAGGAGGCCTGCGACGAACCACTTGAAGCCGACCGGGACCTCGTAAAGTTTGCGCCCCAGGCGTTGCGCCACCCGGTCAATCAGCGCGGTACTGACCAGAGTCTTACCGACCGCAGCGCTGTGCCCCCACTGCGGCCGATGCTGGAAGAGATAGTCGATCAGCACTGACAGGTAGTGATTCGGCGGCAGCAGACCGCTGCTGCGCGTAACGATGCCGTGGCGGTCGTGATCCGTATCGCACGCAAAGGCGACGTCGTATTGATCCTTCAGACCAATGAGTCGCTGCATCGCATAGGACGAAGAGGGATCCATCCGAATCTTGCCGTCCCAATCCAGCGTCATGAAGCGGAAGGTCGCATCGACTTCACCGCTGACGACGGTCAGGTCGAGTTTGTAGCGCTCGGCAATCGGCGCCCAGTAGTGCACGCCCGCCCCGCCCAACGGATCCACTCCCATATGAATACGGGCGCCGCGGATCGCAGCAAAATCGATTACGTTCTTAAGATCGCTCACGTACCCATTAAGAAAATCGTGCTCGTGCGTGGTCGCAGCAGTTCGCGCCTGCCCGAACGGCGTGCGCCGTACGCCCTTCAGTGCGCCTGCCAGCAAGACGTTCGCGCGCGCTTCGATCCAGCTCGTGACCTCGGTATCGGCGGGCCCACCGTTGGGCGTGTTGTACTTGATGCCGCCATTGTCGGGCGGATTGTGCGACGGGGTGATGACAATGCCGTCCGCCAGGCCCGCGGTTCGCGCGCGGTTGTAAGCGAGGATCGCGTGCGAAACCGCCGGCGTCGGCGTGAATTCCCCGCCGCTGGCGATCATGGTTTCCACGCCGTTCGCCGCCAGCACTTCCAATGCGGTTTCGAACGCGGGCTGCGACAGCGCATGCGTATCGATGCCGATGTAAAGCGGCCCGTTGATATCTTGCTTCCGGCGGTATTCGCAGATCGCCTGGGAAATCGTCAACACGTGCCATTCGTTGAAACTGCGTTCGAACGAACAGCCGCGGTGGCCGGAGGTCCCGAAAGCAACGCGCTGTGCGGGCACCGCCGCGTCGGGCTGCAGACCGGCGTAGGCGGCGAGCAGCTTCGCCACGTCGACCAGCGCTGAAGCGGGCGCCGGTTTGCCAGCGAGCGGGCTGATCGTGGTGCTCATGCGATGACCAAGCATGCCCTCAAAAGCGGTCGCGGCGCGGTGCGGCAGCGAACAGAGTGACAAGCATACGAGTGCTGCCGGAGAGATGGAATGGCGCGTTGAACTCAAGCGTACTGATCGCCTCGACGCTTGCCATCGCTGGAATCGCTATGACCCCGCTAGCTGCCTCCGTCGTGGTGCTGACGCTTGCGGCGGCGTGCGGCTTCGCGCTCCTGCTGGATTGCGTGAAAGTCCCGGTGTTCCGTCGTCTCAGCATCGCCTAGGTGGACGCGAGCAGCGTCCCGGTGTGACGCGCGATCTGTTCGTCCTCCTGTGAGGGGAGAACCCGCACCGCGCAGCTTGATGTGACACTGCTGATGGGATCGCTCGCAGTCCGGTTCCGCCCCTCCTCCAGGCTCACGCCCAGCCAGGACAGTCCGCGGCAAATCCCGGCGCGTACCTGCGCATCATGCTCGCCGATGCCGCCCGTGAAGACGATCAGGTCTACGCCGTCCAGAGCGCCAGCCATGCCAGCCACTTGTTTGCGCACGCCATAGCAGAACATCTCGATCGCCAGCCGCGCAGCCGCGTCGGCCGGAGCCGCCGCGTGCAGCAGCCGCATGTCGCTGCTGTTGCCGGAAACCCCCAGGAGGCCGGAACGGTGATCGACCAGATCTTCGAGCATGGCAGCGTCGAAGCCCTTTTCACGCAGCAGATACAGCAGAACGCCCGGATCAAGATCGCCGCTGCGCGTACCCATCATGACTCCTCCAGTGGGCGTAAGCCCCATGCTGGTATCGATCGACTTGCCGCTTCTGACCGCGGTAACGCTCGCGCCATTGCCCAGATGGGCAATGACCGTACGAGCCGGCATGTCACCCCCAAGTTGATGCACGATCGATTCGCACGACAAGCCGTGAAACCCGTAGCGCTGAATCCCCATCGCCCGCAACTCCCTTGCGATCGGCAGCGTCCGCGCGACGTCCGGCAACTCAGCGTGGAACGCAGTGTCGAAACACGCGATCTGCGGCAGACCCGGGAAGTGCGCCTGGGCATAGTGAATGACCGTCAGGGCCGCCGGGGTGTGCAGCGGCGCAAAAGCGCTCGCGGCTGTCAGTTGCCGCAACACCGATTCATCAATCAGACAATGCTGCAGCAGCGTCGGGCCGCCATGTACGACGCGGTGCCCGATGGCACTCGGTGGCGGTATGCCGGAGTCGGCGAGAAGGCGACCAATGCGGATGATCGCTTCGCCATGGCTTGGGATGGAGGCGGTCTCAGCAACCAGTTCATTGCGCCGCGAATCGGCTGCGAAGAATCTGCTTGCGTGGGCCCCTATCGCCTCGACCTCGCCTGCGAGCACGGTCTCGGTCCGCGAGGATCCCACGCGAAACAGACCGAACTTAAGCGACGAAGAGCCGCTGTTCAGTGCCAGCACATTCAAGTTTTGCCCTTCCGGGACATTGAATTGCGGGCGATCTGCCGCGCTGCCGCTACTGGTCCCCGCTCGCGCGGGCGCTCCTACAGATGGATATTGCCGGAGCCGAACAGGCCGAGCAGTCCCATCACAATCAGGTAAATGGCAACGATGAAGTTCAGCAGCCTCGGTATCACCAGGATGAGAATGCCGGCGATCAGCGAGACCAGCGGACCAATTGTCAACGCCATGTGCATGGANNATCATAGCCCTCCGGCGGATCACTCTTCCGTTCGGTAGCGAACACCTGCAGCCTCGGTGCGACAGCGCACAGACCACCCCATGGCAGACTCATAGGGTGCTCAGCTCGGAAACCACCGCGTGAGCACCAAGATGAATTCGCAACGACGCTCGAACCTGCTCGGAACGCTCGCCAGACGCAGCTTGCTCGCCGCACTCCTCAGCGTCGCCGCCACCGGGCTGGCTCTCGCTGCAGCATCGCAACTGCCGCCGCTGGTGGAGCCCGCTAGCCAGGAACATCACGTCGGCAAAGTTATCTTTGCTGAACTGGTAACGCCTGATCTCGCCGCCGCCAAGCAGTTCTACGGCGGATTGTTTGGCTGGACCTTCAGCGACATCCAGTCCGGCAAAGCCGAGTATGCAGCGGCGTCGCTCGACGGCCATGTGGTCGCGGGCCTGATTCACAAGGATTTCTCGACTGGCGAGCATAGAAAGCCCGCATGGTTGAGCTTCATTGCGGTACGCGATGTCGATGCGACCAAGAACCTGGCTGTGCAACACGGCGCCAAGGTACTGTTCACACCACATAGTTTTCCGGATCGCGGTCGGGAAGCCGTACTCGCCGATCCGCAAGGGGCTGTCTTTGCGGTCCTTGCTTCCAGCAGCGACGACCCGGCGGACGTCCTGGCGGAACCGGGCGAATGGATCTGGAGCTCGCTGATAACCAGCGACCCGGACGCCGGTGCTGCCTTTTACCAGACGCTGTTCGATTACGAGGTCTTCGACCTGCCCGCGGACGAAGGCGCCCAGCATTTACTCCTCGCGACTGACAACTATGCCCGCGCGAGCGCGAATTCGTGGCCCGCCGACAAGACCAGTGTGCATCCGCACTGGCTGAACTATGTGCGCGTCGAAGATGCGGACAAGATGGCGGCGAAGGCCGTAGCACTCGGTGGCCGGATACTCGTCGAACCGCGGGTTGATCGTCATGGCGGCAAGGTGGCGGTGATTGCCGATCCCGCCGGCGCGGCGTTTGGACTGCTCGAGTGGCCCGACACCGAGAGCAAAGAGGTGGCGCAATGAATTACTCAGCGTGGCGCTGGCCGGCGGTCACTCTCGCAGTCGGACTGTTTGCGAGCCTCTCCTCCGGCTGCATCGCAACAGGCGGTGGTGACGGATATGACGGTAACGTGGGGGTCGGAGTGGGTTACTACGAACCGGCTGGTGTTGAATATGGCGGCTGGGGACGTGGCTATCGCGTAGGGCCGTTCCGTGGCGGCGACCGTCGTGCAGGTCCCGGTAACGGCCGCACGCATGCTTATCGATCCGCCCCCGCCTCGCACTCGGCGCCGTCAATTCCGTCGCGATCACGCGCCGGCAATTCACACCCCACGCGCTCCCGTTAGTCTGCAGCTTCAACGCACGGCGAGGCGCCACAGCGACGTCACCTCGGCTGCGCGCGCCGCGTGCAGCGGGTCGGTTTCGTCGGACACCCGGGAGTGCTTCGGCCTCACGTCGAGACGATCCACAACCTGCAACCCTGCGGCCTCGAACGCAGCGAGCAGTTCCGATCTTGGCCGCAGGCCCAGGTGCTCCGCGAGGTCGGATAAAATGAGCCAGCCCTCACCCGCTGGCTCCAGGTGCGCGGGCAGCACGCTCAAAAACCCATGCAGCATGCGACTCTCGGCGTCGTAGATTCCGCGCTCGATGGGAGAGCTTGGCCGTGCCGGGACCCAGGGCGGGTTGCAAACCGCGAGTGCGGCCCGACCTTCGGGAAACAGATCCGCCTGCACCACTTCCACCCGCCCGGCCAACCCGAGACGCTCGAGGTTCTCGCGAGCGCATGCCAGCGCACGGGGATCCTGGTCGGTGGCGATCACACGCGTGATGCCGCGCCGCGCGAGCACCGCGGCCAGCACCCCAGTTCCGGTGCCGACGTCGAAAGCCACGCTCGCTGAGCTCAAGGCTGGCAGAGGCGCGGTCGCGACCAGATCAACGTATTCGCTGCGAATCGGTGCGAATACTCCGTAGTGCGGATGGATGCGGCCGCCAATCGCGGCGATTTCAATTCCTTTGATGCGCCATTGGTGCGCGCCGATGAGCCCCAGCAACGCTCGCAGCGAGGCGACCGAAGCTTCCCCCGGCGGGCCGAAGGCTTCTGCACAGGCCTGGCGGATGTCGGGCGCCCGTCGCAGCGCAATGCCGTAATCCTCATTGAGCGGCACCAGCAGCGCGCCCAGCGTGCGCGCCCGCTGTGAGCGGGCCTGGCGATGCAGGTGGAAGGCCTCGGCAGGGGATGCGGACATCGAGGATGGCGCCGACTTTTTAGGCTTGCGCGTCTGGCGATCGGCGCGACTCGCCAACGCCAGCAGCATCTGGCGCGCGTTCTGGAAGTCACCCCGCCACAGCAGCGCCGTGCCCTGGCACGCGAGCCCGTAGGCATCGTCGGCGGTCATTTGGTCATCGGCAATGACCACGCGCCTGGCCGGCGGCGCTCCGCTCTCAGAGCGCCAACGCGCGCAGCGAGCCTCGCCGCCTTCGGTCCAGTGCAAGACCGGCTGGGCGCCCACGCCAGAGCCGGGTGTTGTGTCTGGGTTGATTGCCACAATGTGGCGGCGTGCAGGGCCGCCGCGGACTCTGATATACGCTAAGGTCGCAGAGTCGCACAATCGCCGGGACGCGCGCTGAACCCGCTCCAGGCGTTTGTCAGAGCGCCGGTGAGGCTAGCAAAGACGCCGGTTCCAGGACCGCGGACACGCCGCTGCGCCACCTTCATCTTCCCAGACGTCTAATTGCAATTCCTGCTGCACCGCCTGCTCTTTGACGCGCAGCCGCCCGAGCGCACTGCCGAGCGCTCTCAGCACATCGAGCGTTGCCTGGGCGACAGCTGATCGGCTATCCCTATCCGCAGGCATCGGGCACTGCTGCCTTGACTGCCGCCTTGGGGAGCTCACCACCCCGTGGCTTGCCCCACATTCGCCGTAGCCGCTCCAGAAAGCGTTGCCAGCCATCTCTAATCGCATCGTTGCGCATGATCCGTCTCCTTGGGCCCCAGGCTTTCAGCCTGCTCCTACCGCCTGGATCGGTCGGTACGCTGCCGAACAATCCGCCGCTGACGTGGCGCCATGTCGCCCGCGATTTGCGCATCGCCAGGGCCTCACTGCCCAAGAATGCGATCATACGATTCGCGATCCGCCTTGTAGCACTTGCAGGCGGCCGCCATGAGTCCGCGACGGTCCAACACAGTGATATCACCCCGGCTGTAGTGAATCAGTCGGCGCTGCTGCAGTGAACTCGCCGCCTCGGTAACACCGACCCGACGAACGCCAAGCTTTGAGGCCAGGACCTCGTGAGTGCCCCTAAAGGTATTTGCACGCGAGCGATCCTGGGTCATCAGCAACCGACGGGCCACGCGTGCCTCGAGCAAATGGAAATGTGCGCAGATCGTCGCCTGGGCGAGCTGGCCCATGCGGAGTTGAAGGTAGCGATCAATCTCGCCTCGCAGGGCTTTACTGCGTCGCAGTTCCCGGCGGAAGGGTGCAGCCTCCATGCGCAGGGCGAGTCCGGCACCTTGCACTACCGCGCGCTGTGACGACACCTCGGCGCCGAGCACGAGGGAAATCCCTAACATCCCTTCGTTCCCGACCATGCCAACTTCGAAGGCGCCCGAATCGCCGGTCGGCATGATCAGCGAGATAAAACTGCTGATGGGAAAATAAATAAACCGGAGGGGCACCCAGGGTGCGTAAAGCTCCTCCGCGAGCGCGAGTTCAACCGGTTCACAGCTCGCCAGAATGCGCCGACGGTCGGAGTTTGGCAGCGCCGCGAGCAAGCGATTGTCTGCGGCACCGTTTAGCATCGACACAATGCGCTGACGGTCAGAGTTTGGCAGTGCTGCGAGCAAGCGATTGTTCGCGGCACCGTTTAGCATCGACACACCATTTCGCTCCCGAAACATCGCTCACCCCATGCAACCACCTGTTAGTGAGCGCGCCTGCCTGTCTGGAAGCGACCGACGAAAGCGCAGCCCTGGTGGACCCAACTACCGCGACTTTACCGAGCGCTACAGCACCCGGTCTGCTCGCTAGCGCACACTGGCAGCGGCAATCCGCTGCATAAGGGAGCGGGAATTTTGGGCTAAGCAGCGACGACGTAAGGCAGGAGACGATCAAACTCCGTCTTGACCACCTGATAGCACTCGCAGGACCGCGCCTCCAGGCGCGGGCGATCGACCACAGTGATCTTGCCCCGGCGGTAATGAATGAGACCCGCGTCCTGGAGCTTCCCGGCGGCCTCGGTAACGCCTTCACGGCGTACGCCCAGCATGGCCGCGATCAACTCCTGCGTCATGATCAGTTCGCGTGATGCCAGCCGATCCAGGCTCAATAGCAGCCACCGGCACAACTGCTGGTCGACCGAGTGATGGCGATTGCACACCGCTGTTTGTGCCATCTGCGTGATAAGCGCCTGGGTGTAGCGCAGCAGCAGGCGCAGGAACGGGCCGAACCGCCCAAACTCATCTTTCAGCAATTGGGCCCTCAGGCGGTAGCCGTACCCGGCGCTTTGCACGACAGCACGACTGGGGGTGGTCTCACCGCCCATGAACAAGGAGATACCCAGGATCCCCTCGTTACCGACGATCGCAATTTCAGCCGACGCACCATCTTCCATAACGTAGAGCAGCGAAACGATGGCGGTCGTCGGAAAGTACACATATCGCAGCTTGACGCCCGGCTCATACAGGATATCGCCGAGTGTGAGCGGCACGAGCTCCAGATGCGCGGCGATACGCTTGAAGTCCTCCGCCGGCAGGGCATTGAGGAGATGGTTCTGGCGTGGGCTGTGGCGTGGCAGGACCGCCTCAGGAGATCCGTCTGCTGTCGGTAACGCCGCCGCTTTCGCCTTAACGTCAGCCCTGCCAGTTGCCATCTCCATACTCTACAGCGGCAGCGCCCCATTGTGTACGGTTTCGCACAAAGCTTAACCGGCTGCCACTGCGTGCAGGTGCCATGAGTGACACCACGACCGTTTGACGGCTCCCCCGGCTTTCCCGTAACGCGCCTGTCACGTACACGCTGCGTCTCCCGTGTATTCCTGCTGCGTACGTTGGCGCACGGACTCAGTCTGTTTATAGCGGTACTGTTGCGGGCGGGCTGGACCTGACTGTGGTTTCCCCGGCCCGCACTCCTGACTCATCAACGTAGAGACTATTTATTTATGGATATCAGAATTGTCCTGGCCACAACTGGCCTCGCAATCGTCGCCCTGGCGACAAGCGCAGCTTCGTTCTCGGCCACCGAGACGCAGATCGATACACGCGTGTCCAAGACCCTGATTCATTTCGACACGATCAACCCGGCTAACAAGGACCTTCGCGACAAGGCCGCTGGCGTGCTGGTGTTTCCCCGCGTCGTAAAGGGCGGCATCGGTGTCGGTGGCGAGTTCGGCGAGGGTGCGCTGCAGATTAATGGCAAGACGGTTGGCTACTACCGGGTAGGGGCTGCCTCCGTTGGCCTGACGCTCGGGCTGGCCAAGCACAGTGAAATCATCATGTTCATGACCCCAGAGGCACTGGAAAAGTTTACCTCCAGCATGGGCTGGTCGATTGGTGCGGATGCGGGAATCACTGTGATTTCCGGCGGCGCTAACGGCAGCTATGACACGCAAACGCAGCAGAAGCCGATTCTGGCGTTTGTATTCGCTGACAAGGGATTGCTCGGCGACCTGTCGCTTGAGGGTTCGAAGATCTCGAAGCTGAACCGTTAAGTTGGGTGGATATCTGCCCGGTGCCGCGTGGCGCCGGGCTTTTTTTTGCCCGGACGGCATCGGATCCGAGTCGCAGACGCGTCCGATCTGCGCTTCCGCCCGCCTCTGCCTGCGCCGTGGCAGACTGACGGAACAGCCCATACATCAGCGCGGCGCACTAGCGGCGACGGACGAAGATCGGACACTGTAGGCTAGGTTGGAATGAGCCACATTATCGAGTGGATCCATCGCTACCCGTACGCCACGGTGGCGATAGCGGTTCTGCTGGACCAGCTTGGACTGCCGCTGCCGTGTTATCCGCTGCTGCTGCTGGCAGGCACGCTTGCTTACCAGGGAGACGCGAGCGGCGGCGGACTGCTGCTCACGGCTGTCGTTGCAGCGGTGCTTGCCGACGCCGTGTGGTACGTCGCTGGTGTACGGCTCGGCAGCCGCGCGCTGCGCCTGTTGTGCAAGGTGTCGATTTCCCCCGACAGCTGTGTGCGCCAGACGCAGAACATCTTCGCGCGCGTGGGCTTGCGTTCACTGCTGGTGGCAAAGTTCATCCCCGGCCTCGGCGCGGTCGCAACCGCGCTCGCCGGCGTGCAGCGTGCGCCGGTGCGCGCCTTTCTCGCCTTTGATGCGGCGGGTGCTGTGCTGTGGGCCGGCGTGCCGCTCGTGCTGGGCATTCTCTTCCATAACGCCATCGGCAATGTCACGGCCACGCTCGGGGACCTTGGGCGCAAAGGCGCGGAGCTGGTGCTCGCCGCACTCGCCCTGTTCATCGCGGTCAAGATCCTGCGCCGCTGGCTGCTGCTGCGCGAGCTGCGCATGGCGCGCGTTTCCGTGCATGAACTGAATGACATGATGGGCCGCGGCGAGCCGCTCGCCATAATTGACGCGCGCCTCCCGAGCGCGCAGTCAGTCGGCGGCCGGATTCCCGGGGCGCGCTCCGCGGCTGACGACCTTACGACGCTGCGCTTACAACCAACGCTCGAGATCATCGTTTATTGTGCCTGCCCCAATGAAGTATCCGCGGCCAAAGTCGCACTGCAATTCAAGAGCGCGGGCTTCAGGAAAGTTCGGCCGCTGCGGGGCGGGATCGACGCGTGGCGCGCCGCCGGCTTCACGCTCGAGGGAGAAACCACCTGATGTTTGGCCTCGCGCCCGACAGGCCGGCCAGATACTGCCCGAGCAGCCTCATGACCGGTAAGACGCGTGCGCAGCGCGACTGGAGATGTCATGCAAGCAATGGTTGATCAAAAGCACCAGGCGCAGCGATTCGGCGCGCTACATGTGCGCGGAACGCCTCTCATATTGTTCAATGTCTGGGATGCGGGAAGTGCCAGGGCTGTAACGGCCGGCGGCGCCCAGGCGATCGCCACCGGCAGCTGGTCGGTCGCCGAAGCAAACGGCTTCGCAGATGGCGAGCAGATCCCGCTCCCCCTGGCGATGGAGAATCTGCGGCGGATTGTCGCCGCGACAACTCTGCCGGTGAGCGTCGATCTGGAAAGTGGCTATGGCGACACTGCGCAGGCGGTCGGCGAGACCATCCGCCAGGCGATCGACGCCGGGGCCGTGGGCTGCAACCTCGAGGACAGCTTCCCGGCGGATGGCAAGCTACGCGAGGCAAGTGTTCATGCGCAACGGATTTTGCGTGCCCGGCAAGTGGCCGATGCGGCCAACATCCGCTTTTTCATCAACGCACGTACCGATGTCTTTTTTCAGCGCCCACCCGCGCAGCACGACAGCGCCATGGTCGCCGCGGCGCTCGAGCGCGCGCGCCACTATGCGGATGCCGGCGCGGACGGCGTCTTTGTGCCCGGCCTGATCGACATCAAACTTATCGCGCGCATCGCAACAGCCGCGCCACTGCCACTTAACATCCTGATCGGCGAAGGCTCCCCAACTTTGCGCGTACTTGCAGAACACGGCGTCGCCAGAGTGAGTCACGGCCCCGGCCCGTACCTCATGGCGATGAAGGCAGTGGAAAATGCGGCGCGCAGCGTGGTGGAACAGGCGCAACCGCTGTGAATGTTGCTGACGAGTCTGACAGCGGCACGCGCCCCCGTCGTGGCCTACCAGTCAGCACCGGGGTTCCCGGTATTTAAACTGGAGTGCGATGTCATGTCAGAGAAAACCTGTGCTGCCTGTGATTGCAAGCTGGACGACAGTTCCGTCGGGGTAAGGATCGGCGGCAAGGTCGGTTACGGGACAACGACGCGTCAGCGAAAGTGTCGGCGCGCTGAATGCGAAGCACGCAACCGGGTCGCCTCTCAGCGTCGATCGCAATGATCAACGCTCCGCAGGCGTGGAATCGATCGGTGCACAGTTGGTGCGCCCCGACATCAGGCAATCCTGCATCCGGCCGGCATCACCAAGCACCTTGACGAGGATCAATCCGACCACGACTAGCGCAATTGTCACCAAAAGCCCCACGACGGCCGCGCGACGCGAATCCGGTTCCCTTGGGCTCTGCGGGGTTTGCTGCGTCATGAATTCCCCAATGTCTGTTAACGTCTCCTGGCGAAATTTGCATTAAACACAAGGCTGTACCGTGCCCAGCGCGCCGTCGGTGCGCCTGTCGCCCGGTAAAACGCACGCCGATGGCGCCGTGGTGCGCCACCGAGTAAAAACCATCCCCGGCATTTCGTGGCGCTCAACGTATCCGGACAGCGCCTGGTGCAGGCGCTCAAGCCGTGGCTTTGAAAGACCTGTCATGGTGAAACTCACCCTTGCACGCTATGTGCAATGGTAACCCGCAATGCCGTTTACCTCGCGCCCGCTGACCTCGCGGCGATGGTTACCAGCATCAGGCCATCGGGTGGAATCTCCAGCTGCAGGCTGCCGGCATCCAGGTGGCGGACCACCGGCGGCGCAAGTGCGGCAGCGGCGCGCAGCTGGGTGAGTTGCGCCGCGGTCGGATAGCGCGGGGAGCCCATCTTCTCGTATTCCACCAGCGCATCGCCGTGCTCGGGGTCCACCTGCTGAATACTCGCCGTGTTGGCATTGAGATCGCTGACCTGTACTGCCACCCGGCGGGCCGAGCCAGTCGCGCCGACGTCCAGGTAGTTCCACAGGGCGATGACCAGTGCACCATCAGCGCGGCGTGTCACCAGCGTGTCCGTGGAATCGTTCGCCAGGCGCTGCTCGCCCAACTGGTGCAGCAGCGCGAAGGCATTGAACGCAGGCTTGGGGATTCCGCCCACGGCCAGCAGCCCAAATCCCCCATAAAACGGCGTCTTCACGACGCCCTGCTCCTCGAATACGTCCGAAAACGTCCAGTACGACATGTCCTGTACGAGCCCGTCGCACTGGCGAACCGTTTCCGCCAGCCACGGCCCCATGAACGCCGCGTCGGTCACCTCGGAGTGGTTGCTGAAACTCGCATTGAATTCGCTCCAGATAAGCGGCAACGATGGCTGTGGCGACGCCTGGATTTCCGCGTGTACCTTGGCAACGGCACTGCACACCATGTACTGGCGGGAAATGTGTCCGCCGGTACCAAAGATGTCTTTCTTGGAATCATCCCCGTACACGTGGCTCGACACGAAGTCGACCGGGACGCCGTATTGCTGGCAGTGACGGATGAAGGCCGCGACCCAGGCAGCCTGCGCCGTTGCCGGTCCCCCGACGCGCAGCCGCGCGTCCACGGCCTTCAGACTCCTGGCGGTGTGGTCGTATAGCGTCCAGTAGGTCGCCTGCTTCGGGTTGCCCGCCCAAAAATCCAGATTCGGCTCGTTCCACACTTCGAAGTACCACTGGCTCACCTCGTCGATCCCATACCGCTGCACGAGATGCCTGGCGAGGGCTGTCATCAGTGCATCCCAGCGGCGGTAGTCCTTGGGCGGTGAAACGACCGGGTGATACCAGAAGCTGTGGCGGATATTACGCTGCGCGAGGCGGCTGGGCATGAAGCTCAGCTCGACAAACGGCCGGACACCGTTGGCCAGCAGGCCGTCGTACACCTGATCCACGTAAGAGAAGTTGTAGATGGGCTTGCCCCGCGGCCCTTCGCTGTAGACACCGATGTCGTCATCGAGAACACCGTGAAAGCGCACGTAACTGAGCGCCGTGACGCCGCGGACGGTACGCAGGTCGTCGCGATAACTCTCGCGCAGACTCAACACCGCGCGCCCCGATCCGAACATGTGTTCCCAGAAATGCGGAAATGGCCGCGTGGGCGCCGCGGCATCTACCGTGATGGTCTCGGCGACCTGGGCGGTGAGCGGTGTCGAGGCGAGGGCGAGAGTCAGGAACGCGATCGGGTGGATGAGTACCGAACGCACGCTGCGGCCGACTCGTTACCGCTGCACGGTTTGCTGCGCAGCCTGGCTCGGCAACGCTTGCTGCGCGGGATCTTCCAGCTGCGTGAGCCAGCCGCCGGTGAATCCCGCGCGCTCGAGCCCCTGCTGCAGGTAGGGGTTGCGACGCATGACTCGCCACACCAGGTCGCTGCGATAGTTCTCGATCATGGCGAGGATCGGTCCCTCATCGATGCCGACGTAGTCCGCGTCAACCCACCCGGCGTCGGCCAGTTTGGCCGAAGGGCTGCGGTAACTCGCGTTGAAGGCATCCAGAAACCCATACACCGAATAGATGGAAGCACCAAAGCGATGGTACATCTCAAGCGTCGCGGGCAGAACGATTTCGGGTGCGAACGGCAGTGAACTGATGGCGGCGGTTGGCGCGATGGTGCCGTCATCGACGATGCGGCCCACCCCCACGCCGCGCGCGGCATAGGTCATAAAGGAGCGCGTATCACCCTGGTACGGTTCGCGTTGCGGCCCGGGACCGTCGGAGGCGCTCATGCCCCAGACGTTCTTGCCATAGGCACGCCAGTGCTGCGGGTTGGCGATGGCGTAGCGGCGCTGCGTGTAGGTTGCCCGGCGGCTGTTCTCAAAGTAGTCGAGGTTGTGTGCCCGCATGTAGGTATCGCGAATGCCGCGAAAATCCACCCACACGTGGGTGAACTGGTGGCCGAAGAGCGGCGCGAAGCTCAGGTATGTCTGGTCATAGACCGTGCCCCACTGCTTGTCGTAGGTGCTGGTCCAGGACGTCCAGGCCTGCTGATCCACCGCGTGCGTGGGAGAGCCCAGCGCCAGCAGGTACACCAGCATGGCCTCGTTGTAGCCGCGCCAGTCGCTGCTCGAGAACCCGGCCTCCGGCGTCCACGACAGCGCCACCGCCGGCGCACGCGGCTGGGCCCAGGTCCAGTCCACCCGCCGATAGATTTCATCGGTGAGTCTGCGGATCTCGACATCGTGCGGATCCTGGGTGTCGAAATAGCTCTGACAGAAGATCATGCCGGCCAGCAGCAGCGCCGTGTCGACGGTTGAGACCTCGCTGTCGCTCGCACGCGCACCGCTGCGCATATCCATGAAGTGGTAGAAGAACCCGTGCTCGTTGGCGGCGCTGACGAAGAACCGCAGGGTCGTGAGCACGCGCTCGCGCGCCGCAGCGCGCGAAATGTAGCCGCGCTCAACGCCAATAGGATAGGCGGTGAGTCCGAAGCCCACTGCGGCAATGCTGGCAAATGGGGGGTTCGGATAGCGGTCCGGAACGAGCCCATTCTTAGGGTTCGCCGTGTCCCAGAAGTAGCGGAAGGTGCGCTGCTCCAGATCGGCCAGGAACGGGTCAGAGAGCACCTCATGCGGACCATGAATTGCCGCGCCGAGCTGTGGCTCGGGCGTCGCCGCATCACCGAATGCCGCGCCCGCAAATAACAAGGCCCAGGAAGCCACCGCGGCGGCCGCTGCGCTCCGCCACGTCCTGAGTAATACTGTCGCCATGTGGCGAATATCAGGCCGCTAGTGCGCCGCGTCAACGGGCGCACTACGCAGATCTCGTCGAGGCTGCCCTTAAGGGCCCCAGGCCGCAGGGTGGGCCGGCCGGAAGTGCTCAATCGTGAGGTGCCGCACACCGGCAGCCGCCTTCGCGGCAGCGTTTTTAGACGCGCTCCAGCACCAGCGCGGCACCCTGCCCCACCCCGATGCACATGGTGCACAGGGCATAGCGCCCCTTGATCCGCTCAACTTGCGAGAGCGCGGTGAGCACGAGGCGCGCGCCCGAGGCCCCCAGCGGATGACCGATGGCGATCGCACCACCATTGGGATTCACCTGCGGCGCATCGTCCGGCAGGCCGAGCTTGCGCAGCACGGCGAGCGCCTGCGAGGCAAACGCCTCGTTGAGCTCCACCACGTCCATTTGCCTGATTTTCAGCCCCAGGCGCGCCAGCAGCTTCTCACTCGCCGGCGCCGGCCCAATGCCCATGACGCGTGGCGCTACGCCCGCGACGGCGTAGCCGAGCACCCGCGCGCGCGCCCGCAATCCCAGGCGCCCTGCCGCCGCCTCGCTCGCCAGGAGCAGCGCGCATGACCCATCGTTGATGCCGGAGGCGTTGCCGGCGGTGATGCTGCCGCCCGCCTTCACCACGGGCTTAAGCTTCGCCAACGCCTCGAGCGTCGTGGTGCGCGGATGCTCGTCCGCACTGAAGGAGATGGGCTCGCCTTTCTTCTGCGGCAGCGATACGGGCAGGATCTCCGCCTTGAAGAACCCTTCGGCATGCGCGTGAGCCCAGCGCTGCTGGCTACGCAGGGCAAATGCGTCCTGGTCGGCGCGGCTCACGCCAAACTCCGCGGCCACGTTCTCGGCCGTCTCCGGCATGCTGTCGATCCCGTAGCGGCGTTGGATTTCAGGGTTGACGAAACGCCAGCCGATGGTGGTGTCCTCGATCCGCGCGGTGCGCGCGAAGGCGCTCTCCGCCTTGCCCATGACGAACGGCGCGCGGCTCATGCTCTCCACACCACCGGCGAGCATGAACTCGCCTTCGCCGCAGCGGATGGCGCGCGCCGCGTGGCCCACGGCCTCCAGACTCGAGGCGCACAGGCGGTTCAGGGTCACGCCGGCAACGGCTTCCGGCAGGCCGGCGAGCAGCGCCGCCATGCGCGCGACGTTACGATTGTCCTCGCCCGCCTGGTTGGCACAGCCGTAAATCACATCCTCGAGTGCGCCCCAGTCAACGCCGCCATTGCGCGCCATCAGCGCTTTGATCGGCAGTGCCGCCAGATCGTCGGTGCGGATGGTCGACAGCGAGCCGCCGTAGCGGCCCACAGGCGTGCGCAACCCATCGCACAGAAAAGCCTCGTTCATCGGTTATTTCCCCTTAGCCAGCGCGCGCAATTTTTTCAGCCGGCGACCGGGCAGCCGGTTTTCTGACGCACCTCATCGAGCGCGACGCCCGGGGCGAGCTCGTGTGCACGCAGCCCGCTCGCCGCAACATCGAACACCCCCAGCTCCGTAATGATCCGGTTGACGCAGCCAACCCCGGTGAGCGGCAGCGTGCATTTTTTCAAGATCTTGTGCTCACCGCTCTTTGCCGTGTGCTCCATGAGCACGACCACGCGCGCCACGCCCGCCACCAGGTCCATGGCGCCACCCATGCCCTTCACCATCTTGCCGGGGATCATCCAGTTGGCAATGTCACCCGAGTCGGTCACCTGCATGGCACCAAGGATCGACAGGTTGATATGGCCGCCGCGGATCATCGCGAAACTGTCGGCGCTGCTGAAGAACGCGCCACCCGGCAGGAGCGTGATAGTCTGCTTGCCGGCGTTGATGAGATCCGCGTCCACCTCGTCCGCGCGCGGAAACGGCCCGATGCCGAGCAGGCCGTTTTCCGATTGCAGCCACACGTCGATTCCGGGCGGGATGAAGTTAGCCACCAGCGTCGGCAGCCCGATCCCGAGGTTGACGTAGTAGCCGTCCTTGAGTTCCTGCGCGCCGCGCCGCGCCATGTCGTCTCGTGTCCAGGCCACGGTTATTGCCTCACGGTGCGTTGCTCGATGCGCTTCTCGGGGTGCGCATTCACGACTATGCGCTTCACGTAGATGCCGGGGGTATGAATCCCCTCCGGATCAAGCGCGCCGTTTTCGACCAGCTGCTCGACCTCAGCAACACACACCCGGGCGGCGGTGGCGATATTGGGGTTGAAGTTGCGCGCGGTCTTGCGGTACACGAGGTTGCCCGCCGCATCCGCCTTCCAGGCCTTCACCAGCGCCACGTCCGCGCGCAGCGAACGCTCGAGCACGTACCAGTGGTTGCCGCCGTCCGGGGCCGGAAATTGCCGCGTCTCCTTGCCCTCCGCGACCAGCGTGCCGTAGCCGGTGCGGGTGAAGAACGCGGGGATACCGGCGCCGCCGGCCCGCAGTCTCTCGGCGAGGGTCCCCTGCGGGGTGAATTCCAACTGCAGCTCGCCGGCGAGATACTGCCGCTCGAACTCCTTGTTCTCGCCAACGTAGCTGGAGATCATCTTGCGGATCTGGCGCGTCGCCAGCAGCTGGCCGAGTCCGAAGCCATCAATGCCGGCGTTGTTGGAAATAACAGTCAGTCCCTTCTTGCCACTGTCGCGCAGTGCCGCGATCAGCGCTTCGGGAATGCCGCACAGCCCAAAGCCGCCGACCGCGAGCGTATGACCGTCTTCAACGAGACCCGCCAGTGCCGCGGCGGCGCTGGGATAGAGTTTGTTCACCGTGCCCCCGATTACAGCGCCGCGCGGCCGCAGCCATTTCGCGTCCGGCGCGGCCAAAGGATAGCAGTCTACGCGCAACCGCAAAACGCAGCCCCGCGCGCGCCGTGCCTGCGGCAGCCGCATTTGCTACAATTGCGGGTGGCAATGGAAGCGGCGATGCATGCGGGGGGCCCGGTCCCTGCGGTTGCTCGGCCTCCGCAGGTGCTGCGCCTGGACGGCTGCGCGTTGTTCCTTGATCTTGACGGAACGCTGCTCGAACTCGCGCCACGCCCCGACGCCGTGAGCGTCGACCCCGGAATCCTCGAGCTGCTGCGCGCGCTCATGCGGCGCACAGGCGGTGCGCTTGCAGTGGTGAGCGGCCGCAGCATCGCCACCCTCGACACTCTGCTGGCTCCTTTACGGTTGCCGCTGTCCGGGTTGCACGGCTTCGAGCGCCGGGACATCAGCGGAATCCTGGTGCAGCGCGAACGACCGAGCCTTGAAGTACTGCAGCAGGCCCGGCATCTCATGGCACAGTGGGTCACGAAGGAACCGCGCCTGGTGATCGAGGACAAGGACCTGGCGCTGGCGCTGCACTACCGGCAGGCACCGCACCTGGAGGCCGAGGTGGTAAGCAGCGTGACGGCCATCGCCACCCGCCCGGGCAGTGGTCTGCGGGCGCAGCGCGGGCGCATGGTGGTCGAGCTGACGCCGGACACGGTGAGCAAAGCCACCGCCATCGCGGAATTCATGCAAGAGGAACCATTCAGGGGGCGCCGGCCCTTGTATGTTGGAGACGATCTTACGGATGAGCCGGCGTTCGAGTGGGTGAACGCGGCCGGCGGCATTTCGGTGGCAGTGGACGTCGCGCCTCCCACCAGCGCGCGAACTCACCTTGGATCCGTCAGGGAAGTACGGGCCTGGCTGCGTGCGCTCCTCGACGCTGCGGAGTAGTTGCAAATGGACAATCCGGATAAATCTGCGGGACCGCCCCGCTCGGCAACGCTTGCGGACGTGGGGGTCGTCGGCAACGGCCAGATCACCGCGCTGGTGCGCGCGGACGGCGGCGTGCCGTGGTGCTGCTGGCCGCGCCCGGACGGCGATCCGATCTTCTGCGAGCTGCTGTCGCCGCCTTCACGGCCGCGCAGCTCGGGCGTGTTCATGATCTCGGTGGTGGGGCAGACGGCGTGCGAACTTCGCTACCGGCGCAACACCGCAATCCTGGAATCCATCGCGCGCGATGCCCGCGGCAACGCCATCCGCATCATCACCTGGTGTCCGCGCTATGTGCGGCACGGTCGGCTCTACCGGCCGGCAATGCTGGTGCGGCGGATCGAGCCAGTCAGCGGGCGCCCGACGGTGCAGATCAAGGTACGGCCCACGGCCGACTACGGCGCCAAGGCGCTCCCCGTGCAACTGGGCAGTCACCATGTGCGCTTCATCGATGCCGACCACGCCCTGCGGATAACAACGGATTCGCCGGTTTCCTATATCGCCGAAGAGCGCGAATTCGTGCTCGAGCGTCCCATCGATCTGGTGCTGCACGACGATGAGACGCTCATGGTTCCCGCCCACGAGGTCGCGGATGAAAGTCTGCGCGCCACCACGCGCTACTGGGAAGAGTGGGTACGGGGACTTGCGATCCCCTTCGAATGGCAGGCGGAAACCATCAGGGCGGCCGTCACGCTGCAACTGTGCACGTACGACGACAACGGCTCGGTACTGGCGGCGCCGACCACCTCGATTCCGGAAAGCGCCGGCAGCGGGCGCAACTGGGACTATCGCTACTGCTGGTTGCGTGACGCCTACTTCACTGTACAGGCGCTCAACCGCCTGGGCGCCACCGGTGCGATGGAGGCGTTCCTGCGCTACCTCGATGATGTCGTCGCACGCCAGGGGGAAACACCGCTGCAGCCGGTCTATGGCATCACCGGCGAGGCGGATTTGAGCGAACGCTCGGTCGCGACGCTCGCCGGGGTCGAGGGCATGGGGCCGGTGCGCGTCGGCAACCTCGCCTACCGGCAACGTCAGCACGATGTCTACGGCTCGGTGATCCTCGCCTCCACGCAGACCTTCTTCGATGAGCGCCTCGATCACCCCGGTGACCTCGACCAGTACCAGCGGCTCGAGGCACTCGGTGAGCGCGCGGTGCCGCTGTTTGACAAGCCGGACGCTGGTATCTGGGAATTCCGCGGGAGCGAGCACCGCCACACCTTCTCGGCCGTCATGTGCTGGGCCGCCTGCGACCGCCTGGCGCGCATCGGGCTGCGGCTGCAACAGCACGAGCGCTCGCGCTATTGGCGCGCCCGCGCCGATACCATGCGGGCCGAGATTCTCAAGCGCGCGTGGAACGACAAGCGCGGCACCCTGTCCGCAAGCTTCGATGATGAAGTGATCGATGCCAGTCTGCTGCTGCTGCCGGAGCTCGGCATTCTCGAGTGGCGCGATCCGCGTTTTATCCGCACATTGGAGGCCATCGAAGGGGAATTGCGCGTCGGCGATTTCCTACTGCGCTATCGGCACCCGGATGACTTCGGCGACACCACCAACGCGTTTACCGTCTGTTCATTCTGGTGGGCCAACGCGCTGGCAGGCACCGGGCGGCTGGAGGAGGCACGCGCGCTGTTCGGCAAGCTGCTGGCGGTACGTAACTGCGTGGGGCTGCTTTCCGAGCATGTCGATCCCACGAGCGGCGCGCTGTGGGGGAATTTTCCCCAGACCTACAGCATGGTGGGAATCATAACCACCGCCGGCCGGCTCAGCCGTCGCTGGGAGGATGAAGTTTGAGCCGTGTGGTCATCGTCTCGAACCGGGTCGCGGTGCCCAAAGGCGCCGCCACCGCGGGCGGACTTGCGGTGGCGCTCCTCGGGGCGATGCGCGAGGCGGGCGGACTGTGGTTTGGCTGGGGTGGCGAAACGCACCCGGCCGACACGCCGCAACCACCCCCGGACCCGCAGCTGCGCGACGGCCACACTTTCGTGACCATCAGCATTCCTGCCGCGCTGCATGAGCCCTACTACGACGGCTTCGCCAACGGCACGCTGTGGCCGCTGTTTCACTATTTTGTGGATAACTTCCGCTATCAGGACGAGCACTACGACGCCTATCTTGCGGTGAATGCCCTGTTTGCGCGCGAGCTGTCGCCGCTGCTGGCGCCCGACGATCTCATCTGGGTGCACGACTATCACCTGATTCCGCTGGCGGCGCGCCTGCGCGCGCAGGGCGTGCGCACGCCCATCGGGTTTTTCCTCCATATTCCCTTCCCGACGTTTGAGGTACTGCGCGCCCTGCCGGTGCACCGCGAAATTCTCGACGCGCTGCTCGCATATGACCTCCTCGGCTTCCAGACCGAGACCGACCGGCAGGCATTTCTCGGCGCCGCGCGCGCCGTGTACGGCGCGGATCGCGTCAGCGCCGGCACAGTTGTGAGGACCGCGGAGCGCCTGGTACGCACGGGCGTGTACCCGGTAGGCGTGGATCTTGAGGCGACCGCCCGTTCAGCCGCGAAGACCGTCGCCTCCGGCCACGTGCGCGACATGACAAAGGGTCTTGTCGGGCGGCGGCTGATCATCGGCGTGGACCGCCTTGACTACAGCAAGGGACTCCTGGAGCGCTTCGACGCTTACCAGCAATTCCTCGAGGAATGTCCGCAGCACCGCGGCAAGGTGACCTATCTGCAGATCGCCCCGCTCGGACGCCAGAACGTCAAGGCCTACGCGCGCATGCGCCGCGCCCTGGAACAAAGCGCCGGCAGCACCAACGGGCGCTTCGCGGAGGTTGACTGGACACCCATCCGTTATCTCAACCGCAGTTTTTCGCACGCGACGCTGCTGGGATTCCTGCGCCTCGCCCAGGTGTGCCTGGTCACGCCGCTGCGTGACGGCATGAACCTCGTCGCCAAGGAATTCATCGCTGCCCAGGACCCGGCAAATCCCGGCGTACTGGTGCTGTCGGACCGCGCCGGAGCCGCCAACGAGATGACCGATGCGCTGATCGTCAATCCCTACGACAGACGTGGGATCGCGCGTGCGCTCAAGCAGGCGCTCGACATGCCGCTCGATGAGCGCCGCGCCAGACATGCAAAGCTGCTGGCGGCGCTGCGCGAAAATGATATTCACGCCTGGCGCTCGCGCTTTGTGGCGAACCTGGGCGGAGCACCTGAGCAGGCGCGCCTCGAGTATGCGGCGCGGTAGGCGCATTGAGCCGGGAGTGGCGCTGCCACCAGCTCACGGCCGGCCAGCACCAGAGAATCAGGCGGCAGCGGCGCCGAGCTGACCCGTCTCGGGGCTGGTAGCCATCAGCAGCTCGCGCGGCGGATCGGTCTCCTCCGGAATCAGCAGCAAACCCCAGCGCCGTGCGAGCATGCCGGCATCGGTGCGGCTCGTCCACGTGGTCAGCCACACCCCGCACAAGAGGCCCGCCAGCACCGGCGTCAACCACCAGAAGAACTGCGGTGCGAAGCGCAGCATGATGGCACCCCACGCCACGCCGAATGCCAGCTGCCATTTCTGGCGGCTGAATGCTTCGCGCAGCGTGACTCCCCGGTCGGTACGCGCCTGGGCATTCCAGGAAACCGGCTTGCCGAGCAGCGCCTGGATCACGAAGGTCGAGTGGAACATCATCATGGTGGGCGCGAGCAGCATGCTGAAAAACTGCTCGACGACAAGGCTCGCGCACAGGCGCACGCTGCCGCCGAACTGCCGCCGCAGCTGCGGGTCGAGAATGGCGAGGATGGCGCCGAGAATCTTCGGCAGCAGCAGCACGGCCAGGGTCAGCCACAGCAGCGCCGTCGTCTCGCCGGCCCGGAACTGCGGCCAGTGTGGCAGGCTGTGCAGGCCGGGCAGGAAATAATGTGTTTTTTTGCCGGTCGCAATGGCGCTCAGGATGGAGCTCAGTAGCAGCAGCGCCAGCCACATCGGCGAACTGACATACGACACGATCCCCGTCAGGAGGTGGACCCGGCTGATGGGATGCAGGCCCGGAAACCCCATCACCCGCGTGTGCTGCAGATTGCCCTGGGTCCAGCGGCGATCGCGGGCCGCAAAATCAAGGATGTTGGCGGGTACTTCCTCCCAGCTCCCCATGAGCTCCGGGAGTTGACGCACTTCGTAACCCGCGCGCCGCATGAAAGCCGCTTCGACAAAATCGTGGCTGAGGATCGCGCCGCCAAAAGGCGGGCCGCCTTTCAGGTGCGGCAAGGCGCAGTAACGCGCAAACGGCCGTATCCGCAGGATCGCGTTGTGCCCCCAGTAATTGCTCTCCCCCAGCTGCCAGAATGCGAGCCCGCTGGTCAGCATCGGGCTTTGCAGCCGCGAGCCGAACTGGATGAGCCGTCCGAACAGCGTCTCGCGTCCCGCTGGCAGCGGCAAGGACTGCAGGATCCCGATCTCCGGATGGGCCTCCATCAGNNGGCCGAAGCGGCGCACGAACTCCCCGATGTTGCCCGCCTTGTGCTCACGACGGTCGGTGCGGCGCCGATAGAACACGCGGCCAGCGGCGCTGTGGCGGGTGACGAACCGCCGCCACATCGCCTCCTCGGCGGCGGCAATCTGCGGGTCGCTGCTATCGGATAAAATGTAGAGATCGAACGCGTGCCGCTCGGATTCCTGCTGCAGCGAGACCCAGATCGCCTCCAGCCCCGCCGCCACCCGCACGGTGTCTTCGTTGTAGATCGGCATGGCGATGGCAGTGCGCGTGCGCAGGGGCTTGCCAGCCACTTCGGCCGGATTGAGTCCCGCCGGGTCGCGGCCCGCAAGGCGGATAACGAATCCTGCGATTGCGGTCCACAAGGCGCCGGTAATCCAGGCAAACAACCCGAAAAACAGCAGCAGTCCCGCAAGCTCGACGACGCTCAGGCCATTGACGTGCAGCACATCCACCAATAGCGCGGTGGCGAACAGGCCCAAGGCGAAGGTCAGGCCGAAAAACAGTGTGCGGCGCAGCCGCACTCGCACGCGCGCTTGCGGCGCCGACCAGCCGCGGCTCACGGCGTCCACTGGTACACCCAGGTCTCGCTCAGCGCTTCGCCGCGCAGCACCAGATAACACTGCAGATCCACGGGCTTTTTGCTCTTGGGCGTCGCGACGAAAGCCACCCGCCAGGCACCGCTCTCCGGGACACGCTCCACGGTCAGCGCCTCGACCTGGCTGTTTGCCGCCGTGACTTGTGCGGTGACCGGCTGGCTGTGATCCAGTCCGTCCAGTTCGCCACCTGCGAAATCAATCAGCATGCGGCGTGCGCCGGCAGCAAAATGCCCCTTGTTGTCCCCCATGGCCGGATTGCCACTGCGCGTCGCTATGACCCGGCCGCCGGGCGGCCACTGCGACGCATGCGCGAATGTGGACAACAGGTAGGCAAAGAACAGCGGTTTACCCGCCGTGACCGGCTGCTCCGGTACCCAGTAAGCGACGATGTTGTCGTGGATTTCCTCGTCGCTGGGTATCTCGACGAGTTCCACCCCGCCCCTGCCCCAGTTTCCCAGCGGCTCGACCCAGTAGCTCGGCCGCGCTTCGTAGTGCGCTTCGACATCCTCGTAGTGTGCGAAAGCGCGCTCACGCTGGATGAGACCGAAGCCGCGCGGGTTGTCATCCATGAAGCGGTTCACCCGCAGGTCACGCGGGTTGGCGAGCGGGCGCCAGATCCATTGGCCGTGGCCGGTCTGCGTCATGAAGCCGTCGCTGTCGTGGACCTGCGGACGATAGTCATCGAAACGACGCCCGCTGCCGGCATCCTCACCGTAGAAAAACATTGAAGTCAGCGGCGCCACGCCGAGCTTGGCAATGGCACGGCGTGGATAGAGCGCGTTATGCACCTCCACCTGGGTGGTGGCGCCGGGACGGATCTGAAACTGGTACGCCCCGGTCACGCTCTTGCCGTCGAGCAGCGCGTAAATCGTCAGGGTGCGATCGGTCGGCCCCGGACGCAGCAGCCAGAAGTCCGTGAATATTGGAAACTCCTCGCCGCCCTGTGCCCCGGTATCTATCGCCAGGCCCCGCGCCGAGGCGCCGTAGTATTGGTTGCGGCCCAGCACGCGGAAATAGGAAGCACCGAGGAAGGTGATCAGCTCGTCCTTATACGCAGGTGACTGCAGCGGGTAATGCACCCTGAAACCGGCGAAGCCCAGATCGGACGGCAGCTTCGGTGGCTTCAGGAGGTGGCCGAAAGTAAAGAATGCGTGGTTGTACTCCAGCGGCCGCACGCCCGCTGCCGTGACCTCGGAAATATTAACGAGCTGTTTGGTGTTGGAGCCGCGATGGAAGAATTGCACCTCAAACAGTGATTGACCCCGCCACAGCGCGCTCTCGGGCCGGAAGCGGATATCGCGGTACTGGTCGTAACTGAGCTTCGCCAGCTCGGCGGGCAGCGTATCCCGGGGCGGCCGGAATTCGTGCGCCGCGCGCTCCTGCGCGAGGCGTCGCACCTCCGCGAATCCGAAGGCCGGCTGCGCTGACGTGCCATGCGTGGCGGGGGCGTGGGAATGCGTTTTTTCCGCCGGGGCAGGCCCACCGACTGGATCTGGCGACAGTAGGAGCGCGCCCAGCGCAAGTGTGGCGATCACGAACGGCCGCCGTGGGTGAAGCCACATGAACGCACCCGAGTTGCCTGGTTAGGATACGCGCAGCACTGCATGCGCAGATCATACCTGTCGCGGCACTTCCTGTTGACCGCCAATGTCTGACAGCCGGCGCCTACGGAAGATTCAGACAACTAGAACCCCGGCGGCGACTCCGCGGCAACATTGAGACTGCGCTCGAGGGCAAGCCCCACGCGTGCAATTGTGCCCTCCTCGAACAGCCGTCCGATCAGCGTGACGCCATGCGGCACACGCCGCGGCGGCTTGAAGGTCGGCAGCGGCATGCCAGAGTCCGGCGCCCAGTCGCTGCGCGCCTCGGCAACATGCACAAAGCCGGCGCGCAGGGTCAGCGACGGCAGTCCGGTGAAGTTGCCAATGACCAGCGTTTCATCGCGCAGTGACGGCACGATCAGCAGATCCACCTGCGCAAGCACCTCCTGCATCTTAAGCGCGACAGCACGGCGCAGTCGGTCCGCCTGGACAAAATCGACCGCCGATATGAAGCGCGCCTGGCGAAAGGTGTTTGGCCAGGAGTCCGGTGTCTGCATCTTAAGGCTGTCGATCCTGCGGCTGAGTGTCAGCTCCTCGAACGCGGCCGCGGCCTCCGCGAACAGGATCGTGTTCAGGCAGTCGTAGGGCCAGTCGGGAATCGCTACCTCTACCGGCTGCAACCCGAGCCTGCGGAGCTCCTGCAGCGCGTGAGCGTCGACTTCAGTTGCCGGCTCCGCATTCATCCACGCCGGGAAATAGCCGACGCGCAGGCCGCTGACGGGCGCGTTCGCGTCGAAGTCCAGGTGGCTCGGCACGCTCCCCAGATCGCCCGGGTCGGGTCCGCTGATCGCCTGCAGCACGAGCATGGTGTCTTCGACGCTGCGTGCCATGGGACCGAGCTTGTCCAGCGACCAGCACAGCGTCATCGCGCCGCTGCGCGGTACGCGGCCGAAGGTCGGACGCAGGCCCGTGACGCCGCAGCGCATGCTTGGGCTGACGATGCTGCCCTCGGTCTCGCTGCCGATCGAAAACCCGACGAGCCCGGCCGCGGTCGCGGCCCCAGGACCCGCACTCGATCCCGACGCGCCCTCTTCCAACAGCCACGGATTCATTGTCTGCCCGCCAAACCAGACATCGTTGAGCGCCAGGGCCCCGAGACTGAGCTTGGCGATCAGCACGGCGCCCGCCTCGTGCAGCCGCTTCACGACCGCGGCGTCTTCGGTCGGCACGCGATCGCGGTAGGGCTCGGCCCCATAGGTCGTGCGGATGCCCGCAGTATCGAGGAGGTCCTTAGCTCCCCACGGAATGCCATGCAGCGGCCCGCGGTAGCGGCCGGCGGCGATCTCCCTGTCGGCCGCTCGCGCCTGCGCCAGCGCCAGCTCGTACGTCGGGGTAATGACGCAGCGCAGCTTGGGATCGAACCGCTCGATCCGCGACATATAGATATGAGTGAGCCGCTCGGAGGTGAGCTTGCGCGCCTCAATCCAGCGCGACAGCTTCCACAGCGGCGCGAGCGCAATCTCAGCATCCCTCGTCGGCGCCGGGCCGGCATCACGCTCGCTGCGCACGAATCGGTCCCGCTGCGGTACCGCGCCGTGGCCCGGAAGAATGGGATTGCATTGCGAATACGGCGCGAGCTTGCTGTCCAGTGGGACCTTGCGCGGCCCGGTGCGCCGCTCGTAAAGCGCCGCCATGCTGTTGCGCCAGTTCTGCGCAGCCTGCGCGCGCTCCGGGGCCGTCAGCTCAACCTGTACGAGCTTTTGCGCCTCCGCAAAGGTTGCGGCGCTCACCTCCGGTCCCACCGCGGGCGCGGTGCCGAACGCGGGCGGCGAGCCTGCGGGCGGCTCGCCGGGTTTCGGCGCGGCCGTGCCCGGGGCGGCTTGCCGGGCGTGGGCGACGGCGGCTGACCCGAGCACCGCGGCGGAGCCCAGCAGAAATACCCGGCGTGATCTCGTCATAGCGTCCCCCGATTTATTTTACGACAAAGTCTGAATTGCGCGTTCGGTGAAGTACCGCTCGAGCGCCTGCGGCTCACCGCCAGGCTCAACCAGCGCCACGTAGGTGTCGGGCCTGAGCAGGTACAATGCGTCGCGCGTGAGTCCCGCAGTGGCGCACGCCGTGCTCCAGGGAAATACATGCAGTGGCAGCCTGCGGTCTGCGCAGCACCGCACCACAGCCTCGCTCGCATTACCGTATACGTGCACCTGCCAGGTCATCGCCGCGAGCGGGGCAAAATTGTCGGCAGCGCCGCCGTGCATCCAGGGAAGCCGATCGCCGCCGTGTACGCGCCCGGCCGAGCCGGCACTGAGCGGCATCCCCCGATAGTTCACGTTGATCTGCGAGACCGTGCGGAACAGAAACTCCCTGAAGGGTTTGAACGACACCAGCCTCGATATCAGCCGCGGTGCGACGCGCGTGCGGACCCAGCCGGCAAATGCGCCGTCCGCCGTGACGAAGGAAAAAGCGCGGTCGGTCGTCGCCACGAGCCGCCGCGCGAACGCGATGCGCTCCACTTCGTAGGTGTTGAGTAAGGATTCGGGCGCGCGGCCCGCCAGCACCGCCGCCAGCTTCCAGGCGAGATTGATGGCGTCGCCGATGCCGGTGTTCATCCCCTGGCCGCCGACCGGGCTATGAATATGCGCGGCGTCCCCGAGCAGGAAGGCGCGGCCCTTGCCAAAGTGAGCCGCCACCCGGTGGTGCACGTGATAGGTCGAAAACCAATTGACCTTTTTCACTTCCAGCTTGAGGTTCTCGATCGCGCGGCCACTGACGTCCTCGAACCTGAGGGTGTCGGCGCGATCGGCGCGCTCATCCCGCACGCTGCCCACCAGGCGCGCGCGCCCCGCCCCGGCCAGCGGAAACACGGCGAGAAAATCCGCCTCGTCGAGATCGATGTGTAGCTCGCCATTGACCGCGGGACCCACGCCGTCGATGTCCGCGACGTAAAACACCTGCCGATAAGTGCCACCCGGAAAGCCCGCGCCCAGGGTCTCGCGCACCAGCGAGCGCGCGCCGTCACACCCGGCGATGTAACTTGCTTCGCAACTTTCACCCGTGCCCGTCGCTGTGCGCAGCCGTGCGCTGATGCGTCCACCCGCATCGCTATAAGCCAGTAACTCGGTGCGGCGCTCCACCGACGCACCCAGGGACTCGAGTCGCTCGACGAGCAACTGCTCGTGCTGATCCTGGGGGAAAATTTCGAAGAACGAGTACGGCGTAAATGTCTCGCCCACGACTGCGAAACTCACGCTCGCGGCGTGTTTGCCTCTCGCCCACATGTTGACAGCCGGCACCTTGTGGCCGCGTGCCACCACGGCGTCCGCAAGATCCAGCTGCCGGTAGAGCTCAAGCGTGCGCACCTGGACGGCGAGGGCTCTGGAGGTTGTGCCCGGCCCCGCTGTCTTGTCGATGATCCGAACTTTGACGCCAAGCCGGGTGAGCCACAGCGCGAGAACCAGGCCCGTGGGGCCGGCGCCGACGATCAGAACCTCGGTGCGGGTCATGGAAGCGAAGCGCGCTGCGTCGGCTCAGGGGACCGCGGTGACTTTGATCTTCACGTCCACGTTGCCTTTGATGGCGCGCGAGTACGGGCACACCTGGTGGCCGGCCGCGACGATCTTTTCCGCGTCAGCCTGCGACACGCCACGCACCTCGACATCGTGCTCGACGTCAAGACCGAAGCCGCCGCCGGGTGCCTCACCGATCCCGACTGCGGTCTTCACCGTGATGGTTTTCGGGATGATTTTCATCTGCCGCGAGACAAACTCGCACGCGCTGCCGAAGCAGGCGGCATAACCGGCGGCAAACAGGTGCTCGGGCGTCGACGTATTCGGCTTGCCCGGGCCTCCCATGGACTTCGGGATGGAAAGATCCACACTGATGAGGCCATCGTCGGCCTGGGTGTGACCGTTGCGGCCGCCGGTCGCGCTCGCGTGAGCCGTGAACAGAACTTTGATAGCCATGCTATGCCCCCGTGGGTTGAAGGTCTTACGCCCCCTGAAACACCCTTAAGTGTACTCCCACGGCTCGCGCCGCTGCCGCAACAAATCCTTCACATCGCGCACAGCGCCGCTGCACTTTGCTATGTTGCGCATAAGCAGATGCAATCCAACAAGCAAACCAGCCCCGCCCGCTTAGGCCTGGCTGTCGGCGCACTCGGCGTCGTATTCGGCGATATCGGCACGAGCCCGCTGTACACGCTGAAGACGGTGCTCGACTTAAGCGGCGGCACCAGTCCGCAGACCATTCTCGGTGTGGTGTCGCTGCTGGTCTGGACGCTCATCATCGTCACCACGGTGAAGTACGCCGGCTTCGCGATGCGCATCAACAACGATGGCGAAGGCGGCATTCTTGCCCTGATGGCGCTCCTCGGTGTCAAGCGCTACCAGCGCCCGCTCATCGTGGCCGTCGGTCTCTTCGGTGCCGCGCTGATCTACGGCGACGGCGCGATTACACCGGCGATCTCGGTACTGTCCGCGCTCGAGGGCCTGAATCTCATCGAACCGGCGCTGCAGCCGTACGTGCTGCCGCTGACCGTCGGGGTACTGCTGGGCCTGTTCGCGCTGCAGCCCCTGGGCACGGCGCGCATCGGACGGGCCTTCGGCCCGCTCATGTTCGTGTGGTTCCTGACCATGGCGCTGCTGGGTATCGTCGGCATTGCGCGCCACCCGGCGGTGCTGTGGGCGCTGAACCCCTACTACGGATTCGCCTATCTCTTTCACAGCGGCGGCGCGGGCTTCCTGGTTCTCGGCGGGGTGTTCCTGTGCGTCACCGGCGCCGAAGCGCTGTACGCCGACATGGGTCACTTCGGCGCGGGACCCATCAAGCTTGCCTGGGGCTCGCTGGTGTTTCCGAGCCTGGTGCTCAACTACGCCGGCCAGGGCGCCCTGGTGCTTGCCGGCGCGCCAACCGCAGGCAACATTTTCTATCGCCTCTGCCCGGGTCAGTTNNCGATCATTACCGGGGCGTTTTCCATGACCCGCCAGGCGATCCTGCTTGGCTGGATGCCGCGCCTGAAGATCGTGCAGACCTCCGATGAGGGGTACGGACAAATCTATGTCGGCGCGGTCAACTGGCTGCTGATGCTGGCGACGATCGGACTCGCGCTGGGGTTCAGAAAATCCGACAACCTCGCGGGCGCGTACGGCATCGCAGTGTCTGCAACCATGCTGATGACGAGCGCGCTCCTGTTCATCGCCATGCGCGAGATCTGGAAATGGAATCTCGTCGCAAGCCTGGCGGTGGCCGGCGTCTTCTTTACCGTCGACAGTGCGTTCTTTGCCTCCAACATGCTGAAGCTGTTCGACGGCGGTTATGTGCCGCTGCTGCTGGCGATTGCCGTGTATGCGGTCATGTTCATCTGGCATCGCGGGCTTATGGCCATCGCCGCGCGCGTCAGCGAGAACCCCATGCCGGTCGCGGATTTCATGGCCGGCCTTGCGCACGACCAGGTGGCGCGGGTCCCCGGCACCGCGGTGTTCCTCACCCGCGTCAAGGACGCTACCCCGCCCGTCATGCGCTGGTACGTCAGGCATAGCCACGCACTGCACGAGACGGTCATTGCCGTGACGCTGGAAACCGCGTCCGTACCCTGGGTGGCCGGCGATCATCGCCTGGAGATCGTGGAGATTGTGCCCGGCTTCTGGTCAGCGCACGCCTGCTTTGGGTTCATGGAGCGGCCGGATCTGCCGCATCTCATGACGCAGCTGGCGGCGCGCGGCTGCGCCTTCGATCCAAGCAAGCTCACCTATTTCGTTGGCTCAGAGCGCATCATCCCGCGCGAGGACGGCCGTGGCTTACCGCGCTGGATGGAGCTGCTGTTCAGCGCCATGCTGCGCAACAGCACCCACGTCACCGACTACCTGCGCGTGCCGCGCGAGCAATTGATCGACCTCGGCAGAGAGATCTCGGTCTAGAACTTCACCATCACGCCGGCGCCCCAGATCAGCTCGCGCTTGCGCAGATCCGGGAACCACGTGCCGCCCTCGTTGGCACAGTTATCTGCGCCCGCGGCGCTGTTGTTGTTGCAGACCAGGGCTGCGGGTGAGCCATTGTTGCCGGCGGGCGGTGTCACGCCACCCGGTCCGGACCAGTAGGGAACATCCGAATGCCGGAAGGTGGTTTCGGTCCACCAGGTAATCCAGTCCTTCGGCATGTACTGGAAATTCAACTGCATGTCCCACTGGTAGAGCTTCTGCCCCGGGTTCTCCGTGAAATACGGCGAACCGGTCGCGGCGGTCGCGCCATTGATGGGTGGCAGCAGCGCCAGGTATCGCCCCGGGTTGTTCATGACACCACCGCCGATGGTCACGGCATAGATGTCGTGGTCGAACCAGGTGCGATCGTAAGCCATGAGGCCAAGGAAGCTCTCCTTGTTCGGGCCACGCGAGCAACTGACACCGCCGCCGTACTCACAGCCGATGTCCCCGGTGATGGACATCGCCATCTTCGATATACCTGTGCCACTGTCCCCCTTGCCGTCGTAGTACTTCCACAGCAGGCTGTCGTCCTCGTGAACGCGCGTGACGTGGGCGTAGTTGACGTACGGCGCACCTGGGTTTGGCAGGCCGATAGAGGCGTTTGGATTGCCACCGTTGTTGGGCACGCCACTACCGCTCGCCAGGTTGTCCTCACCGACGCTGTAGGTGTTGAGCACCATCTTGAACGAGTCGTTCGGGATCCACAGGATCTGGCCGCCAAAGCCCGGGCGGGAGTTGAACTTGGCGTAGGACTGCCAGCCGTTGATGAGCCATGGCTCGATCTTCAGCGTCTGCGTCGGAAACCACTGCACCCGCAACCCGTTGAAGAACCACGGCGTGTTGGAAGACACGAACGAGGGCTGATAGGTCCAGTTGTCGAAGTTGTAGTAGCTGAAGAGCCCGATGTAGGAGACGAAGATCCCGGCGTCGACATTGAGGCCGTGGTCGACATCGAAGTGATAGCCCGCGTTGGCTTCCGAGAGATACTTGTAGGCCCCCTGCAGATCCCATTGCCCGACGCCGGCGCTCGCGTCATTGCGCGGCGTGGTGACGGCGAACAGGCCCATCATCGACAGGAAGCGGGCCTGAACGTTCTCCCAGTGGAAGTTGCCGCCGAAGCTTACCTGCTCGATCTGGAATTCCCCCGAACGGAACTCCTCGGTCGAGCCGACAATCGTGTGATCCACCGGGTTGTTGAAGTCCTGCAGGTAGTTGGTGTCGAAGCGGATCTCCGGGGTGAAGAACTTGGTGTCGAATATCGGCGTGGTCTCACGGCTGGTGCCGTTCATCCAGCCGATATCCCCGACGGCAAACGGCGTCTGCGTATCAACCGCGGGCCCGGGCGCCGGCGCCTGCAGCGCCTCAGGAACCGTCGGTGCAATGGCTGGCGCCGCGGCGGCGAGCACTGGAGACGCGGCCGCCGGGGTCGCAGCCGCTGCGGCCAAAGCCGGCGCAGTCGCGGCACCTGGCGAGGCCGGCGTAGCCGCTACATTCATCACAATGTCATAGCGCGTGGCCTTCCCGGAAACCACGGTCAGCGCGGGAGTCGTGACCTGCTGGGAATCGTCGCGCTGGGATGTGATCACCCAGGAGCCAGGCGGCAGATCGGCAAACGAATAGACGCCGTCGCTTGCCGACACCGTGGCGCGGATCGCGCCGCCGTCGGCTCTCACCGCCGTCACCGTAGCGTGGGCCACCGGAAGTCTGGCGGCATTGGTGACGAGTCCCACGATGGTTCCGGGCGCAGCCTCAGCGGCCAGCGCCACCGGCACCATGACGCACGCCACGACGGCGCCCAACAGCGCGCGCTGCAGGCAAAGGACGCATTTCATCGGCGCTCCCCCAGGACTCGACGCGGGAACGCGCATCCTATGCAGGCGCTGGGGCCGCGGCCAGACCAATCCGTGTTAAGAAATGCCCTCTGCCGGGGCGCAGCCCGAAGACCGCAGTGAGCGTCGTTCGGTGCTTCAGGGTTCCCAGCGCGGTGCTCGCTTGTCAATGAACGCCTGTACCCCCTCGAGTGCCACCGGCTCCATCATGTTGCAGGCCATCGTCTGGCCTGCGGCCTCATACGCGGCCTCAATGCCGAGCTCCACCTGCCGGTAAAAAAGCGCCTTGCCCATGGCAACCGCGACGCGCGGCTTGGCAAGGATGCTGAGCAGCAGCTTTTCAAGTTCCGCGTCCAGCGCCGCCGGTTCCGCGACGCGGTTGACGAGGCCGCGAGTGCGCGCCTGCGCGGCATCGATGAATTCGCCCGTGACCAGCATTTCGAAGGCCTGCTTGCGCGCAACGTTGCGCGCCAAGGGAACGCCGGGAGTCGAACAGAACAGGCCGAGGTTGACGCCGCTGACGGCAAAGCGCGCCTCGCTCGAGGCCACCGCCAGATCGCATTGCGCAACCAGCTGGCAGCCGGCGGCAGTGGCGGTGCCATGCACCCGCGCAATCACCGGTACCGGCAGGCGCCATAGGCTCAGCATCATGCGCGAGCACAGCGCGAACAGGCGCTGGTAGTAGTCAAGCGATGGCTGGGCACGCATTTCCTTCAGATCATGCCCGGCACAGAAGGCCCGGCCGGCGGCCGCCAGAACCAACACGCGCGCCGTCGTGTCCTGACTCAGCGTGTCGAGCTCACCCTGCAACGCCGTGAGCATCCCTTCCGACAGCGCATTGAACGCCTGCGGACGATTGAGAGTCAGCGTCACCACCCCGCGCGCGTCGCGCGCGCGCCTGACCAGCGGCTCAGTCGTGTCTGTCATAATCGGCTCCTTATTCAATGGCGCCGGCGGAGCGAGCTCTCTCGCGTAACACGAACTTCTGGATTTTGCCGGTCGCTGTTTTCGGGATCTCCTCGAAGCGCACCTCGCGCGGCGCCTTGAAGGGGGCCAGGAGTCCCCGGCAATGCTGGATGAGCTGCTCTGGGGTAACCGCGGCTCCCGGCTTGAGCTCCACGTACGCCAGCGGTGTTTCACCCCATTTTGGATCCGAGCGTGCCACCACGGCACAGGTCATGACGGCCGGGTGACGGTACAGCGCATCCTCCACTTCCAGAGAGCTGATGTTCTCGCCAC
>PLEC01000116.1 GCA_003136935.1 Gammaproteobacteria bacterium
ACAGATACCGGCGCAAAGGCGCGCGCGGTCATGGCGTTCGAGACCGCCGCCTCCAGGGTGCAGTGGTCGATCGAGAAGCGCCGCAACGTGGACCTGACCTGGAATCCGCGCACCAAGGCACAACTGCTCGCCTACGCGCCCGGCTTCCCCTGGCAGCCGTTCCTCGAGTCCCTGAAGCTCGGCGAGCGGCAGGATCTGGTTCTCGGGGAACTCACCGCCATCCGCCATCTTGCGCAGTTGTTTCAGCGCACGCCGCTGCCGA
Source organism: Gammaproteobacteria bacterium (assembly GCA_003136935.1). Classification (GTDB taxonomy): domain Bacteria; phylum Pseudomonadota; class Gammaproteobacteria; order Steroidobacterales; family Steroidobacteraceae; genus 13-2-20CM-66-19. The sequence continues at coordinate 263 of PLEC01000116.1, forward strand.
CCCTGCGCGCCTGGCTGACGTTCCAGTACCTCAACAGCCACGCCCAATTCCTGCCGCAGCGCTTCGACGCGGCGCATTTTGCTTTCTACGGGCAGGCGCTGCGCGGCCAGCCCGAGCAGCGCGAACGCTGGAAGCGCGCCGTGGACCAGGTCGACGATGCACTCGGCGAATCGGTCGGACGGCTGTACGTGGCGCAGTATTTCCCGCCCGCCTCCAAAGCGAAGATGCAGCAGCTGGTGGCGGACCTGCGTCGCGCCCTGAGCGAGCGTATCGATGCGCTCGACTGGATGACGCCCGCGACCAAGGCGCGCGCTCACGAGAAGCTCGCGGCCTTCACTCCCAAAATCGGCTACCCCGACAAGTGGAAGGACTATTCGACGCTCGCCGTGCGCCGCGATGACCTCATCGGCAACGTGCGGCGCGCTGCGCAATGGCAGTGGGACTACAAGGTGGCGCGCATCGACAGGCCGGTGGATCGCGCCGAGTGGCAGATGACGCCGCAGGAGATCAACGCCTACTACAACCCGTCCAACAACGAAATCGTCTTCCCGGCGGCGATCCTGCAGCCACCGTTCTTCGACCCCAACGCTGACGCCGCGGTCAACTTCGGCGCCATCGGCGCGATCATCGGCCACGAGATGGGGCACGGCTTCGACGACCAGGGCCGCAAATTCGGGCCTAACGGCGCATTGCAGGACTGGTGGACGGCCACGGATGCGCAGGTGTTCACCGCGCGCACCGCGCGGCTCATCAAGGAATTCTCAGGATTCGAGGCACTGCCCGGGCTGCACGTCAACGGCGCCAACACCATCGGTGAGAACATCGGCGATCTCGGCGGCCTCAATATGGCGCATGAGGCGTACCTGATCTCGCTCAAGGGCGCGCCGGCGCCGGTGATTGACGGGCTAAGCGGCGAGCAGCGCTTCTTCCTCGCCTGGGCGCAGGCGTGGCGGGAGAAATACCGCGACGGTCTGCTGCGCGAGATCGTGCTATCCGACGTGCACAGCCCCTCGAACTTCCGTGTCAACGGACCGCTGCCGAACATCGATGCCTGGTACGCGGCATTCAATGTGCAGCCGGGTGACAAGCTGTACATCCCGCCCGCCGAACGCGTCAGGATCTGGTGAGCTTTCTAAGGCTTGACCACCGCGAGCACGACGATGGCGACGAGCAGCACGCTCGGGATCTCGTTGAACCAGCGGTACCAGCGCTGCGAGTGGCCCGCGCCGCCCGCGCGCAGAGTGATCATGAGGCGATAGCACCACGCGTGGTAGGCGACCAGCAGCGCGACCAGCGGCAGCTTGACGTGCATCCAGGGCGTGGCGAGCAACGCCGGTGCAGCGACGATCATTGCCGTGCCAAGCAGCATCGCCAGGAGTGCGCCGATGCTCATGAGGATGAACAGGCGCCGCTCCATGACGATAAAGCGCGCGCGTCCCGGCGCATCGCTAGTGGCGACGTGATAGACGAACAGCCGCGGCAGATAGAACAGGCCGGCGAACCAGGTCACCACGAACACAATATGGAAGGCCTTCAGCCACAGCATCGCGGTGGGATTGTACCGGCGGCGGACACGCCGCGTGCGGAACTTAAGGTAACATGCGCGGCGCGGTAACTTGCGACATGGCTTCCACCCCAACCAACATAGAAATTGCCCAGGGCGCCAGCATGCGGCCCATCGTGGAGGTGGCGCAGGAGCGGCTGGGAATCCCGGCCACTGAGCTTGAGCCCTACGGCTACTACAAGGCCAAGGTATCGCTGGACTACGTCGCGCGCCTCAACGGCCGCCCGAGCGGCAAGCTGGTGCTCGTCACGGCCGTATCCCCGACGCCCGCCGGCGAGGGCAAGACCACCATGACCGTCGGTCTGGGAGATGCGCTGAATCAGCTCGGCCATCGCGCCATCGTCTGCCTGCGCGAGCCTGCGCTCGGGCCGGTGTTCGGCATGAAGGGCGGTGCGGCCGGCGGCGGCTACGCGCAGGTCGTGCCGATGGAAGACATCAACCTGCATTTCACCGGCGACTTCGCCGCCGTGGGTCTCGCCAACAACCTGCTGGCGGCGCTGATCGATAACCACATCCACCACGGCAACCAGCTCGGCTTCGACGTGCGCCGCATCACCTGGCGGCGCGTGCTGGACGTGAACGACCGTGCGCTGCGCGAGATCGTCATCGGGCTCGGTGGCAGTGCCAATGGCGTGCCGCGCGAGGATGGCTTTGACATCGTGGTGGCCTCCGAGGTCATGGCCATCCTGTGCCTGGCGAGCAGCCTGCACGACCTGCGCGAGCGGCTCGGCAGGATCGTGGTGGGCTACCGCGCCGACCATACTCCGGTGCTAGCGAGCGATCTTAAAGCTCACGGCGCCATGGCGGCGCTGCTAAAAACCGCACTGGCACCGAACCTCGTGCAGACGCTTGAAAACAACCCGGCCTTCATCCACGGCGGCCCATTCGCCAACATTGCACACGGCTGCAATTCAGTTATCGCCACCCGCACGGCGTTGAAGCTCGCCGATTACGTCGTCACCGAGGCGGGGTTCGGCGCGGACCTGGGGGCGGAGAAGTTCATCGACATCAAGTGCCGCAAGGCGGGGCTTACGCCGTGCGCGGCGGTGATCGTCGCCACCATCCGCGCGCTGAAATACCACGGCGGCGTGGAGCTCGCCGATCTCGGCAAGGAGAATCTCGCCGCCCTCGACAAGGGCGCCGTCAATCTCGAGCGCCACATAGACAATGTCCACAACCGCTTCGGCCTGCCGTGCGTGGTGGCCATCAACCGCCGCGCCGAGGACAGCGAGCGCGAGATCCAGCTGCTCATCGATCGCATCGGCCCGCACGGCGTGCGGGTGATTGCGGCGACACACTTTGCGAACGGCGGCAAGGGCGCGCTCGAGGTCGCACGCGAGGTGCTGCGGCTGGCGGCAATGCCCAATGGCTTTCGCTACGTGTACGAGGACGGCGCGAGCCTCTGGGACAAGATGAAGGCGGTGGCGACCCAGATCTATCACGCCACCGACATCACCGCCGACACGCGCGTGCGCGCGCAGATCCGCACGCTGCAGGAGAGCGGCTACGGGCACTACCCGGTGTGCGTTGCCAAGACGCAGTACTCGTTCTCGACCGACCCGAAGCTGCGCGGCGCGCCCTCGCACCACGTGGTCAACATCCGTGAGGTGCGCCTGGCCGCCGGCGCGGAATTCGTGATCATGATCTGTGGCGACATCATGACCATGCCCGGCCTGCCGAAGGTTCCGGCCGCCACCTCCATCGACGTGGATGACAACGGCCGGATAACCGGCCTGTTCTGAATCCGCCGCCCCGCGCCGCGCTGGCGCTTCAGGTGGAGGGTTCGTCGCCGCTGAACTTATTGACCGTGGCGCCTACCACCGCGCCGATGGTGGCATGGTCGCTCACGTACAGATGCACCTCGCGATCGAATCTGAGCGTGCCCTTCACGACCGAACCCGGCGCGATCACGACTTTCGGGATGTCGGAACCCATGTGGAACCAGCTGTTGTTCTTCTCCACATGGATGCCGCCGTCGACGTGGGCGTTCGGGCCGATGCGGATGTCGCCGGTGACGGTGCTGATATCACCGCCGACGTGCGCGGCCGCAACTCCGATCGAGCCGTTGACGTTGGTCAATTCACCTTTCACGTCGGCGCCATCGGCAATCGACAGCGAGCCGTTGACGGTCTGCACCGTGCCGCTGATGCCGGCGCCGTCCTTGACTTTAATGCCACCGTTGACGGTCTCGACGTCGCCGGCGGTGGCATGTTGTTCAACCGTGATGCCGCCATTGACGGTCTCGACCTTGCCGACCACGGCGTTCTCGCCGATGTGGATGCCGCCATTGACCGTGGAGACGTCGCCGGCGTGTTCGCCCGCGTCGATGTCGACGGATCCCATCACCTGCGAGGTGCTGCCGCCCGAGTGGTGGGAGCGCGAGGAGTTCTCAGCGGAGTCGCCGGATGAGTTATTGCCACCCTTGAAATCCGCGCCCGTGCAGCCGCACAGACCCAGGGCAAGCACCACGAGAAGTCCGGTGGAGTGATTCATGCGCTTAGTTTATACGAGTGCGATGGTCCGCACAGCCGCGCTGCGGCGGACCGATCGCGCGCCACGACGGGACGCTTAGGGCCATGAGCGCACAAGGGACCGACGCGGCGGCCCGATGGTGGCCAAGGACACCTTTTCCGGAGAGAATCGGGCGATGCCTGCCAGTACCCGCCGCATTCTTGTCATTGACGTCGGCGGCGCGCATGTCAAGTTACGCGTCGACGCGCACGGCAAGATCCGCAAATTCGCCTCCGGGCCGAAAATGGCTCCCGCCGACATGATGCGCGAGATTCGCAGACTCACTCGCGGCACCCCCTTTGATGGGGTGTCGATGGGCTACCCGGGCCTGGTGCTGCGGGGCCGGATCGCCGCCGAGCCACACAATCTCGGCGCGGGGTGGGTGGGGTTTGATTTCGCGAAAGCATTCGGCAAGCCCGTACGGATCGTCAACGACGCGGCCATGCAGGCCATCGGCAGTTACAACGGCGGACGCATGCTGTTTGTCGGGCTCGGCACCGGGCTGGGCGTCGCGCTCGTTATCGATGGCGAGTTGGAAGCGACGGAGTTTGGGCACCTGCCCTACAAGCGGGGTCGCTCGTACGAGGACTATGTCGGTGAAAGCGGCCGCGAACGCCGTGGTAACCGCAAATGGCGCAAGGCGGTGCTCGACATCATTGCGCACCTGCAGGCCGTCTTCGAGGCCGACTACGTGGTTCTGGGCGGCGGCAATGCCGTGCGCATGAAGAAGTTGCCGCGCACGGTGCGCCTCGGGGACAACAAGAACGCGTTCACCGGCGGGCTGCGCATGTGGCGGCGCGGCGGCTGACGGATGAGCGCGGCGCCGGGGGCACCCGGACTTGGTCCTACCTGGAGCAGCAGCGCCAAGGAAATGGTCGGCTGCTCGCTCGGCGCCTCACGGCTGTGGTTCACCATCGGCGGCGGCATCATCAACGAGGTGTACTACCCGCGCGTCGATCTGCCGCAGATCCGCGACCTCGGGTTCATCGTCGCGGACGGCGCGGGTTTCTGGGTCGAGGTAAAGCGCCTGTGGAAGCACGTAGTGAAGCTCGGCGCGCCCGGGGCACCGGCGGTGCACATCGTCCACCGGCACGAACGCTTCGAGCTGGCGCTGCGCGTGACGCCGTGTGATGACCGCGACGTGCTCCTGATCGAAGTGAGCCTCAGCGGCGATCCGGCCCTGCGTCCCTATGCGCTGCTTGCGCCGCACCTCGGCGGCACGGGTCTGAACAATCGCGCGCAGGTTGCCCAGCACCGCAACCGCAAGCTGCTGTGGGCGGAGCAGGGTCCATACGCATTGGCGCTCGCCGCCGTGACGGGGCAACAGGCGGATGCCTGGAGGCGGGCGAGCGCCGGGATCTCCGGTCACAGCGACGCCTGGCAGGACTTTACCCAACACGGGTGCCTGACCTGGGAGTACCAAGAGGCGGGTCCCGGTAACGTGGCCCTCGTGGGCGAGCTGCCGCGCCAGGCGGTGCTGGCACTCGGGTTTGGCAGCAGTGCCGAATCCGCGGCGACACTGGCGCTCACCGCGCTGTGCGAGCCTTTCGAGAGTTCCTGGGAGCGGCAGCTGACCGCCTGGACCCACTGGCACGCCAACTGCGAGCCCGAGAGCACCCTGCCCGCGGATCTGCCGGACGCGTGCGCCGAGCAATTCCGTATTTCAACCATGGTGCTGCGCGCGCACCGTGACAAGATCTATCCGGGTGCCATGGTCGCATCCTTGAGCGTGCCATGGGGCAACACGCACGATGAGCGCGAGGGGTATCACCTGGTGTGGCCGCGCGACCTGGTGGAGTGCGCCGGCGCACTGCTCGCGGTCGGCGCCATTCGCGAGGCGCACAACACGCTGCGTTACCTCCTGGCGACGCAGAACGCCGACGGCCACTGGCACCAGAATCAATGGCTCGGCGGCGCGGGCTATTGGTCCGGCATCCAGCTCGATGAAGCCGCCTTCCCGGTGCTGCTCGCCGCGGCGCTCGAGGAGCGCAGTGCCCTGGATGGCACCGAGGTCGGTGAAATGGTGAGGCGCGCGCTCGCCTTCCTGGTGCGCACGGGGCCGGTGAGCGACCAGGACCGCTGGGAGGAGGATGCCGGGCTCAACACCTTCACTCTCGCAGTGTGCATCGCGGCACTGGTCGCCGGGGCACACCACCTGCCGGCCGACGGCCGCGAACTCGCACTGGCGTTCGCCGACTACTGGAACGCGCGTCTTGAGGCGTGGACCAGCGTGGCAGACACGCCGCTCGCGCGCCGCGTGGGCGTGCCCGGCTACTACGTGCGCATCGCGCCGCCGCAGGCGCTCACGGATCGCTTTGCGAAGGGCGGCGTGCTCGCGATCAAGAACCTCGCGCACGACCCGAATCTGTCGGCCGCCGAGCAGGTTGGCGTCGACTTCCTGCAGCTGGTGCGTTTCGGGCTGCGCCGTGCGGATGATCCGCTGATCCTTGCCACCGTGCGCGTGGCGGATGCGCTGTTGAAAGTCGACACGCCCGCGGGACCGTGCTGGCACCGTTACAACGACGACGGTTACGGCGAGCATGACGACGGCAGCCCCTACGATGGTACCGGCCGCGGCCGCGCCTGGCCGCTCCTGACCGGCGAGCGTGGCCATTACGAGATCGTCGCCGGCCGGGATCCGCTGCCGCTCATCGCCGCCATGGCGCGCATGGCCTCGCCCGGCGGCATGCTGCCGGAGCAGATCTGGGATGCACCGGCGATCGCGGCGCGCGCCCTTGAGCCGGGCAAGCCGACCGGAGCCGCGATGCCCCTGGTGTGGGCGCATGCGGAGTATCTGAAACTCGTCATCTCGCGGGGTCTGCAGCGGCCGTTCGATCGACCCACGGCGGTGTGGGAGCGCTATCGCGGCGAGCGGCCGGCGCTCGCGCGCGCCATCTGGTGTGAGCATGCGCCACTCGGGGAGCTGCCCGAAGGCTGCGCGCTCACGGTCGCGCTGCGTGAGCCGGGCACCGTCCACTGGGGACTGGATGGCTGGCGGGACGTGCGCGATGAGGAGACCACCGCCAACTCACTCGGGCTGCACGTGGTTACGATCGACGCGCCGCGTCTGCACGCCGGGCGGCGCATCGACCTGACGTTCAAGCGCGGCGCTGCGTGGGCCGGTAAGGATTACAGCATCCGCGTGGTAGCGGCCACGCGAGCCGCGGGCTGAGGAGCGCGGCGTGCCATTCACGCTGTCCCATCCGGCTGCGATTCTGCCACTGCGGCGTCTGAAGCCGTTGCGCACCGTGCCGCTGGTGCTGGGGGCGATGGCCCCGGATTTTTCCCACTACCTGCCATGGAGCGTGCGCGCCTGGTTTCCGGACACCCACAACCTTGCCGCCTCCTGGCGGGTGTGCGTGCCACTGTGCTTAGGTGTCCTCGCGTTCTGCTACCTGCTGCGCGCGCCGCTGACGGCGCTCATGACCCCGCGGGCGCGCTGGCTGTGCCTGCGTGCCATCGAGCCGTTCGGCACACGCCCGCTGGAGTGGCTGTTCGCACCGCTATCGATTCTCATTGGCGCCTGGTCGCACCTGCTGTGGGATTCCTTCACGCACGGCGACGGTTGGGTGGTGCGGCACTACGCCGAACTGCACGCGGACTTCGTGGTAGGCACCTACGACACGACGGTCAACCGCGCGCTCCAGTATTTAAGCTCCATAGCGGGGCTGGCGATCCTCGCCGTGTGGTACTGGCGCTTGCCCACACCCAACCCCTTACCGCCGGAAGCACACCTGGGTCGGCCGCCGGCAGGACCGGTGCTGCTGCTGTGCGCGGCTGCCGGCACGCTCATCGGCGGCGTGCAGGCCACCGGCTTCATGGAGCGCGTTCCGTCTATCTACATGCTGCTGGAAATTTTCTTTACTCACGGTCTTGCATGGTTCGCGGTGCTGTACATCGTAGCGGGCAGCCTGCTCACGCTCGAACACCACCGCGACGGCAGCGCCTGAGTCACGGCGGCCTGCCAAACTCCATGGCCCAGTAAACGCCGCGCGCATCGCGCGGATTTACGCCGAACGCAACTCCCATTTCGGTGAAGGCCGGGTCCATCAGGTTCGCGCAGTGATGCGCGCTCCCCAGCCACCCCGCGACCACTTCCTCGGGCGTCATGATGCCGCTGGCAAGGTTCTCGCCCACCTCGCGCCAGTGGTAGCCGCTGCGCGTTATGCGTTGCGCCGGCGAGCTGCCGTCGCGCCCGGTGTGATCCATGTAGCCGTGGCTCGCCAGCTCCTGCGCGTACGCCAGTGCCGCGCGCCCGAGGGTGGCGTTGAGCGCGAGCGGGGGAGCGGCGGCGTAGGCCCTGAGCCCGCAACGCCGCGGCTGCACACGCGCCGCGTTCGTAAGCTGCAGCACCCGGCGGCTGATCGCGGCGGCATCCTGCCGCGCGGGCGGCGCGAAGGGCTCGGCAAACGCGATCCACACATCCGCACCACGGCGCGCGACGCCAATGTCTCGAAACGCGGGGTTGGTGCTCTCCTTGCAGAACTGCTGGGCGAGGATGCGCGCCACATCGCCATTTAGTGGCACGCCCGCGACGCTGACCGAGAACGAGCTGACCGCATGGTAATTGGCGCGCTGCAGGGCAACGCCTAAGGGCGCGCCGGCCGAGAGCTGCCGTGCCACCTCATCGAGTGGGGCGCTCGCGCGCAGTGGCGCCGTGCCGCCGGGGCGGGCATCACAACCGCGCGCGCGCCCGCTGTTGACCGCGCCGGTTATGTCGGCGGCGCAACCCATCGGCGCGAGCATCACGAGCATCAGCGCCGCGCGCTGGCGTCTCATCATCAGGTCGGTCATTGTTCGCTCATGACGGGCCAGCCACAGATGCAGCAATCTACAGCCAGCTCGTGGCCATGGCGACCGGGCAATGAATTTGAGTTCCTGGACGACGGCGCACGGTTTTTCGCGCGCATGCTCGAGTCAATCGACGCGGCCCGCGCCTACGTGCTGCTGGAAATGTACCTGGTCAATTCGGGCGGCATCGCGACGCGCTTTATTGCAGCACTATCGCAGGCGCGCTCACGCGGCGTGCGCGTGTGCGCCATGTTTGATGGCTTCGGCGCGCTCGGGCTCAGGCGCGCGGATCGGGCGCGCCTGCTCGCCGCCGGCGTGGAGCTGCGCTTCTTCAACCCGCTGCGCCTGCAGAATCGCCTGCGTAACTTCCGGCGCGATCACAGGAAGCTGCTGCTCATCGACGGGCGGCTCGCCTTCGTGGGCGGCGCGGGTCTTACGGACGAGTTTGCGAGCGGTGCGGCCGGTGAGCCGCCGTGGCGTGAGCTCATGGTGCAGATCGCCGGTCCCGTCGTGGCGGACTGGCAGAGCGCTTTCGCGACCACCTGGCGCCGCTGCGGCGATGCTCTCTCGCTGGCGGCGCAGCCCCCGGCAGCGCCGCGCTCCGACGGCGCCGTCGGCAGGCTTGCGCTGAGCGAGGCGCGGCAACGCCCGAGCCTCGCCAACGATGTGATCCGCCGTTTCGAGGCCGCAAGTGAGCGCGCCTGGGTCATGAGCGCGTACTTCGTGCCTTCACGCCGCTTGCGCAAGGCGCTGCGGCGCGCCGCGCGCCGCGGTGTGGATGTGCGGTTGCTGGTGCCCGGTGAGCGCACCGATCACCCCTGGGTGCGCCAGGCAGCGCGCCGCTTCTACGGCACGCTGCTGCGCAATCGCGTGCGGATCTTCGAGTACCAGCCCCGCGTGCTGCACGCCAAGATGATCCTCTGCGACGACTGGGTGTCGATTGGTTCGAGCAATCTCGACCGCTGGTCTTTCAGGTGGAACCTCGAAGCCAACCAGGAAATCGCCGACCGGCGCGCCAGTGATGCGGCGGCGGCGTTGTTCGTAGCGGACTTCGCCGTCTCCATGGAACTGAGCCGTCGCTACTGGCGTGAACGCGCCTGGCTTGATCGGCTGCGCGAGCGCATCGCCGGCGCCCTGGATCGCTGGCTCGACCGCTGGCGCGGCCCTTAAGAGGCGCTCAGGGGTCGGCAGCAAACAACTCGGTGCTGCGCACGAAGGCGAGCAGAAACGGCGTGAGCACCTGCATCTGCGTGTTGTAGGCGCGCAGCGCCGCGAGCTTGCGATCCTCCTCCGCCGGTTCGAGCGCGAAGACCGCGGGCGTCACGCCGCGAATGCGCGGCGCAGGAGTGAGCGGCAGGCCCGGCTCCAGTCCGCGCGGACTCGGCCAGCCCTCCCCGCCGTGCACGATCCAGAAGCGCAGCTGCACGCTGCCCGCAAGGCGCGCCGCGGTCGCGGTGGCGAGCAACCCCGCCGCGCGATGATCCGGATGCGCGTCGCGGGGGGTCGGCGCGAGGATCAGCGTTGGCGCCACGCGCGCCAGCAGCGCCGCAAAATCACGCTCGAGACTCTCGCCGGTGTAAGGGTGACCCGGAAACAGCGCGTCAGGGTAGGGGACTGCCGTCGCGCCGGTGAATCCGGACCTGTAGGGCGTCGTGCGGTTGATCGTGAGGAGCTTGAGCACGCCGCGGTCGGGGAAGCCCAGAAACAGCTGCCGCTCCGCCGGCACACCGAGCAAGCTCGCTGCGGCACGCGCTTCCCGCATACGCCGCGCGCCAAGCTCCAGCGCCTTGGCCGGGGCGGCGAACGGACGGTGCTCGATGAACAGCATGTCGAGCTCGGAGCCATCGCCGCTGGTAAGCCACACCACGCTCACGTGTCCGCCGGCGTGCACGACGCGCTGTATGAGTCCGGCGCAGCACAAGGTCTCATCATCCGGATGCGGCGCCACGACCAGGAGCGAGGTCGCGGCGCTGACAGGCGGCAGGTCCTGCGCACCGGCCCGCGCCGCGGCCGCGGGGTTACCGCTGGCGTTGCCCGCGGCGAGCGCGCCGACTGCTGCGAGTAGCGCGGCTGCTGGCGCGGTGCGGGACACAGTTACCTTCCGGGCATGCACGCAGCGGACTCCGGCGGGAAAAATGCAGTGTCGCACGCGGGCAGCCGAATTCGTTAGAGTGCCGCGGCGACGTCGACGGATTTGGCGACAAGGAGCGAGCGTATGAGCGATTCACCCCTGCTGGCCTATCACGATCCGAGCTTCATCGACTCGGACGAGGGGCGCCCGGTGCGCATCGTCTCGGAGTACCTCGCGCCGCTGCGCGCCTTCAGCACCCACGGCGTTTCAGCCACGGTGGTGTTCTTCGGGTCCGCGCGTATCCGTACGGACGGGCCGCTCGCGCGCTATGTGGATGAGGCAGTGGAGCTGGCGCGGCTGGTGACCGAGTGGAGTAAGACTCTGCCTGGAGAGCCGCTCGTGGTCTGCTCAGGCGGAGGCCCCGGGATCATGGAGGCTGCCAACAAAGGCGCCGCGCTCGCCGGCGGCCGCAGCGTGGGACTCAACATCGGACTTCCCCACGAGCAGCGCCCCAATCCCTACATCACTCCGGAGCTGTGTTTCGAGTTCCATTACTTCTTCATGCGCAAGCTGTGGTTTGCACACCTGGCGCGTGCCCTCATCGCTTTTCCGGGGGGCTTCGGTACTTTCGATGAGCTGTTCGAGATCCTGACCCTGGCCCAGACGCGCAAAATCGATCGCTCGATCCCGGTGTTCCTCTACGGCTCCGCGTACTGGAAAGAAGTCATTAACTTCGACGCCCTGGTGCGCCACGGCACGATAGCCGCCGGGGACCTGAAGCTGTTCGAGTTTGTCGACGAGCCGCGCGCGGCGCTGGAACTGCTCAAGCGGCGCGTCGTGCTGGACAGTCCGCCGCCGCCGACGCCGTCGTTTGCGAGGTCCCGCCGCTGCACTGATTAACACGCCCCAGCCGCGGGACCCTCAGGCGACCTCGAGGGTGGGATCCACTTCGCGGGCCCAGGCCTGTAAACCTCCGTCGAGATTCGCCGGTGAGGCAATTCCGGCTGCCAGCGCCATCGAGCAGGCGGCGAGTGAGCGGCCGCCACTCCTGCAGATGAACACCGGGGCGGCATCTTTCGGGATCTCGGCGAGCCGCCGGGGCAACTCCCCAAGCGGGATGTGGCGCGAGCCGGCGAGGTGTCCGGCGTCGAATTCGTAGGGCTCGCGCACGTCGACGAGGAAGGCAGTGTTGGCTTGCAGCAGTACGTGCAGGTCGTCTGCCGACAGGCGGCGCACGGCGCCAGACGCGGCGCTCGCCGGCAAGGGGTCCTGATCGCGCGGCTCGGTGATGCTGGGCGCATCGCCGCACACCGCACAGTCACGCCGGCGGCTGACGCGAAACTCCTGGAAGCGCATGTCCAGCGCATCGTAGGTGAGGAGCCTGCCGGTGAGTGGCTCGCCCACGCCGGTGATGAGTTTGATCGCCTCGGTGGCCTGCAGCGTACCGAGCACGCCCGGCAGTACGCCGAGGACGCCCGCTTCGGCGCAGTTGGCGACGACTGCATCGCGGCCGTCCGGAAACAGGCATCGGTAGCATGGCCCTTGGTTCGGCACGTAGGTCATCAGCTGGCCCTCGAAGCGATGGATCGCCGCCGATACCAGCGCCTTGCCATAGAGCACGCAGGCGTCATTGACGAGGTAACGGGTCGAAAGCCGATCGGTGCCGTCAATCACGACGTCGTAGCCGGCGAGCACGGCGCGCACGTTGGCGGCCTTGAGTTCCACCGTGTGGGCGTTGATGCGGATCTCGGAGTTCAGAGCGGTCAGCCGCTCCCGGCCCGCATCGGCCTTGGGTTTCGCGATGTCGGCGGTGTCGAACAGTACCTGACGCTGCAGGTTGGAGAGATCGACGCGATCAAAATCCAGTAACCCGAGCGTTCCACAGCCCGCCGCCGCGAGGTAGAGCGCCGCAGGCGATCCCAGGCCGCCGGCGCCGACGATCAGCACGCGTGCGGCCTTGAGTTTTTCCTGGCCCGCCGCTCCGATCTCCGCGAGTGCGAGGTGGCGGTGGTAGCGGGCCCGTTCTGTGGCCGACAGCGTCATCCGGTCATCATCCTCCGGAGAGCGCGCAGATCAGGTGCACGGTGTCACCGTCGCGCACCGCCGCGGACAGCTCCCGCGCTTCGCTGTTGTTTACGAACAGACGCATATGGGGGCGGATGCGTTGCTGCTCGTCGATCATGCGGAAGCGCATCCCCGGATAGTGCGCTTCCAGGTGTTCGAGCACGGCCGCGAGCGTGGTGCCGGTGCCCGCTACCGTGGCGGCGCCGGCGGTATAGGAGCGCAGGGGACTGGCGATCCTGATGGTACAGCTCATGTGCTTCAGGCGGCGTGGGTGACCGCATAGATCTCCGGCAGGTGGCGCGCGATGCAGCGCCAGCTCTCGCCCGCGTTGCTGCTCGCCCACACATCCCCGCCGGTCGTGCCGAAATACAGCCCGGTCCGCGCGTGGGAATCCGCGCACATCGCCTGGCGCAGCACCGTGAACCACGCCTGCGAGCGCGGCAGGCCGCGGTCGAGGCGCCGCCAGCTCTTGCCCGCATTCGCTGTGCAGTAGATCGCGGGCTTGCCGCCGACGGAAGTGCGCGGCCAGACCGTTTGCCCGTCCATGGGCATGACCCAGGCCGTATCAGGATCGGTCGGGTGCAACACAATCGGAAAACCGACGTCACCGATTTTCCTGGGCATGGCGTCGCCGATGCGCTGCCAGCGGCGCTGCGGCCGGTCGAGCCGGTAGATGCCGCAATGATTCTGCTGGTACAAACGCTCAGGCTGCAGCGGATGCTGCACCACGCAGTGCGGGTCGTGACCGAAAGGCACGGTTGGATCGGGCAGGAAGTCCGCGGCGATCCCTTCGTTCAACGGCGACCAGCTGCGGCCGGCGTCGGTGGATTCAAACACCCCGCCGATGGATATTCCGATATACAGGTGCTGTGGATCGCGCGGGTCGACCAGAATGGAATGCAGGAATGCGCCATCCGGGGTACCGAGCGCGGCCCATGTGGGCCGCAACGGGTGATCGTTGAAGCCCGACACCGGTTCCCAGTGATCACCGCCATCCCCCGAGCGGAACAGTCCCGCCGGTGAGCTGCCGGCGTACCATGTTCCCGGCTCACTCGCGTGACCGGCGGTCAGCCAGAACACACGTTCCACCGCGCGGACCTCCTCGCCGGCGCCGGCTTTGCGAAAGGCGGGTGGCTGCGCCGCTTCCTGCCAGCTGCGGCCGTGATCGTGTGAGCGGAAAACGGTGGGTCCCAGGTGCCCGGTTTTGGCCGCCATCAGCAGCACCCGCGGTTTGCGCGGATCCTGCACCACGTGGTGGATGATGTGACCCAGGAACTGCGGCCCGGACAGCGTCCAGCTGCGCCGTGCAGTGCCGGCGCGCAATACAAACAGCCCCTTGCGGGTGGCAATCCACAGCGTGTGCGCCATGGGCGCGAGCATCGGCGCTCCAGCGCGATCGTGTCAACGGATACAACCGGTTACACGTTCGAAGCACTTCGCTTGGGTTCGCGCGGCGTCGTATGCTGCGCGCGCCGTTGACATGTCAACTTGGCACGGTGAAGGACTCAAGGTGAAGCGAATCAAGCATTTGACGGGCGTGCTGCTGCTCGGCGTTCCCTGCCTCGCCACCATGAATGCGGCGGCGTCCCCGCCCGCCGCTCAGCCGCTGCCGGTCCGCCACCATGCCGATGCGCCCTTCGCGGCGCTGGAACACGAGTACGTTACTTACATCCTGCACCGTTTTCCGGTGGTCGCGACCTACCTCGGTGGCGATGCATTTGATCCGCACCTGGCGAGTGTCGACGGCACGCTGCGTGATTATTCCCCGGAAGGCTTAGCGCGCGAAGCTGCACACCTCGCCGGCTTGCGGGCGCGTTTTGCCGCGCTGGCCCCGGCCACCCTTCCGGCGCGCCGTCGCACCGACCGCTCGGTGGCGCTGGCGCAGATTGCATTCCTCCTGCACCAGCACGAAGTGCGCCACTACCAGGAGCGCGCGCTCGACTCTTACGTGGATGAGCCTTTTCGTGGCGTTGACTGGCAGATCCAGGGCATGACGGCGACCGGGCCAGGCACCTACGGAACGCAGATCGAGTGGCAGGAGGTGATCGCGCGTACCCGTGCGGTCCCCGCCTATCTTGCCATCGCCGAAAAACAGCTTGCCGCGGGCGTGCGCGCGCACAACACGCCCGACTGGCGCGTGTTGAGTCAGTATGGGCTGCAGAGCAGCGTCGCGGACGCCGACTATTTCATGAAGACGCTGCAGCAGATCGCCGCCACGGATCTCAGCGCGCCCGGGCGTGAGGCGCTGCTGAAAGATCTGCAGGCGGCCGGCAATGATGCCGCGGCTGCCTACCACCACCTGCGCGACTTCATTGCGGGCACTTACTTCGACGACCCGCAGGGCGCCGGCAGTGCGGCGCTGAAGCCGGCGTTCCGGGCCGATCACTTCGCGCTCGGCGACAGCGAATACAACTGGGCATTGCGCAACAACCTGCGTCTCACGGCCACCGCCGCCGAGCTCTACGCCGGCTCGTGGCCGGTCGTGACCAGCACCCAGGCGGAAATGGTGGCGCTCGCGCAGCAGATTGCGCTCGCCCACAAGTGGGCGGTCGGTACCGACGGCGCGGATACGGTGCGCCAGGTGTTTGCACAGCTCAGCCAGAATGCCCCGCACACGGATGCGGAAATGGTGGAGGGCTACCGCAAGACCGCACAGCGGCTGGTGGCTTACGGACGCGATTCGGGACTCTTCGACGTGCCTGCGGACTACCGCCTGGATGTCACGGTGACGCCGCCGCCGCTGCGCGCATCGATCGAGGGCGCGGCCTACTACCCCGCGCCGCCGTTCAGAAAGACCGGGGTGGGCCGCTTCTATGTAACCCCGACCGGGGACGACGTGGCGCAACTGCGCGCCGAGCACAACTACGCCGCCATGCCGGATCTCGCCGGGCACGAGGGCTTCCCGGGCCACGACTGGCACTACAAGGTCATGACCCAGTATCGCGACCAGATCTCGCCGGTGCGCTGGCTGACCCCCGGAGCGGTGGAGGATTCCTCCTCGATGTGGGAGGACTCCATGGCTGCGGAAGGCTGGGCGTTGTACTCCGAAGCGCTGCTCGCGGAGCCTGCGCCTGCGGCGCCGAACGGCTTCTACACCGCGGAGGAGCACCAGTACCAATTGCGCGGCAAGCTGTACCGTGACCTGCGCGTGCGCATCGACACCGGAATCCACACCGGACGCCTGTCGTTTGAGGATGCGGTCACGCTGTTCTCGCAGGTGGTGGATTTCCTGCCGGGCTCCTGTCAGGACCCCGCGGCACTGAAGTCCGACGCCAAGCAGACGAGCTGTCAGGCAGCGCGCGCCGCCGTGACCCGCTACTCGCGCTGGCCGACTCAGGCGCTCACCTACCGCCTTGGCAAGGAGCAGATCCTTGCNNGTTATTTCGGCGATGAGCTGCTGCGGGAGTTGCGTGCGAGCACAGCCAGTGCGGCGGCACCACCGGTAGCACACTGAGTCCGCGACTATTCGGGCACGTAAATGGCCATGCCCTTGGCGGCCTTGTTGTAGAGCCCGAATGAGCCGCCGAGACTGGCGCCGGTCGCGCTGTTGCCGTTGAACGTGGAATTGCCGATTCCGGTGCCAATCGCCCCCGACTGTTGATCTTCGATCCCCTGCAACAGGATTCCGTTCGCACCCAGGCGTGCCGCCTCCTGCTTGAGTCGGGCGATCGCCTTGTCCATGTTCTGTTGGCTCGTGATCGTCAGGGAGCCGCGGCTGCTCGCGTCGATGGTCGCGATCTGCTGGTACTTTGCCGGCGGCTGCAGATAGACCTTTACAAGCTCGGGCGAAATCGGGGCCCGGGGCGTGCCAATCAACACGTGGGAAGAGGTTGCACAGCCCGCGAGCAGCAGCCCCAGGGCGGTGGCGATGCTCAGTCGGGGAAGGAGTGGCATGACGGCCTGGCGACGCTACGCGGTTCCCGGCCGACAGAAGAACAGATGCGCCGGCAACACGTTGAGCGGCTCAAACTTGCGCCCGACGTAGCCGAAGATGCGCTTCAGATCCTCGAACACCCGCGTCGAGAACTGGTACACGAGGAAGGCGCCGCGCGGTTTCAACACGTCGCAGGTCTTACGCAGGATGCGCTCGCGCACCGGGGCGGAAATTGTGCTGAAGGGGATGCCGGAAATAATGTAGTCGGCACTGTTGCGGCCGAAGCGGCGCAGGATCTCGTCCACCGACTCAGCCGAACCTTCCACGACTTTCAGCCGCGGATCGGGGATCGCCCGGCCCAGATAGCTGACGAAGTCCGGGTTCATTTCGATGGCGATCAGGATCGCGTCCGGGTGCATGCGCCGCAGGATCTCGGCCGTGATACCCCCGACTCCGGGGCCGTACTCCACGAACACGCGCGCCTGGGTCCAGTTGACCGGCGCGAGCAGCTGCCTGATCAGAAAACGGGAACTCGGGATGATCGAACCGAGCATGCGCGGGTGCCGGAAGAAATTCCGGGCGAACAGCAGAGCGTTACCCTCGGGTCGCGGGGGTGTGTCTTGAGCAGGCAGCACAGGCCCACTTTATAGCAACCGAGCAGGCGCTGACCACTCTGCGCTGCCGCATGTTCATTAACGGGCGTTTTCAGCCACCCGCGCGCCGCGCCTCGTACCCGAGCCTGCACAGCTCGCTCACCAGGCGGTCACGATGATCGCCCTGGATCTCAATGTTGCCGCCTTTTACAGCGCCGCCGGCGCCGCACAGTTTCTTCAGGCGCGCGGCGAGTTGCTCAAGTTCCTCATCCGAGAGCGGCAAGCCGGTGACCACCGACACGGCCTTGCCACCGCGACCGGCAACTTCACGGCCGACGCGCACGCGCGCACCCTGGGCAGATGCAGTGGGGGTCGGCATACGTAGTGTTACCGCGGTGAGGCGACTACAATCCTGCCCAACCCGTACACGTTCCCGCAACCCCTGCGGCAGCTTACGAATAAGAGGCTTCCTCATGACCCCACGGTCACGCTTGCACGTTCCTTCCCCACCGGCACGGCCCGGCCAGGAGCCTGACTTCAGTTACGTGCAGATCTCCGCGGCGGGCGCGGTGCATCGGCCGGACGTGATGGCCGCGGTGCGCGACATGGAGGGACTGTCGGTTGAGATGGTGCGGGTGCTCGGCGAGGACAACCGGGCGGTGGGACCCTGGAATCCGCACCTGGAGCCCGCGGAGCTGCAGGTGGGCCTGCGCCACATGCTGCTCACGCGTCTGTTTGACGATCGCATGCAGAAAATCCAGCGCCAGGGCCGCATCTCCTTCTACATCAAGTCAACGGGCGAGGAGGCGGTCGCGGTCGCGCAATGCATGGCGTTGCAGCCCGGGGACATGTTGTTTCCGTCGTACCGCCAGCAGGGCCTGCACGTGGTTCGCGGCCGCAACCTGGTCGATCTCATGTGTCAGTGCCTGTCAAACACACATGATTTCTGCAAGGGCCGGCAGATGCCCATCATGTATCACTGGGGCAAGGGCAACATATTCTCGATCTCCGGCAACCTCGCCACCCAGTTTCCGCAGGCGGTGGGCTGGGCGATGGCGGCCGCCATCAAGGGCGAGGACCGCATCGCCGCCACCTGGATCGGCGAGGGCTCGAGCGCGGAAGCGGACTTCCACTACGGCATGACCTTCGCCGCGGTGTACCAGGCGCCGGTGATCCTCAATCTCGTCAACAATCAGTGGGCGATCTCGACCTTTCAGGGCTTTGCGGGCGGGGAGCAGCGCACCTTCGCGCAGCGTGGCCCGGGTTATGGAATTCCCGGCATCCGCGTCGATGGCAACGATTTCCTGGCGGTGTACGCCGTAACGCAGTGGGCGGCGCAACGCGCGCGCCAGAGCGGCGGTGCCACGCTCATCGAGCACGTGACCTACCGCACCGCCGCGCACTCCACCAGCGACGATCCCTCACGCTACCGGCCGAAGGATGAGTGGCGCGCGTGGCCGCTCGGGGACCCGGTTGTGCGCCTGAAAGCCCACCTCATTGCGCTCGGGGAATGGTCCGAGGAGCGCCATGCGCAGCTTGAAAAAGAGCTCGACGCGCACGTGACCGCCTGCTGGAAGGAGGCGGAGAGCTACGGGACGCTTACCGCGGGGCCCTGGCTCGACCCGCTTACCATGTTCGAGGACGTGTTCAAGGAGATGCCGCCGAACCTGGTGCATCAGCGCGAAGAGCTGCGCAAGCTCCTGGAAGAGCGCGCCAAGGCGACCCCGGCCGCGCAGCCGCAGGCGAAAGAGGGCTGAAGCATGGCGCGCATGAACATGGTGCAGGCG
>PLEC01000032.1 GCA_003136935.1 Gammaproteobacteria bacterium
CCGGGCGGACAAGAGCGGCGCGCCGCTGGCGCTCATCATCGGCGACGACGAACTGGCACGCGGCGTAGTGGCCATGAAACCTTTACGGCAGGATTCCGGTCAGAGCGAATGCCCGATTGCGCAGCTGGCGACGGGGATGGATGCGGCGCTGGCCGCTTTGGGACGGCCGGCCGAAACGCCGGTCACGTGATGTAAGCGGAGGATGCGTGGAAGATTACCTGTCTGAAAAAGAACAATGGGAATGGCTGCGCGAGCAGGTCAAGCAGAACGCCCCGACGGTGATCGCGGCGATTGTGCTCACCGCGGCGGTGCTATACGGCTGGCGCTGGTGGCAGGCTCACCAGGACGCGGAACGCGTCGCGGCCAGCAGCAAGTACAGCCAGATCATCCTGGCACTGGAGCACGGCGATCGCACCCAGGCGTTCAGTCTGATGGGCGAACTCGAGCGCGATCACGCCGCCTCACCCTATGCCGACCAGGCGCGTCTGCTCGCCTCGCGGCTGTATGTCGAATCCAGCCAACTCGACAAGGCCAATGCCGAACTCACCGCGGTGACGGAACACTCCGCCGACCATGACCTCGCTCTGGTCGCGCGGCTGCGACTGGCACGTGTTGAAATCGCACAGGGCAAGCCAGCCGACGCCCTTGCAACTCTGAACGGCGCCACTCCTGGCGCATTTGCGGGCCGTTATAACGAGGCGCGCGGTGACGCCTACCTCGCCAGCGGCGACAAGTCGGCCGCGCTCACNNGGACGCGGCAGCGGCAGCGGCAGCGGCAAAGTAGGCGCACCATGCGACACCTGCAACGCTGGATCTTTATCGCGGCGCTTCTCATCGGGATTGCCGCGTGCTCGAAGGACAAGGTCATCGATGAGCCGGCGAAACTCACGCCGCTCGCCGCGACGCTGCGAGTGGATCGCGTCTGGTCCGCATCCGTGGATGACAAGAAGGCCGTCGCACTGCGACTGGGGCTGAGCCTCTCCGCGGACGAGAATCGCGTCTACGCCGCCGGGCACCGCGGTGATGTCGTGGCTATCGATCTTGCGCACGGGCACACCGTGTGGCGTGCCCGTACGCGGGCGCCTTTATCCGGTGGCACGGCCAACGGCCTGGGTCTGGTGGTGGTCGGCACCAGTGATGGGCGCTTGTTTGCACTGGACTCCGCCAGCGGCGCGGTGCGCTGGAATGTACGCGTCAGCGGTGAGGTGCTCGCGCCAGCGGTGATTTCAGGGCGGCTGATCGCGCTGCGCACCGTGGATGGCCGGCTGCACGCGCTCAGCCTTAGCGACGGACACGAGCTGTGGAGCTACGAGCAGCAGGTGCCGAAGCTTTCGCTGCGCGGCACTTCGCGCCCGGTGATCGCCGGCGATCTGTTGTTGTGCGGCTTCGACAACGGCAAGGTGGCGGCCGTGAATATCAGCGACGGCTCGGTGCAGTGGGAGGCAACGGTCGCGCCGCCCCACGGACGCACGGAGCTCGAGCGTCTCGACGACATCGATTCGCCGGTGAGCGTTTCCGGGCAGGACGTGTTCACGGTGGGGTTTCAGGGCCGCGTGGCAATGCTCGCGCTCGATACCGGCCAGGTCTGGTGGTCGCACGACGCCTCCAGCTATCGCGGCCTGACACTCGAAGGTGACGTGCTCTACCTGGTGAGCGCGGACGGGGAGGTCGTCGCCCTGCGCGCGCGCACCGGAGCCGAGATCTGGCGGCAGAAAGCGCTGTTGCATCGCGGCTTGTCCGCGGCCGCGGTCACTGATGATTCCGTGATCACCGCCGACTACCAGGGTTACGTGCATTGGCTCGACAAGGCCACCGGAGCGCTCGCCGCACGCGCCTCCTCCGGCAAGGTGCGCGTGAGCACCGCACCGCTGCTGGCGGGCGACAAGGTGCTGGTCATCAACGACCGCGGCCAGATCAGCGCTTTCAGCGTGCGGCCGCTGGCCGCGGCTGCTAAGAAGGTTACTGCGGAGGCGCCGGCCCCTGCAAAGCAGAGCAAGTAGCGGCGCAGCTGCGCCGCCTTAAGTCCCCGCCATGCTGCCCGTCGTCGCTCTCGTCGGCCGACCGAACGTCGGCAAATCGACGCTGTTCAACGTGCTTACAGGCACGCGCGATGCCATCGTGGCGGATGTGCCCGGGCTGACGCGCGACCGGCAGTACGGCTTTGGTCGCGTAGGACCGGTGCCGTACGTGGTGATCGACACCGGCGGGCTGGTCGAGAACCCCAAGGGCATCGAAGCACAGATGCGCGCCCAGACCGAGCGCGCGGTGGCGGAGGCGGACTACCTCGTGCTGCTCGCCGATGCGCGCGCCGGACTCTCACCGCAGGACTACTTCGTGGTGCGCGAGCTGCGCCGCGCAGGCAAGCCCGTGACGCTGGTGCTGAACAAGGCCGAGGGTCTGGATCACGACGTGGTGGCTGCTGACTTCCACGCGCTCGGCCTGGGCGAGCCACTCACCATCTCGGCGAGCCACGGCCAGGGTTGCGAGACGCTCATGGAGCACGTGCTCGCAGGTCTTGAACCCGAGCGCGACGCGGACGCGGAAGCCGACGCCATTCGCATCGCCGTCATCGGCCGCCCCAACGTCGGCAAATCAACCCTCGTCAACCGGCTGCTGGGGGATGAGCGCGTGATCGCCAGCGAGGAGCCGGGCACGACGCGCGACAGTATCCTCGTGCCCTTCGAGCGCGACGGCCGCAGCTTTGTGCTCATCGACACCGCGGGCGTGCGGCGCCGTTCCAAAGTCGAGGATGTGGTCGAGCGCGCGAGCGTCGCCAAGACGCTGCAGGCGATCGATGAGGCGCACGTAGTGATTCTGGTGCTCGACGCGCATGACACCGTTGCCGAGCAGGACGCGAGCGTGCTGGGCATCGCCCTGCAGCGCGGGCGCGCGCTCATCATTGCCGTCAACAAGTGGGACGGCATTCCCGATGAGCAACGCGAGGATATCCGCCGGCAACTGTCCCTGAAGCTCGACTTCGTGCCGTTCGCGCCGCTGCATTTCATATCGGCGCGCCATGGCACCGGGGTGGGCGAGCTGGTGCAGTCCACGGTGCGGGCCTTCGAAGCGGCGATGCGCGCGATGCCGACACGCGAACTCACGCGCACGCTCGAGCACGCGCTCACCGTCCACCAGCCGCCGCTGGTACGCGGCCGGCGAATCAAGTTGCGCTACGCCCACCAGGGCGGCCGCAACCCGCCGCGCATCGTGATTCACGGCAACCAGACTGTTTCCGTCCCGGACGCCTACACGCGCTATCTCGCGAATGTGTTTCGCAAGACCTTCGACCTGTTCGCCACCCCGGTATTCATCGAATACCGCACCGACAAGAACCCTTTCAAGCGCGAACACGCGCGGCCCAGGCACGACCGGCCGCGACGGCAAGCCGGCAACAAGCGCAAGCAGGCCCGCAGCAAGGGGCGCTGACCCCGGGCGCTGACCCCGGGCGCGGACAGCGGGCCAGCGCCGCGGCGAGCCGTCTTGCATTTGCTGGTCGGCGGATCACAAACGGGGGAAGATCTCTTGGGGTTCTTGCGCGGAGTTCATCATCAGTCCTACGGCACCATGGCGGCTGGTCGGCGATTCCCTGCGGCGTTTCAGAGCATGAGAAAGAGAGTCCCACTCACCAACGCCACGATCATGCTCGATGATGACGGCGCCGGCCCCCCGGTGCTTCTCCTGCACGGATTTCCCGCCACCGGGCGGCTCTGGTCGCGGGTCGCCCCGGCGCTGATCAACGCCGGATACCGCGTGCTGGTCCCCGACCTGGTCGGCTACGGCGAGTCGGATGCCGCCGCCGGCGAGGGCGTTGACATGGGCCGTCAGGCACGCTGGCTGTTGGAACTCTTAGACGCGCTCGGGATCGCGCGCGCAGCGGTGGTGGCCCATGACGTCGGCTCGGCGGCGGCGCAACTGCTGTTGAGCATGGCGCCGCAGCGCGTGCGCGGCCTCGTGGTGCTCGACGGGGTGTACGCGGGCGAATGGGCCAGGGAGGCGATCGCGAGCATTCAGACCTGGGATGCGGCCGATGCGCGGCGGCTCTTCCCCGTGCTGGCAAGGCGCCTCGGCAAGAGCGCTGACATGCGTGAAATGCTCGCGGCCTACGAAGGTGAGGAGGGCGGTATACGTCTAATCCGCGCCGCGCGTGATCTCGACCCACGCCAGACGCTGCATATTGGCGAAACGCTCCGCGGGATCGGCGCTCCGGCGCTGGTGCTGTGGGGGGAACACGACGATTTCCTACCGGTCAACACCGTGGCGCGACCGCTCGCTGAATTGCTGGGCGCGGCACTGATCATGCTTCCCGGGGGTCATTTTACGCCCCTCGATTGCCCGCAGCAGGTTGCCAC
Organism: Gammaproteobacteria bacterium; assembly: GCA_003136935.1. Taxonomy (GTDB): domain Bacteria; phylum Pseudomonadota; class Gammaproteobacteria; order Steroidobacterales; family Steroidobacteraceae; genus 13-2-20CM-66-19. The sequence continues at coordinate 4,350 of PLEC01000032.1, forward strand.
CGCGCTGATCGATTTCCTCGCGCGCCTGCCACAGAATGAGCCGACGGCGAGCGGGAGTGAAACTGATGCGCCCGACCCATAAAACCTCAACCAGTCATGTCAGGGTGCGCACCGCGCTCGCAGCTATCGCGGGCGGAGTCGCCCTGGTGACGACAGGTCTCGCCAGCGCCGGCGATTCTGCGCAGCCGCTGCGGCGTGTGCATCGATTCCTGGAAGTTTCGATGTCCCCGGACGGCGCGCTGGTTGCTTCGGTCGAAGGGGATGCGCCGCCTTCCGGAGGTCCTCCGCAGGTCCGCGACCTCGTCATCAGGCGCGTAGCGACCGGGGCGGCGAGCACCGTGGCAATGCCCTGCGGCCGCGTGCCGGAATGCTGGCCCGCATCTGTGGCGTGGGCACCTGACGGTGCGCACGTGACTTTCGCGCTGCGCACGCCCGCAAGTCACGCACGCTCGGTGTACAGCGTCGCCGCCGACGGCTCAGGTCTTGCGAAGCTGCTGGCGTTCGAGGGCACGGTGACCACCCTGCGCTACGCGCCTGACGGCCGGCTTGCGATGCTCGCCATCGCGAACGCCAGGAAGGAAGTCGGTGCGACCGAGGCGGGGGTTCCGGTCGCGGGCGACATGGACGAGGCGCCACTGGAGCAGCGGATTGGAATTCTCGCAGGCGGTTCACTGCACTGGGCATCTCCCCCAGAGCTGTTCGTCTACGAATACGATTGGCAGCCGGATGGTAAGGGCTTCATCGCCACGGCGGCGCCGGGCGATGGCGACAGCAACTGGTGGCAGGGGAAGCTGTATGCCTTCGGTATCGATGCCACGCCGGGGCGCATCCTGTACACCCCGGCGGACATCCGCCAGCAGATCACCGCGCCGCGCGTGTCACCCGACGGACGTACGGTCGCATTCATCGCCGGCATCATGAGCGACTTCGGTTCAAGGGGCGGCGACATCTACACGGTGCCCGTTAGCGGCGGTGCGGCCACAAACGTCACGCCGGACATGCGGGCATCGGCCCGTGCGCTCGCCTGGGGTTGCAACGCGCGCCTGCACGCCGAACTCCTTGCCGGTGATCAGACGCAGATTGTTGATTTTGGCGACGGGCGCCGTGCTGCCGTGGCCGCCATCGTGTGGCACGGCTCTGAATCCCTCAGCGGCCGCGATGCCGGCGCTTCACAGGCGTGCCCGTCGGAGTTCACCGCGACGTCTCATGAATCCTTTACCGCGGCCCCCGAGATCGAAGTGGGGACCGTCGGACACTGGCATGACCTGACAAACGTGAACGCCGGGATGGCGATGCCGCTGCGTGCGCAGAGCCTGTCCTGGAAGAGCGACGGGTTCGATGTCCAGGGCTGGCTGCTGTTGCCGGAGCACGGCAACGGCAAGCTGCCGATGGTGACTCGTGTCCATGGCGGCCCAGCTGGCGCGGTGCTACCAGCCTTCGCCGGTCCGGGGTTGACGCAAACCATGCTGGAGCGCGGTTATGCGCTGTTCCTGCCCAACCCGCGCGGCAGCTTCGGACAGGGTGAGCGCTTCACCGCCGCCAACGTCCGTGATTTTGGATACGGCGATCTGCGCGACATTCTGTCCGGGATCGACGCCGCCATAAAGGTGGCGCCGATCGATGCCGGGCGCCTCGGAATCATGGGGGGCAGTTACGGCGGCTTCATGACCATGTGGGCCGTGACGCAGACCAAACGCTTCAAGGCCGGGGTTGCCGCAGCCGGCATCAGCGACTGGCAGTCTTATTACGGGGAGAATGGCATCGACGCCTGGATGTTGCCGTATTTCGGCGCTTCGGTTTACGACGACCCGGCGGTCTATGCGCGCTCATCGCCCATCGCCTTCATTCGCAACGTGCAGACGCCGACTTTCGCGTACGTTGGCGAGCGCGACATCGAGTGCCCCGCGCCGCAGACCCGCGAGTTCTGGCACGCACTGAAGACGCTCGGCGTCCCAACCTCCTCGGTGATCTACCCGGGCGAAGGTCACGCCCTGCGCGACCCGGCGCACATCGAAGATGCCGAGCGCCGGACGCTCGCTTGGTTTGAACGCTATCTGCAGTGACGGATTACGGAGCGAGGCGCACGAGGCGGCGCTTAATTCAGCGGCGGGTGCCTGGTGAGGCGCCACACGACGTTGCCGACATCATCCGCCACCAGTAGCGCTCCGCTACGGTCGACCGCGACGCCCACCGGCCTGCCACGGGCCTGACCGTCCGCGCTCACAAAGCCGGTCAGCACGTCCTCGGGCATGCCCGCGGGTCGGCCGTCGGCGAAAGGCACAAAGATCACCTTGTAGCCGCTGCGCGGATTTCGGTTCCAGGAGCCGTGCTGGCCAATGAATGCACCCCCCACGTACCTGGCTGGCAAGGCATCACTCGTATAGAACGCGAGCCCGAGAGAGGCAGTGTGAGCGCCGAGGGCGTAGTCGGGCGCGATGGCGGTTGCCACGAGATCCGGCCGGGCGGGCGTCACGCGCTCATCGACGTGCTGACCGTAGTAACTGTACGGCCACCCGTAAAACCCGCCGTCCTTGAGCGACGTCATGTAGTCAGGCACGAGATCGCTACCGAGCTCGTCGCGCTCGTTTACCGCCACCCACAGCGCACCGCTGTGCGGCTCCCAGGAAAGGCCGTTGGGATTGCGCAGCCCCGACGCATAGATGCGCGAGTGGCCGGTAGCAAGATCGATCTCGTAAATCGCCGCGCGGCCGACCTCCTTGTTCATGCCGTGCTCGCCGATGTTGCTGTCGGATCCGACCGTCACATAGAGCCGCGAGCCGTCGCGGCTTGCGAGCAGATCCCGCGTCCAGTGACCCTGCGGGTCCGCTGGAAGGTCGAGCACCTTGACGCCTGGCGCCGTAATCTGCGTGTCGCCTGAGGTGTAGGGGAACCTGAGGACCGCGTTGGTGTTCGCGACGTAGAAATTCGCGCCCACCAGCGCCATGCCGAAAGGAGAATGCAGCCCTTTAAGAAAGATGCTGCGCGTCTGGGCGAGACCGTTGGTTCCCACGCCGCGCAGCAGCGTGATCCGATCGGCGCTCGGTGTCCCGGCGCCGACATATTTCATGACGCGTTCCTCGAGCCAGTCCGCGATCCCGCGCTGGTCAGCGGGGGCGGCGGGTGCATCGCTCTCAGCGACCAGTATGTCGCCGTTCGGCAGCACGTGCAGCCAGCGCGGATGAACCAGTCCGGTTGCATAAGCGCTCACCGCAAGTCCCGGCGCCGCGCTTGGCGTTGCGCCCGCCGGCCAGCCCACCGCGTGGGCGAAATTGATAGTCGGGAAGCGTGTCGGATGCGGAGCCGGCAGGACGGGGTGTGGCCCGAAGCCGGCGCTTACCGGCAGGGTCGCCCGGTCACCGCAGCCGGCCAGTTCGAGCACCAGCAAACCGGCCATCGCCAGCCGTGCAAATCGCGAAGCTCCGAACAGCGCGTCAGTCGTTTGTGTGGACATGGGATCGGTGCACCGCACAGGTCGCGAACAGCCGCCTGTACGGTGGAGCTAGCATGGCTCGAGGACCATGGTTCACTCTAGGGCGACCCGCGAAGCATCGCAAGCTACGCACCGTGACCGTCAGCCCTGCTTTGCGACAGCCAGGATGAATCGACACGCCGTCAGCGGTCCTACGGTGTAGCCCAGGTCGAATCGCTCAAATGCTCGTCCATGGCTCTGCCGGGGGCACATTGATCCGAATAATAGGCAGCCTGCATGCCGCCAATTTTCCCGCGCTGCTGATAGTTGATGTTGTAGTACTGAAGGGCGTTCTCCCTGGCGGTCTCATCAGGGACGCCAAGTAACCTGGCGGCGCGGTAATTTCGCTGCACCGCCTCGCATTCGGTCAGGGCTTCGTTGAGCTCACCACGTACGTGCATGCTCTCGTGAGTAAACAAATCCAGGCTCTCGAGTTCCTGGCTGGTTGCGCGCTCAGGATGATTCAGGTACGACCTCAGGGTGTCGCACCATGGATGTTGGATGGCGATTTCTCCAGTTCGCGGATTGGCGTGGCCGGCGAACAACATCTCAGGGTCGAGCATGGTATCGAACACAGTGTTGCAATGAACTTTGGCGCGATGGTTGTCGGCCAGCTCGGTGGCTTTGCCGGATAAGAACCGTTGAAAATGCCAGGTATGAAGCGGGGGCCACGCGAACAGCGCGGCTAGCGCAAGCACCAAAGCGAGGTAGGGCTTGGAAACTGGGCTGGGGAAATCGAAACCGGCCGGGGCGACCAGGCTCGCGTGGACTTCGTGGAACGCACACCATAAGAAAAACAGTGAGATCAGGGTCCAGAGCATGTTCGGTGCGTCATTTAATGTCTCCAGCGCTCATAAGTATCTGAATCTCATAAAAGTCGGTGGCTGCTGTGGAAATTCTACCGTCAGAGGGATAGTCGGTGGCGCCCGCGTGGTCACATTCATGCCTCGCGATCCGTCATATGGGTGATGGAGGACCAAATGAAATTCGTGATGCTGATCTGCCAGGGGACCACGCCGTTGCCCGGTTCGGATTCCTGGAAAGCGCTGCCGGAAGTGGAACAGAAGGCGATCTACGCGGACTACGCGTCGATCAACAAGTCGCCGGGTGTCACGCCTGGGCTGCCGCTGGGGCTCCCCAGCGCGGCAAGGACGGTGGGGCATAGATAGTCGCGCCCATCTGCGAGCGGTTGCGTATCGGATGCTGGGATCGGCTAGTGAAGCTGAGGATGCCGTACAGGAGGCCTGGATTAACCTCAGCCGTTGCGAACACCCGCGCGGTGCAGAACCTGGGCGGCTGGCTGACGACCGTCGTCTCGCCGAGCTCGACGTGAGGATCGATTAGGCCAGCGCACGCTTCAAATCTGCGCTGACACTGTGCGAGCGCTAAGAAACACGAGGCAGCCGCTTGGCTGCCTCGCAAAATCGACGATACCTGTCAGCACTAACCTCCACAGAACCTGTCGCGCGGCAGCTCAAAGCGCATCATGGCCAGCATTCGAACGAACGGGACGCGGCCGGTACCCGCAGCCCGGCACTGTTTCTACGAGTCGATCATGCGACTGCCAAGGCGGTTTCGTTTTCCAACAATTGGCGGAATTGCTCAGCCGGCACGGGCCGGCAGAAATAGTACCCTTGACCCTGCGGACAGCCGTGCTGCTGCAGNNCGCACGAAAGACTGATCGATCTTCAGGGCGTCGATCGGAAAGCGCTTCAATTGGCTCAAGTTTGAATAGCCGGTACCAAAGTCATCCAGCGCCAGCAGCACACCGATATCTTTCAATTCTGTAAGCACGTCAGCAATGGATCGCGAGTCCTCAATCAGCACCGTCTCGGTGAGCTCGAGTTCCAGATAACGTGGCTCCAGCCCCGTCTCTTTGAGAGTTGCCCGTACGCCGGCTACGAAACCCGGGGCGCGCAACTCCACGGACGAGACATTTATCGCGACGCACAGCGGCGGCAGTCCCGCGATCTGCCAGGCGCGCGCCTGGCGGCAAGCTTCGCGCAGCACCCACCGGCCGATCGGTACGATGAGACCGCACTCCTCCGCAATCGAGATGAATTGACCCGGGGGAACGAGCCCGCGCTGCGGGTGGCGCCAGCGTATGAGCGCCTCGGCGCCGATGATTTCGCTGCTCGCCAGATTAAACTTCGGCTGGTAATGCAGTACCAACTCCTGTCGCTCGAGCGCATGATGCAAAGTGTCCTCGAGCGATTGCCGCTCGATCGCGCGTGCGTTCATCTCCGGCTTAAAGAATTGATAACTGTCGTGCCTGGTTTGCTTGGCGTGGTACATCGCCAGATCCGCCTTCTTCATCAACGTCTCTGCATCCGTCCCGTCTTCGGGATAGGTGACAATGCCGATGCTTGCGGTGATGTGCAGCTCATGCGCGTTGATGAGGTGGGGCTTACGCAGTGCCTCGAGTATCTTGGCCGCCGCGATGGCTGCGTCCTCTGCGCGTCTCACCTCCCACAGCAGCACCACGAATTCATCGCCCCCCTGGCGGCCTACGGTGTCCGAGCTACGCACACACGAAAGTAGTCGCTGCGCCACGGATTGCAGCAAACGATCGCCCACGACGTGGCCCAATGAATCGTTAATGTGCTTGAAACGATCAAGATCCAGAAATAGTACCGACAGTTCTCGCTTGTGGCGCCTGGACAGGATTATTGCTTCACGCAGTCGGTCGTTCAGCAGCACGCGATTGGGTAAGTCCGTGAGGCTGTCGTGTTGTGCCAGATGAGCCATCTTGCGCGTCATAGCCCGCGCCATGCTGACATCGTGAAATACCATGACAGAACCTGTCACTGCCCCGCGACTATCGTGGATAGGGGCGGTGGAATCCTCGATAGCGGCTTCGACGCCGTCGCGTCGAATCAGCACGCAGTTTGGCGGCAGCGCTGCAACTTTGTCGTCTCTTATCGCCCGCGCAGTGGGGTTTTGCATGACTTGCCGCGTCGTGCCATCGATGATCTGCAAGACCTCCTCAAGCGGATGACCTGCGGCGTCGAGCTGCGACCAACCTGTCAGGTCTTCAGCGACTACATTGAGATAGGTGACCCGACCGGAAACGTCGGTGCTCACGACTGCGTCCCCGATCGAGTTGAGCGTGACTTGGGCGCGCTCCCTTTCCTCAAACAGCGCTTCGGCATATGCGGCCCGCTCGATCATGGTCCCGAGGGTCTTGGGCAACAGGTACGCGTCGAGGCGGTCTTTAAAGAGATAATCCTGTGCTCCACACTGCACCGCCAACCTGGCGGTTTTCTCGTGTTGCGGATCAATCAACAGCAAGATCGGAATGCTGGGCGCCGCGCGAAACAGACGGTCGAACGTCTCTATGCCTTGACTGTCAGGCAGGTAGAGGTCGAGCAATATCGCCTCCATGCCGTCCAGTCTTTGCAGGCCTTCAGAGCAGCGCTTGACCCATTCAACGTGGAAGGGCTCATCACTGCAGTGATTCAGCGCGCCGACAATGGTCTTGGCAGCGGCGGCATCGCTCTGGATGAGAAGTACGCGCTGAGACATCGACGAGGCTCCAGATGTGTCTTAACCCAACTTGTCAATAATTGGAGCACTCTCCAGCGCAACGTTAAGTTCGGTAGCGCACTTATAGGTCCCCGCGGCCTGCAACGGATTACGTTTTTGTGCGGCGCGTCACAGTCGTGGACGGGGCCCGCGCTCGACCAGTGTTGGCATTTGCATGCAGACGTCCCTTGCAACGCCAACCGCGGTGGCCATTTGCAGCACCAACGGGCTCAGTGCTGTGCTCGATCGGGAAGCAGCCGATCCGACTCCCTCTTTACGACCGCATAACACTCACAGGTTCTGGCTTCGATGCCCAAGCGATCCAGTACAACGATATGGCCCCGGCTGTAATGGATCAAACCAGCATCCTGCAGCTTTCCGGCGGCGTCGTTGACGCCCTCGCGACGCACACCGAGCATGTTGGCGATCAAGTCCTGCGTCATGGCCAACTCGTTCGAGGGCAGGCGGTCCAAGCTCAGAAGCAACCAGCGGCATAACTGCTGGTCCAGCGTGTGATGTCGGTTGCAAACAGCGGTCTGCGCCATCTGGGTCAGCAGTGCCTGCGTGTAGCGCAACAACAGATGCTGCATGGCCCCCGCGCGGGTGAATTCCGACTTCAATATCGACGCTCTCATGCGGTAGGCGTGGCCAGCGCTTTGCACCACCGCCCGGCTTGGCGTGGATTCACCCCCCATGAAGAGAGAAACGCCAACGACGCCGTCATTGCCGACGACAGCAATTTCCGCTGACGCGCCGTCCGCCATGACATTCAGCAACGAGACGATCGAATCGACGGGGAAGTAGACGTGGCGCAATGCGATGCCGGATTCATAGAGCGCCTCGCCCAATGACAAAGAAACGAGTCTCAGGTGCGGCGTCAGTCGGTTGACATCAGTATTGGGCAGCGCGGCCAGCAGATGGTTACGCGCGGGAGTCACACGGGGAAGGAGTTCCAACGATCTCCCCTCCAGCCAAACGCGCCATACGGCGCCGCCTCCGCCTAAGCTGGGCGCCATGGTGCGGCCCAAGCCTCGGGCTACCGCGAGCCTACTCCGCCAAGACCGCCCCAACAACTGCATGCAGCAGACATATAAGTGGCCAACTGTCCGGTTCCGGACGGTAGTGCCCTGAAGAGGGGTGCGCCGTGAGACGGCCAGAGTGGCTACAGGCCTATGCCGGCTGGCAAGCCGGACGATTGCGCCTAGAGGAAGCGGCGCGACTGCTCGGGGTGTGTGAGCGTACGTTTCGGCGCTACCTCGGGCACCTGCAGGGCTGGCAAGCGCGCCGCAGCTGCCGCCCGGTGCAAGAGGTTCACGACTACTCCCACTCAATCGTCGCCGGCGGTTTCCCCGAGATGTCATACACCACGCGCGAGATGCCGCTGACTTCGTTGACGATACGCCGCGAGACGTGGTCGAGGAATTCATACGGCAGGCGCGCCCAATGCGCCGTCATGAAATCCACCGTCTCGACTGCGCGCAGCGCGATCACGTAGTCGTAACGGCGTCCGTCGCCCATGACGCCCACCGAGCGCACCGGCAGAAACACCGCGAATGCCTGGCTGGTGCGGTCATAAAGATCGTGCTTGCGCAGTTCATCGATGTAGATAGCATCCGCGTGCCGCAGCAGATCCGCGTACTCCTTGCGCACTTCGCCGAGAATCCGCACTCCCAGGCCCGGTCCGGGAAAGGGATGGCGGTAGACCATCTCACGCGGCAGGCCAAGTTCGACACCGAGGCGCCGCACTTCGTCCTTGAACAGCTCGCGCAGCGGCTCCACGAGCTGCAGGTGCATTTCCTCCGGCAGACCGCCCACGTTGTGATGCGACTTGATGACACGCGCCTTGCCGGTACGGGCGCCCGCGGATTCGATCACATCCGGGTAGATCGTACCCTGCGCGAGGAACTGCACGCCCGTGAGCTTGTGCGCTTCCTCATCGAACACCTCGACGAACAGACGACCGATGATCTTGCGTTTGGCCTCCGGGTCCGCGACCCCAGCCAGGGCGGCAAGGAAGCGCGCCTCCGCCTCGACGCGGATGACGCGCACGCCCAGGTGCTGCGCGAAGGTGCTCATGACCTGGTCGCCTTCGCCAAGGCGCAGCAGTCCATGATCCACGAACACGCACACCAGCTGATCGCCGATGGCGCGGTGCAGGAGGGCGGCGACCACGGCGGAATCCACTCCGCCCGACAGCCCCAGCAGCACCTTGCCCTGGCAGACCTGCGCGCGCACACGGGCGATCGCGTCCTCGATGATATTGCCGATGCTCCACAGGGCATCGCTGCCGCAGATCTCGCGCACGAAGCGCTCCAGGACGCGCGCGCCCTGGGTCGTGTGCGTGACTTCGGGGTGGAACTGCACGCCGTAGAAACGCCGGCGCTCATCGGCCATCGCCGCGAAGGGGATGGTGTTGGTAGCGGCGGTCACCACGAAGCCTGCAGGCAGTGCGTCGACGCGGTCGCCGTGGCTCATCCACACATCGAGTACCGCGCGTCCGGCGGGATTGCGGCGATCTTCGAGGTCATCGAGCAGGCGTGAGGCGCCGGTCACCGTGACTTCTGCGTAACCAAACTCACGCCCGCTCAAGGGCGTGACGCGCCCGCCCAGCTGCTGCGCCATGGTCTGCATGCCGTAGCAGATCCCGAGCACCGGCACGCCGAGCTCATACACGGACATCGGCGCCCGTGGCGGGTCTTTGTCGGTTACGGACGCGGGTCCCCCGGACAGGATCACGCCGCGCGGCTGGAAGGCGCGCACCTCGGCGTCGGTGATGTCCCAGGGAAGGATTTCGCAGTAGACGCCGAGCTCGCGCACGCGCCGCGCGATGAGCTGCGTGTACTGGGCACCGAAGTCGAGTACCAGGATGCGGTGCGCGTGGATGTCGGCATGTTGCGCGGTGCCTGGGGCAGTTCGCGGAACGCTCGCCATGGCCTCGATCAGGACACCCGGTAGTTGGGTGCTTCCTTGGTGATGGTGACGTCGTGCACGTGGCTCTCGCGGATGCCAGCGGTGGTGATGCGCACGAACACCGGTCGGGTACGCATGTCGGTGATATTGCGGCTGCCGGTGTAGCCCATCGCGGCGCGCAGACCGCCGGAGAGCTGGTGCAGGATATTCACAACGCTGCCCTTATAGGGCACGCGACCCTCGACGCCCTCGGGTACGAGCTTCTGGAGCTCGGTCGCGGCGTCGTCCTGGAAATAGCGATCGGCCGATCCGTGGCGCTCGCCCATCGCGCCAAGCGAACCCATTCCGCGGTACGACTTGTAGGAAGCGCCCTGGTAGAGCTCGACCTCGCCCGGGGATTCCTCGGTGCCTGCAAACAGGCCACCGATCATGACCGCGTGCGCGCCGGCTGCGATCGCCTTGGCGAGATCGCCGGAAAAGCGGATGCCGCCGTCGGATATCACGGCCACGTCGGTATCGCGCAGCGCGTGCGCAATGTTGGCGACGGCTGAGATCTGCGGGACGCCCACGCCGGCCACGATGCGCGTGGTGCAGATGGAGCCCGGCCCGATGCCGACCTTGACGGCGTCCGCGCCCGCATCCACCAGCGCCCGCGCGGCTTCGGAGGTCGCAATATTGCCGGCGATCACCTGGCAATCTGCCCACTTCGCCTTGACGCGCTTCACAGTGTCGAGCACGCCCTTGGAATGTCCGTGCGCGGTGTCCACCACCACGAGATCGACGCCCGCTTCGCGTAACGCAGCGACCCGATCCATGGTGTCGGGAGTCGTGCCGACCGCCGCGCCGACGCGCAGCCGGCCGGTATCGTCCTTGGCGGCGCGCGGGAACTCGGTGGCCTTCTGGAAATCCTTCACGGTGATCATGCCGGCGAGCTCGTGCGCGGCGTTCACCACCAGCAGCTTCTCGATGCGGTGCTGGTGCAGCAGCGCCAGCACCTCTTCCTTGGGCGCATCTTCACGCACCGTGACGAGACGTTCCTGCGGCGTCATGACCGAGGACACCGGCGCGTCGAGCTTCAACTCGAAGCGCAGGTCGCGGTGGGTGACGATGCCGACCGCTTTTTTGCCGACGACCACCGGCACACCGGAGATGCCGCGCGCACGCGTCAGATCCAGCACCTCGCGAATGGTCATGTTGGGAGAGACGGTGATCGGGTCCTTGATCACCCCGCTCTCGAACTTTTTCACCCGGCCGACCTCGCGGGCCTGCGCCTCGATGGTCATGCTCTTGTGGATGATGCCGATGCCGCCTTCCTGGGCGATGGTGATGGCGAGGCGTCCTTCGGTAACCGTGTCCATGGCGGCGGACAGCAGTGGCAGGTTCAGCAGGATCTTGCGCGTGACGCGGGTGGAGAGATCGACCTCGCGTGGCAGAATTTCCGAGTACGCCGGAACCAGGAGGACGTCGTCGAAGGTGAGAGCTTCTTCGAGTATGCGCATGCGTAATTATAGGCGCTCAGGGCCGGCCGGTAAACCTCATGCTAAGGTTCCTTATGCCCGTAAATCCCGAAATTGGCGCAGCCCAGGCCCGCTCGCGCGACGTCTACAGCGTCTCGCGCCTGACCCGCGAGGTGCGGGTGCTGCTCGAGCGGGGCCTCGGGGTCGTGTGGATCGAAGGGGAACTGTCCAACTTCTCCCAGCCGGCTTCCGGTCACTGGTACTTCTCGCTCAAGGACCGCGATGCACAGCTGCGCTGTGCCATGTTTCGCATGAAGAATGCGCTCGTGGGCTTCACCCCGCGCGCCGGCATGCAGGTACTCATCCGCGGCCGGATCAGCGTCTACGAGGCGCGCGGGGAGTACCAGCTCATCGCCGAGCACCTCGAGGAGGCCGGCGTCGGCGCCCTGAAGCGCGAGTTCGAGCGCCTCAAAGCCAGGCTGGCCGCCGAGGGACTCTTTGCGCCCGAGCGCAAGCGCGCCCTGCCGCGTTTCCCGCGACGCATCGGTGTCATTACTTCCCCTTCCGGGGCGGCGTTGCACGACATCCTGCACGTCCTTGCGCGCCGCTATCCGCCGGCGGCCGTGCTGATCTACCCGACCCTGGTGCAGGGGGCGGATGCGGCTCCGGCACTGGTCGCCGCGCTCACGAGCGCCTCGGCACGCGCGGAATGCGATGTATTGATTCTGGCGCGCGGCGGGGGCTCGCTCGAGGACCTGTGGGCCTTCAACGACGAGCGCGTCGCGCGCGCCATCCACGCGAGCGCTGTGCCGGTCGTCGCGGGTGTGGGCCACGAGGTCGACTTCACGATTGCGGATTTTGTCGCCGACCTGCGCGCGCCGACCCCCTCGGGAGCTGCTGAACTGGTGGCGCCCGATGGCGCAGCGTGGCTGCACACAGTGGGGCGCACGGCACAACGTCTGCAGGGCGCCATGCGCCGGGAGCTGCAGGTGAGCGTGGCGCGCTTTGCTGCCAGCGCGCACCGCCTGCAGCTTGCACATCCGGGTGTGCGCCTGCAGCAGCAGATGCAGCGGCTCGATGACACGAGTCAGCGACTGGCAGGAGCGGTGCGCGCCAGCCTGCAGCGCGACCGCCTGCGCCTGCTGGAGGTCCGGGGGCGCCTGCTGCGCCGCTCCCCGGAGCACCGCGTAAGAGAATTTGTGGCGCGTCAGCAAGGTGCACGAGGGCGGCTCGATCAGGCGGTCAAAGCGCTGCTGGCGCGTGCGACCCATCGTCTCGCCCTGGCGCAGCGCTCGCTCGACACCGTCAGTCCGCTCGCCACCCTGACGCGCGGTTTTGCGATCGTGACACGCGCGGATGGCACCCTGGTGACGGATGCGACCGCCCTGCGCGTCGATGATGAGATCGAGGCGCGTCTTGCGCGCGGCAGCGTTGCGGCGCGCGTGACGGGAAGAAAATCATGAGGAGGTTCGCGCGCGTGGGTAACCCGATGAGATGGATCGCGGCTGCCTGCCTGCTGGGCACGGCCATGCCCGGCCTCGCAGCCGCAGATGAGCCCATGGCGGTGGTGACGGGTGCGCAGCTGCCGCAGCAGGAGCTCGTGCCGGGCGGCGTGGCGCTGGTGAAGCTGGAGAGTGCGGTGGCGACGGCGCCCGTCGTAACCTTCGATGAGCGGCGCGTGCTGGTGCTGCGAGTGGACGGAAGCTGGCTTGCGGTGGTGGGGATTCCGCTGTCGCAGGTCCCGGGCCACGCCGTCGTGCGCGTGACCCAGGCTCAGGAGCAAGTCGCGCGCGGCTTCGAGGTCGCCGACAAGGAGTACGTCGTGCAGCGCCTGACGGTGGCTCCGCGGCAGGTGGATCTGTCGAAAAAGGACCTGGCGCGCGTCAGTCGCGAGCAACCCCGTATTCGCAAGGCCGTCGCCACCTGGTCGGACAGCACGCCGCGCACGCTGCGCCTCTTGCCGCCCGTGCCCGGCATTCGCTCCAGTTCGTATGGGTCGCGGCGCATATTCAATAATGAGCCGCGCAATCCCCACAGCGGCATGGACATCGCCGCCGACACCGGCACGGTGGTGCACGCGGCGGCGGATGGACGGGTTGTGGATACGGGGAGCTACTTCTTCAACGGCAACACGGTGCTCATCGATCACGGCGGGGGACTCGTCACCATGTACTGCCATTTGAGCGCGATTGATGTGCGGGCGGGACAGCGCGTGAAGGCGGGCGCGGCCATCGGCAAGGTCGGGGCGACCGGACGGGTGACCGGGCCGCATCTGCATTTCGGCGTGGCGCTCAACGCGAGTTTCGTCGACCCGGCGCTATTTCTGCCGCCGGTGGCAGCGGAGAGTGCTGCCCCGGCGCCCTGAGTGACGGGCATGGTGGATCCGGGCGCCGGCGGCCGCGACATCGCTTTCATGCAAAGCGCCCTGGCGCAGGCGCGCGCCGCGCGCGACGCGGGCGAAGTCCCGGTCGGCGCGGTGCTGGTGCGCGGCGATGCGGTGATTGCGGTGGGTGCGAATCGCCCCATCGCGAGCCACGATCCGACCGCACACGCCGAAATCGAGGTGCTGCGTGCGGCCGGCACGAGCCTGCAGAGTTACCGGCTGTCCGACACGACCCTGTACGTAACGCTCGAACCGTGTGTCATGTGCGCCGCCGCGATGGTGCATGCGCGCGTGCGTCGCCTGGTGTTCGGCGCCTGGGATCCGCGCGCCGGCGGAGCCGGGAGTATCACCGACGTGTTTGCGTTACCCGGTTTGAATCACCGCGTGGACGTATTCGGCGGCGTCCTGCTGGATGACTGCGCGCAGCTTCTGCAGGAGTTTTTCGCACAGCGGCGGCCCTGACCGCCTCCAGGAGCGTGCCTTACGCGCCGGGCGGTGCCGGCCGATGCACCACACCGGAGCTAAGGGTGTGGCGTCGTGTGGCTGGCGCCGGCGGCGGCGCCGCCCGTGGGCCCAGGGCTTTCGCTGACAGCGCCCGGGTTCGGGGCACTCGCAGCGGGCGCGTTCTGGGTGGTCGTCACCGGCGCGGCCTCACCGGGTTGCCATTCCAGAAGCCTGAGATAGCGCTGGATGCGGTCCACGAACTGCACCGGCTCCCAGCCGCGGGCGTAACCGCGCCTGGCGTGCCCGTACCAGCGCTCCTGCGCGAGCAGCGGCAAGCGCTCGCGTACGTCGGCCCATGAATCCGGGTTCTTGCCCTGCGCCTGCGTGATGATGCGGGCGTCCTCGAGATGCCCGAAGCCCACGTTGTAGGCGGCGATCGTCAGCCACGTGCGGTCCGGTTCGGCGATGCGTTCCGGGATCATTTGCCGCACCTGGGACAGATAACGCGCGCCCGCGTAGATGCTCTGCTGCGGGTTGCTGCGATCCTTGATGCCCATCGCCTGCGCGGTGTCGGCGGTGAGCATCATGACGCCAAGCGCCCCGTCGCCTGATTGCGCATGCGGGTCCCACTTCGATTCCTGGTAGCCGACGGCCGCCAGCAGCCGCCAATCGATCCGCGTTTGCGCGGCGGCCTGCTCGAACGAGGCGCGGTAGAGCGGCAGCCGGGCGGCCACGTTGGCCTGGAACTCACGCGACTCCACGTATGCGAAGTGCCGCGAATCGCCCGAGGATTCCTGCAGCAGCGTCGCCACTCGCCCCGACGCTTCCAGCGAGTGAAAGAATGAGTTAACCGCCGCCAACAGGACCGGTTCTGCGCGCCGCACGATCCACTGCGCGGGCCGCGCCTGGGTGAGCGCAAAGCCGACCAGCACATTCGGGTACAGATGGTGCGCGAAGGAAAACTCGCGCGCGTCGCTGATGGCGTAGTCGGCCTGGCCCGAATCAACATCTTCAATTGGGTCCGCCGAGCTCGGTGCGGTCTCAACCCAGGTGAGGTGCGGTGCGACCGTGCTCTTGAGGCGCTCAAGCACGCGCTCCTGCGGGCTGCCTGCGCGCACCGCGATGCGCGCGGATTCCAGCTGCAGCGTGTCGCGTGGCCGCACACCGTTGTGTCGATAGACGACCAGCTGCGGGATGAGCGCGTAGGGCGTGGCGGGGACCCCGACACGCTCCCAGTCCGGCGTGCTGGTGAGCGAGGCCGCGGCAATGTCCGCGCGGCCGGCTTCGAGCTCCGCCTGCATGGCGCGCTCGTTGGCCACCGGATACATGGTGAGCTTCACGCCCAGTTGTTGCGCGAACTGGCTCGCGAGCTCATATTCCANNGGCCGCAGCCCGCGACCAACAACATGAACGTGGCGGCCAGAGTGATCGCGCGCACAAACCCCTCGCCGCTTGGGCTTTCCGCTAGAATACCAGCCCCGCAAAAACCGGCGGCCCTGAGGAGAGGTACCGAAGCGGTCATAACGGCGCCGACTCGAAATCGGATGGGGAGTTCTCTCCCACGTGGGTTCGAATCCCACCCTCTCCGCCACATTGATCATTTTAATGTTTAGTTGCACCTTTGCACACTC